>JBQTHL010000008.1:0-102288 GCA_052389915.1 Panacagrimonas sp.
GCGACAGAAGACCCTTCAACGGTTGCGCAGGAGAAGACAGCAGATCATGGCGTAGACGGTCGGACCGTCCGGAAGAGAAAGCCGATAACAAGCGTGAGCGCGGAAAAGCTCGTTGCGAACGTGTGGCTCTCCCGGCGCGAATTTCCATGAAGGCTCGGTCTGCTTGGCAGACCCTCGATGAAGCCGAATGTACGACTGCAACCACCTTCACACGCCTCGATCAGCGATTCACTTCACCTGCGGGTTGCGGGAGGAGTCCATGTATGAATTGTTAGTGCACGCTGGAATTCAATCCGAGAAGGTTCCGGATCTCCTCGTTGTCCGGCCGGCTGCGAGACACGAGCCAACGGACACCTACGTGCCCTAAAAACATTGAGAAGGCGCCCACGCAGCATAGGGTGACAGCCCTAGTTTCCTGGGATCTATCAGACACGTCATTTCCATGTGTATGCATCGATTGGAAGCGGTAGAAGACATTGTAAATGTCGTGCAGCCCGCACTGCTGTGCCAATGTTTCGAGGGAAGTCTGCTTTTGTTCTCGCTCCGCGCGGCCGCTAGCTAAGAACTCTGCCGTTCGATCATTCCCGCCACTGTCAACAATTCTTGCGATCCCCGTCTTCGCGTTGGCCTTAAAGATGGTTTTGACCTGCTCTTTCGAGGAAGCCAATAGGTGCCTGGAATTCTCGCGAGATAGAGTTGCCCAGTGGCCTTTCAACCCAAGCTCAATGAGCGAGCGAATTAGGACATTGACCGCGAGTTCGTGGGGCCCTAATGCAAGAGCAGCACAGGAGACCATTAGCTCACTGCCTGTGCTTAGCGATTGTCGAAGTATCAAATCAGTTTCAGGGTGTTCACTGTCCTTCGCGGGCATCGCAGCGCCAGCAGCCATCGCCTCGGATCGAAGCTTCAGATCTTTGGCTATGAGGTCGACGTTACTTTCCATGCACCCCTAATGCCGAACTAGGCGACAGAACCCGCCGGATAACATCGGCGGACTGCCAGGTAACTCGGACCTGAGTCTTTCAAACCGCTGATCGAGGTGGCTAACACCTTGCGGCTCCCAGGTTATCCGACAAAGAACACGTCCCCGCAGATAGTGGTCGCACGCTCGACGCTCACCGGATGCTCAACCCTTCCAGCAGAATTTTCGGCGTCACGAAAATCAGCAGTTCGTCCTTGTTCGAGACGGTGAGCCGGTTGCGGAATGCGGCGCCGAGGATCGGGATGTCGCCCAGGAAAGGCACCTTGTCGATGTCGTTGCGGTTCTCCTGCACGAAGATGCCGCCGAGCACCACGGTGGCGCCGTTATCCACCAGCGCCTGCGTCGTGACCTCGCGCGTGTTGATCGCCGGCGCGGTGCCGCCGTCGCCGGTGGGCACGATGTCGCCGATGTTGTCCTGGGTCACGTTCAAATCCATGATCACGCGATTGTCCGGCGTGATCTGCGGCGTCACGGTCAGGCTCAGCACCGCCTTCTTGAACTGGATGTTGGTGGCGCCGCTGGACGAGTTCTGCTGGAAGGGAATTTCCACGCCCTGCTCGATCGAGGCCTGCTTGGCATTGGCGGTGAGCACTCGCGGGCTGGACACCACTTCGCCGCGTCCCTCGGCCTGGAGCGCGGACAGCTCCAGATCGACCAGGTAGTTCGCGCCCAGAATCGCAAGCCCGATGCGCCCGGCATTGCTGCTCGCCGGCAGGCTGATGTTGAAGCGATCATTGATGTTGGCCGGGCCGGGGAAGTTGCCGGTTTGCGCGGTCGAGCCCGCGGCAGCGGCGCTGCCCGAAGTGGTGACCACGTCGCCGCTCTGGCTGCGCGAGCTGATGCCGAAGCGCGCGCCGAGTTCCTTCGAGTAATCGTTGTTGGCGATGACGATGCGCGCTTCGATCAGCACCTGCTTGACCGGCACGTCGAGCTGCGCGATCAGCGCGCGGATGGTGGAGAGGGTCTCGCGCGTCTCCAGCACCAGCAGCGAATTGGTGCGCTCGTCCACGTTGACCCGGCCGCGCTCCGACAGGATGGTGTCTTCGCCGGCCTTGAGCAGCGCCGCGATGTCGGCGGCCTTGGCGTAGTTGATCTGGATCAGCTCGGTGCGCAGCGGCGCCAGTTCGGCGTGCTGCTTCTGCGACTCCAGTTCAACCTTGTCGCGCTCGGCCAGTTCGGTGAGTGGCGCGACCAGCATCACGTTGCCGTCGCGGCGCACGCCCAGACCCTTGGTGCGCAGGATGATGTCCAGCGCCTGGTCCCAGGGCACGTTCTGCAGGCGGATGGCGATGCTGCCGCTGACCGAATCCGACACCACCATGTTGGTGCCGGCCACGTCGGCGATGATCTGCAGGAGCGAGCGGATGTCCACGCTCTGGAAGGACAGCGAAATTTTTTCGCCCGTATATTCGGGTGCGCGCAGCCTGCGCTCTTCCAGTTTTTCCTTGGACAGCGGTTGCAGTTCGATGGTGAACACCGAGCCCGACTGGTAGGCCACCTGCTCGAACTCGGCGCCGCTGCTGGGCGTGACCACGACCTCGGTGTTGATGCCGGAGCGCACCGCGTCGACGAACTTCACCGGCGTGGCGAAATCCAGCACGTCGAGACGACGCACCAGCGCATCGGGAATCGAAGCGTTCTTGAATCGCGCGATGATCTTGCCGCCTTCCTGCACCACGTCCACCGGCGTTGCGGCACGGGTCAGCGCGATCACGACCCGGCCCTCGCCCTTGTCGCCGCGACGGAAGTCGATGGCGCTGATTCCGGGCGCGGCAGGTATCGCCGCAGGGGATGCAGCAGCGGCACCCAGCGCACCATCGACCACCAGAAAGATCTGCTTGCCTTCGACCCGCACGGAATGTGTAGTGGCCTGCGTCAGTTCCAGCACCAGGCGCGTGCGTCCGCCAGCCTGCGCCGCCGTCACGCCGCGCACGACACCGATGTTCAGGCGCCGGTTGCGTTCCGCTACTTCGAGTTGCGTATCGGGCAGGTCCAGCGACAGGCGCGGCGGCTGATCGACCATGAACACCGTGGGTGTCGGCGCCGCTTCCGACAAGGTCAGGGTGAGCAGCAGCTTCTCGCCTTCCAGCGCAACCGCTTCGATGGATTGCAGGGAGCGGGTCTGCGCAACCGCCTGCGTCGCGCCAAGCAACAAGCCGAGCAGCGCTATCCACGCGCAGGTCGTGCGGGTAGCGAATTCGAAACGCGTCTTCATCGGCTGCATGCTCCAGAGTCTATTCCGACAGCGCCAGGCTGGCGGATCGCGAGATCCAGCCGCCGAAGCCGTCGGGGACGATTTCCGCAAGGGTGATCTCGGACTCGGCGATGCCCTTCACCTGGCCGTAGTTTTGCCCCAGGTGATTGCCCACGGCGACCTTGTGAATCACGCCGTCCGGCGCCTGGACCAGCGCGTAGACCACCCGCGGCGTTTCGATGATGCCCTGCATGCGCAGGGCATCCAGCGGGAACTCTTCGAGCGGCTCGCGGCTGCGGTTGAGATCGGGACGCGGCCCGGCCGCGAGCTGCGCCGAAGGCTCGGCTTCCGATTGCTGGAACGGATCGCGCCGGTCCTGCGGCAGGTAGGCGAAGGCTTCGAACTGTTCGATCTGCGGAATCGGTTCGATCTGCTTCGACTTGCGGCTTTTCACTTCGGACACGCGCTGTTCGAGGTCCTGCATGCTGCTGCCGCAGCCAGCCAGAACGGGGGCGAGCAGGGCAATAAACGCAAGCGTACGGACCGTGTTCATTTCTTCTTGCGCGCGCCTTTTTGCGCCTTGGTCTTCTCGGCTGTTGCCGCTTCGATTTCGGACTCGTCGAGGTAGCGATAAGTCTTGGCCACCGCGGTCATGCGCAGGTCGCCGGGAGACAGGGGCGCCAGCTTGTCGCCGCGACTGCCGGTCGCCGGTTTGGCCGCGCGAATTTCAACCCCGTCGATGGTCACGATGCGCGGCAGCGAGGCCACGCCGCTGACGAAGCTGCCCATCTCGTGGTAGCTGCCGGTGACGACGATCTGGTTCGGAATCTCGGCATAGAACTCCTTCGGCGCCTCCGGTTGCGGCTGGAACAATTCCTCTTCCAGGCTGCTCGCCACTCTGGCCTGCGAAATATCGTTGAGCAGATTGGCCACCTCGCTGCGACTCGGAAGCTGCCGCAGCATGGCGCCGAAGGATCGTTCCATCTCGCGCAACTGCTGCTTGTACGCATCCAGGGACGCCACCTTCTTCTGCTTGCGTTCGAATTCCGAGAACAAGGCCTTTTCCTGTTGCTTGGCCGCACCGAGCTGCTCGCTCATGGGCATCAGCTTGAACCAGGTGCCCGCGAGCACCAGGATCACGCAGGCCAGAATCGCGGCCGCCACATGAACCCATGTCGGCCAGATTCCGGGATTCTGAAGGTCCAGGGAGCGCAGATCGGCGATGGCGGTCTGGAGATTCATTCCTCGATCTCCTCGCTGGGAGTTTCCACCGGCAGGCGCGTCGGGTTGGTGAGGTTTTTCACCTGCAAAGTGAAGTCGCTGCGCCGCTGGCTGTCGGCTTCCGAGGTCTTGATGACGACCAGTTTCGGGTCGTCGAACCAGATCGAGGCCTCCAGGTTCTTCATGTAAGTGGAGACGCGACCGTTGGACTCGGCCGCGCCTTCTATCGTTACGGCCGCGCCGGTCTGCTTGATGAGGGTCAGGGTCACGCCGTCGGGCAGGGTGTTGACCACTTCGTCGAAGAAATGAACGGTCGCGCTGCGCGAGGCCTGCAACTGCTCGATCACCTGCATGCGCGCCAGCAGGTTGCTCTTGACCTTTTCCAGCTCCTGGATTTCCTTGATCTTGAGATCGACGTCGGCGAGCTGCTGGCGCAGAAAATCGTTGCGCCGCTGCTGCGTGTCGATCGCCTGGTTCATCAGCACGACAGCGATGCCGAACACCGCTGCGGCCGCGACCACCCCGGCCGCGAGCATCGCTATGAAGCGCTGACGGTGCAGTTCGCGGCGACGCGCTCGCCAGTCCAGCAGATTGATGCGGGTCATCGATCAGACCTGCACGTCGAACGCGCGATAGGCCAGGCCCAGCGCGATCAGCATCGAGGCCTCGTCCTTGGCCAGCACCGAAGGCCGCGCCTTCGGCGAGATACTCATCGTCGCGAACGGTCGCGCGACGATCGTGGGAATGCCCAGGCGCTGCTGCACCTGACGATCGACGCTGGGAATGTGCGCGCAGCCGCCGGCCAGGATGAGCTGGTCGATGGTGTTGTGCTTGCTCGACGCGGCGAAAAAAAACTGCAAGGACCGGTCGATCTGCTGGCCCAGGTCGGCGATGAAACCGGGCAGAACCTCGGACTCGTAGCTCTCCGGCAGATTGCGGAATTTCTTGGCCTTGCCGGCGTCCTCGAAGCTCATGCCGAACTGCCGCATGATCTCCTCGGTCAACTGCTTGCCGCCGAAATTCTGATCGCGCGTGTACACCGTCTGCTGGTCGTGCAGCACCAGCAGGGACGTGGTGCTGGCGCCCACGTCCACCACCGCGATGGTCTTCCTGGCGCCGCGGGCGGGCATCTGGTGCTGCAGGAACTGGCAGGCGTTTTCCAGCGCGTAGGCCTCGATGTCCACCACCTTGGGCATCAGGCCGGCGAGTTCGGCTGCGGCACAGCGGCTCTCGACCTGTTCCTTGCGACAGGCCGCCAGCAGCACATCGGCGTTGCCGCTGCCCTTGTCGCTCTGGCCGACCACCTGGAAATCCAGGTTGACGTCCTCGATCGGGTAGGCGATGTACTGATCGGCCTGTGCCTTGATCTGTTCTTCCATGTCGTGATCGGACAGGGCTGCTGACATCTGCACGACCTTGGTGATGACCGAGGCCCCCGCCACCGCCAGCGCGACCTGCCGGGTCTTCGTGCCCGCGCGATCCACTGCACGCTTGATCGCTTCGCCGACCAGCCGGGGGTCCACGATCTGCTTTTCGTTCACCGCTCCGGCAGGCAGCGGCTCGACCGCGTAGGTTTCCACGCGGAAGCGCTCGCCGTCGCGAGTCAGTTCCAGCAGTTTGACGGCGCTGGAACTGATGTCGAGCCCGACCAACTCCTCTTTCTTTGCGCCGAACAGTGCATGCAAGATCGACATCGCGTTCTTATCCGCTCCCGCGGCCCACCGCAAAACCTCGTGTCCTGTCGGACGAATGACGCCATCCGCGTTCGGACCTAATATAGCCTAGGCGGTTTGATGCGTAAGCATCGGTTGCAGCAACAACTATTGCGATGTTGCTGCATGACCGGACCGCGAATCGCACAGGCGCAGGATCTGCGAAAAAACCCTTACGTGTCCCAATCAGAAGTCGTTTCCCGACCCCGGCGCCTCGTGCTCCGGTTCTTTATCGGCCTGTTGATCCTGGGCTTTAGTACGCCGTTCGTCCTGTTCTATCTGGCGGAGTGGTACTACTCGCCGACCTTGCCCGCGGTCGCTTCCCTGCGCGAACTCAAGCTGCAAGTACCACTGCGGGTGTTCACCAGTGACGGCAAGCTGATCGGCGAGTTCGGCGCCGAGCGGCGCGCGCCGCTGTCTTTCGACCAGCTTCCGCAAAAAGTGGTCGATGCCTTCCTCGCGGCGGAGGACGACCGCTTCTTCGAGCATCCCGGCGTGGACTGGCGCGGGCTGGTGCGCGCCTCGTTCAAGCTGGCCGCGACCGGCGAGAAAACTCAGGGCGGCAGCACCATCACCATGCAGCTCGCGCGCAACGTGTTCCTCACGCCACAGCGCAGCTACGAGCGCAAGATCAGGGAAATCCTGCTGGCGCTGCGCATCGAGCGGGAGATGAGCAAGAAGGAGATTCTGGAGACCTATCTCAACAAGATTTTTCTCGGTCAGCGGGCGTACGGCGTGGGCGCCGCGAGCCAGGTTTATTTCGGTCACGACGTAACGAGCCTGTCCTGGGCCGAGGCCGCGATGCTGGCCGGACTGCCCAAGGCGCCTTCGCGAGACAATCCGGTCAGCTCGCCGGATCGGGCCAAGGAGCGCCGCGACTACGTGCTGCGGCGTCTGCGCTATCTCGAAAAACTGTCGGAGCTGGATTACCAGGCCGCGCTCGCCGAGCCGCTGCGGGTCAAATCGCTGGGGCCGCAGGTTCAGACCGACGCCCACTTCGTGGCCGAGATGGTGCGCGCCGAGCTGGTCGCGAAATTCGGCGAACGCGCCTACACCGAGGGTTACCAGGTTACGGCCACGGTCGGCTCGGTTCGACAGGAAGCGGCGAATCGCGCCTTGCGCACCGCGCTGTTGGCTTACGAAGAACGTCACGGCTGGCGCGGACCGGAAGCGCGGCTGCCTGCAGAACTGCTCAGCGAGACTGGAGAGCGACGCACCGCCATCGACGACTTTCTCGCGCAGCGACCCTCGGTCTCCGGACTGGAAGCGGCGGTAGTCGTGGGCGTTGGCGCCGACAAGCTGACCGTCCTGAGTTCGGGCCGGCGACTGGTCGAGGTGCAGGCCGAAGACTTCAAGTGGGCAAAGATTTCGCCGAAGAAGCCGCTGGTCGCGGGCGACGTCGTGCGCGTGCGTGCGGACGCCGATCGCTGGCGGCTGTCGCAGATTCCGGAAGTGCAGGGTGCGCTGGTGGCGATCGATCCGCGCAGCGGCGCCGTCGAAGCCATGGTCGGCGGTTACGATTTCCTGCTCAACAAGTACAACCACGTCACCCAGGCGCAGCGCCAGCCGGGGAGCGGTTTCAAACCCTTCCTGTTCGCCGCGGCGTTCGACAAGGGGTACACCCCTGCGAGCGTAATGCTCGATGCGCCGGTAGTGTTCGAGGACTCGCAACTGGAAGGCGCCTGGCGCCCCGAAAATTTCGACGGCGATTTCAAGGGCCCGATGCGCTTGCGCGAGGCGTTGGTGCACTCGCGGAATCTGGTTTCGATCCGCCTGCTGCAGGAGGTGGGCGTGGAGACCGCGCGCAACTACATCACGCGCTTCGGTCTCGAGCGCAAGCGCATGCCGCGCGACCTGTCGATGGCCCTGGGCACCGGGTCTTACACGCCGATGGAAATGGCGAGCGCGTACGCGGTGCTGGCCAACGGCGGGTACAAGGTGGAACCCTACGTCATCCAGGCTATCGTCGATGGCTCGGGCAAGCCGGTGTTCACGGCCAATCCCCCGATCCTGTGCGATACCTGCGAAGCGGTGACGGTCCCGCCGGGAGGCGTCGCAGCGCCGACGACGGGGGCACCTATCGCGCCGCGAGTCGCCGACGCAGGGGTCGTGTGGCTGGTGGATGACGTGTTGCGCGAAGTCACTATCCGCGGCACCGGGGCGGAGGCGCGCAAGCTCGGGCGTCGCGACATCGCCGGCAAGACCGGTACCACCAACGACGAGACCGACGCCTGGTTCAACGGCTTCAACGGCGAGCTGGTGGCGGTGGTCTGGGTGGGTTTCGACACGCCTGCGCCGCTGGGCCGCGGTGAGGTCGGCGGGCGTGCGGCGCTGCCGATGTGGATGGATTTCATGCGCGCGGCGCTGAAGGATCGCGCCGAGACCGCGCGCCCGCGCCCATCCGGCCTGGTCACTGTGCGCATCGACCGGCGCACCGGCCTGCTGGCATCCGGAGGCGATCCCGACGCCATTCTCGAAATCGTGCAGGGAGGCAGGGTGCCGGGCGCCGACAGTGGCAGCCGGGCGGCTGCCGGCGCAGCGCCGGTCGAAGATCTTTTCTGAGGCAGTCCCGTGAACCCGCGTGGCGAAACCGGCGTCCTGCAACTAATCGACGAGGCCGCGCGCCTGATCTGCGACGAGGGCTATGCGGACTATCGCGTCGCCAAACTCAAGGCCGCCGAACGGCTCGGCGTTGCGCGCAGCGCCCATCTGGTCGATAACACACGGATCGAAGCCGCGGTGCTGGAACGGCAGGCACTGTTCGGCGGCGAAGACTACCGGCGCAGGCTGCGCGACATGCGCACCCAGGCGCTGCGCGTGATGAAACTCCTGTCCGCGTACGAGCCCCGGCTCGCCGGCAGCGCGGTCAGCGGCGCCATCGGCGAAGGGCATCGTGTCCAGATTCATCTGGTCGCCGACCAGCCCGAACTGGTGGAGGTGATGCTGCACGATCGCAGTGTCGTGTTCGAACAGGACGAGCGCCGCTATCGTCTTGCCGACGGCCGCGAAACCCAGGTACCGCTGCTATGTATGGAAGCCGACTCGCTGGGCGTGGACCTCGCGGTTTTCGACCCGGACTCCTTGCGCAATCCGCCGCTGTCGCAAGTCGACGGCAAACCCGCGCGACGCTTGTCTCCGACGCAGGTTCAGGCCTTGTTGCTGCAGGACGAGGTTCCGCGGTCCTGAGATCGGGGTTTACCCAGCGTTCTGGCCGGCGGTATCGCCGCTGCTTACTTGAGCAACGTCGGCGCCGCGAACTCGGTAATCCGGTAGCCCGCTTCCGCAGGTATGCGCAGCATCTTCCCCCCGGGTCGCTCGACGACTTCGGGCAGCACCGTGACCACCGGCTCCGCGCGGGCAGCGCTCAAAGCCGCGCCGACATTGGAACTGAAGCCCAGTTTCCGGATGTTGATGAGGGTTGCGGGAACGATGGTGCGATTACCGGCTTCGGCCTGGGTCAACGCGTCGGCCGGACTTAGCCAGACCGAATCCACCATCTCTCTGCCGTCGTGCAGAGCGATCTGCTCGGGCGGGGCGACCGCGAGATAAAAATAAGTGTCGAAGCGCTTGGGCATGAACGTCGGCGTGATCCAGTGCGCGAACGGCACCAGTTCCTCGCAGGCGAGAATCAGGTTCTCCGTGTCGAGCATTTCCGCAATCCCGATCTCCCCGCGATCCAGCGGCTTGCGATAGCGCGCGCCGATTTCCGCGAGCCGCGCTGGCCCGACCAGCGCAGAGTCGCCGCTCGCTCGCGCGAGCAGGACGCCGCACTCCTCGAAGGCCTCACGGATGGCGCCGACGCGCAGGGCAATCTGGTCGGACGACAAATCGTCGACGCCGGTGCAGCGCATGCGTATCCGCGGATCGGTGTCGTCTGCGGCGAGCTTGCCGCCCGGAAACACCAGCGCACCGGAAGCAAAATCGATCTCCTGGTGACGGACGACCATGAAGACCTCTATGCCGTCGGCGCCGTCGGCGCCGTCGCGAAGCAACAGCACGGTGGCGGCCAGACGTACAGGAGTGGGAACGGACGAGTTTGAAGATGACATGCGGGAATTCCGGTTGGGCATCGTTGAAGGCGTCGTGCGGGACTATGCGAGATGCCGGAAGATTATGGTGACCACACGGATGCGCAAGCGTCGAGGAGTTTTCATGTCCAAGCAGGAAATCCCTTCCCGCAGTTTCCGAGGGAATGCCGCGGAAGAACGATCGGGCGGCGGGTTTCAGGCTGGTTGTTCGGCGAGCGAGAGGGGCTCAAGGTGAGCATGCAACTCAACCATACCTTCGTCCGCTGCCGCGACCAGCGGAAATCGGCCGCGTTTCTGGCCGAAATTCTCGGGCTGCCCGAGCCGACCCGATTCGGACCGTTCCACGTGGTTCAACTCGACAACGGGGTTTCGCTCGATTTCCTCGATCTGCCCGGCGAGATTTTTCCCCATCACTATGCCTTCCTGATCGGCGAGGACGATTTCGACCGGGTCTTCGCCCGAATCCGCAATCGTGGATTCGCGTATTGGGCCGATCCCGGCAAGCGGCAGGTCGGCGAGATAAACCACCACGATGGCGGCCGCGGCCTGTATTTCGACGACCCTGACGGTCATCTGCTCGAAGTCATCACCCGGCCGTATGGGAGCGGTGGTAGTGCGTGATGGATTCCAGCGCGCTCCTTTAAACCCGAACTGCGATGCGCTCAGCGTTCGCCGATGCTCACCACATCGCGTGTCGCCGCCCCGGTGTAAACCTGCCGCGGACGGCCGATGCGCATGCCGGGGTCCGAGACCATTTCGATCCAGTGCGCGACCCAGCCGACGGTGCGCGCCACGGCGAACATCGGAGTGAACATGTTCACCGGAATGCCGAGCGCCTTGTAGATGATGCCGGAGTAGAAATCGACGTTGGGATAAAGCTTGCGCTGCTTGAAGTAGTCGTCGTTGAGCGCGATTTCTTCGAGCTTCATCGCCAGGTCGAGCTGCGGATCGCTCACCTTGAGCGCCTTGAGCACCTTGTGGCATTCCTCGCGGATGATGGTCGCGCGCGGGTCGAAGTTCTTGTACACGCGATGGCCGAAGCCCATCAGGCGCACGCCGGAATTCTTGTCCTTCACCTTGTCCATGAACGGCTGCACGTTCTTCACGTCGCCGATCTCTTCCAGCATCTTGAGCACGGCCTCGTTGGCGCCACCATGCGACGGCCCCCACAGCGCGGCGATGCCCGAGGCGATGGCCGCGTAAGGATTGCAGCCGGTGGAACCCGCAAGCCGCACGGTCGAGGTCGAAGCGTTCTGCTCGTGATCCGCGTGCAGGATGAACAGCACGTCCAGCGCCTTGGCCGCGACCGGGTTGACTTGGTAGGGCTCGGCCGGCACCGCGAACATCATGTGCAACAGGTTGGAGCAGTAGTCGAGCCCGTTCTGCGGATACATGAACGGCTGGCCGAAATATTTCTTGTACGCCGCCGCCGCGATGGTCGGGATCTTCGCGATCATGCGGTGTGCGAAAATCTCGCGGTGCCTCGGATCCTTGTTGTTGGTGGTGTCGTGGTAGAACGCCGACAGCGAGCCCACCACGCCGGTGAGCATGGCCATGGGATGCGCGTCGTAGTTGAAGCCGCTGAACAGATTCTTCAGCGCCTCGTTGATCATGGTGTGCTTGCGGATGTTGCTATCGAAGTCGCCGAGTTGGTCCTTGTTCGGCAGTTCGCCGTTGAGAATCAGGTAAGCTACCTCGACGAAATTGCAGTGCTCGGCAAGCTGTGCCACCGGGTAACCGCGATACAGCAGGATGCCGTTGTCGCCATCGATGTAGGTGATGGCCGACTTGGTCGAGCAGGTCGAGGTAAAGCCCGGGTCGTAGGTGAAGACATCGAGCTTGTCGTACACCTTGCCCACGTCCAGACCGACCGGCCCAAGCGTGCCCTGGACGCCGGGAAGGTCGATCTTCTCGCCCGTGGCGTTGTTGACCAGACTGTAGGTCGCGCTGCTCATCCGCTAGCTCCCTGTTTTAGTGACATGAATTCGCTGGCCCTCGCTCGCAGTTCCGCGCGAATCGGGGTTGCCCTTAGTGAGGTGCAAGCTTAGCGATTTTGGTCTTGATGCCGCTAGCACTGGATTGCCCTCGCTGACCTTGGCGCTCCGATTCAGTGCGCTTCGCAGCGCCGAATCTTCGCTTTCCTTCGACGCACGGCCCGTGCCACGAAAGTTCGGCGGCCAGGGCTTCAGAAACGACAAGGCCGCGCAGTGCGCGGCCTTGTCGGCAATATCGAAACGCCGCTCAGACCTTGGCGGTGGTATAGCGCTTCTTGAAACGATCGACCCGGCCGCCGACTTCCACGTTGCGCTGCTTGCCCGTGTAGAACGGGTGCGAGCGAGAGGAGGTATCCAGGTTCATCAGCGGATATTCCTTGCCGTCTTCCCAGGCGATCTTGTCGCGACTCGACAGGGTTGAACGGATACGGAAGGTGTGACCCGCAGCATTGTCCTTGAAGACGACGAAGTCGTACTTGGGATGGATGCCTTCTTTCATGATGGACGGTCCGCGACAGCAAAAAAGGGAGTGAAGTGTAGGGCCGCTGGCGCGGACACGCAACCGACCTTTGCAGAATCCCTACACGCTCGGTGTGCGGCGCCCGGCGTCTGCCCGCTGCGGGGCGGGTTCGGCCGTCGATCCGGACAGTTCCGGTGCCCGACGCATCTGGCCTTTCATGAAGTGCACCGGCCGGCTGTAGCGATACCAGGCCGCCACGAAGAATCCAGCCACGGCCATCGCGATGCCCGCGTCGATGATCCAGTTCATTTCCATGTTTTGTTCGCCCTGCGGCCCCTGGCCGCTGTGATGAGTGATGTGATTTGCCGCGTGCCGGAGATCGGAACGATGTGGCGGACGATTCATAACGCGGACCGGTCGAGCCTCGGTCACGGCGGCCGACGAGAGGTACTTTGCGTCGGTCGAAGAGGATGATCGATGGGCGCTTCGGACTCAGGCGGCAGGAGCCGGCGTGCGTTTGGCGCGTAGCTCGCGCGTCCTGGTCGGCGCGCCGGTGACGAGTCGATCGCCGATTTTCCGGGTGAAATATTTCCAGCTCCACAGCACGAATACGCGGACGCGTTGAGCGCCGTCGATCAGCGCCATGATGTGCACGAAGGCCCACATGAACCAGCCGACGATGCCGGTGACCTTGACCAGCTTGAGGTCGCCCACGGCCTTGTTCATGCCGATCACGGCCATGGTGCCCATGTCGAAGTAGCGGAACGGCTTGGGTGTGCGCGATCCCTTCAAACGTGCAAGCAAGAGCTTGGCGACGTAATGGCCCTGCTGAAGTGCGGCTGGAGCCAGGCCCGGCACCTCGCGTCCCGCGGAATCGGTGAGGCGGGCGAGGTCGCCGATCACGAAGATGTCCGAGTAACCTGGCAGCGAGCAGTCGGGCTGCACCTGCACGCGGCCGCTGCGATCCAAAGCAACGTCGGTGTGCTCGCCGAGGATTTCGCCGAACAGCGAGGCGCGCACGCCCGCGGCCCACAGCACGGTGCGGGTGCGGAGGGTCTCCACGCGGTCACCGGCGCGAACGCGCACCTCGTCTGCGGCGATGTCCTCGACGAGGGTGCCGGTCATCGGTCACGCCCAGTTCTTCGAGATGCCGCCTTGCCGCCGCGCGCAGCTTGGGCGCAAACGCAGGAAGGATTTCGGATGCGCCCTCGACCAGCAGAATCCGCGTCTGCCGCGGATCGATATTGCGGAAGTCCTTGACCATGGTCTTGTTGGCCAGTTCGCCGATGGCGCCGGCCAGTTCCACGCCGGTGGGTCCGCCGCCGACGATGACGAAGGTCATCAACTCCTTGCGGATTGCCGGATCGGTCTCGACCTCCGCCAGCTCGAATGCGCTGAAAATCCGGCGGCGCATCTCGATGGCGTGCTCCACGGTCTTGAGACCGGGCGCGAACTCGCGCCACTCGTCGCGGCCGAAATAGTGGTGCTTCACGCCGGTCGCGACGATCAGCGTGTCGTAGTCCAGTTCGCCGAACTCATGCATCAGGCGCTTGCGCACGGGATCGAAATCGAAGGCAGTCGAGGTCAGGCACTGCACTTTGGGAAACTTGCGCAGCACCACGCGCTGTGGAATGGCGATGTCGCCGGTGGTGAGCGAGCCGGTCGCCACCTGGTACAGCAGCGGCTGGAAAAGCTGGAAGTTGCGCTTGTCCAGCAGACTCACGAGGCAACCGGCCCTGCCCAGTTGGCGCGCGGCGTTCAAGCCCCCGAAGCCGCCGCCGACGATGACGAAGTGATGGTCCTTCTGCGCTTATTTCGACATGGCATCGACCTGTTCGCCCCAATGCAAAGAGTCTAGAGCCCAACTCGGATTTACTTGCTCGCCGGAGCGCTGATCGCCTTCGTCAGCACGGCCAGCGAATGGCGCTCGCCCAGCCAGCGTTCCTGAAACACGTAACGCGAAACCTGCGCGATGTCGTACAGGTACCAGGCGTTGACCGACCCACCGATCAGCGCGCCGAGCACCGGCACCACGCCGGCCGCCTTGCGCTGGCCGAGATTGATGCCGAGCTTTCGCGCAAGGTTTTGCAGCGAAAACACCGCAGCCTCTTTCGCCAGTTCACGCTCCGCCGCGCGTTCCACCCCGTCGCGCCAGGCGGCGGCGTCCAGCGAGCGCGGCCGGAAATCCCGCAGCGCCACCACCGCCGTCTGCTTCTCTTCGAGACTGTTGGCAGAAGCCAGCGCAAACACGCCTATCGCCAGCTTCCGGTGATCCACGTTGCGCAGGTCTTCGCCGTAGCACAGGCCGACGCGATGAATCGTGCGCAGCGCCAGCCCGATCAGCGTGGGCACATCCGCCACCATTCCCGCCGCGCCCGCGACACCGAAGGCCGCACCGCCCACACCGGCCATGGCCATGGCGCGACGCTGCTCTGTTCGCATGAGTCGGTCGCAAAGCTCGAGATCCTGCGCGCGCAATTGATCGAGCGACTGCACCCCCGCGCGCTTCAGGATGGATTTGTCGCCTGATAGCTTTTCCGCCATGCGATTGACCCCATCGAGCGCCGCGCGCAGCGCGTCCTCCGGCACCATCGCCTGGACTGCGCCGGCGATCTTGCTGCCGGGCTTTGCGAGCAGGCGTGTGCCCCAACCGGGCGATTCGGATTGCCAGGCGCGGATCAGCGCGAGTTGCCGGGATTCGTATTCTGTGAGAGCGGTCATGCTCGTTCGGACTTTGCTTGAGACCTGCGAGTTCAGTCTGCCCGGCCGAAGCCGGGCTCGCACAAAGGGTAGCTTCACAATTCGTGCGGGTGCTATCGCCTCGGCAAGCTATTCCACCGCTGATTCGGGTTGCCACCATCCCGAAAGACGATCACGTCGTTGTTGTTGTTCGTGTTCAGGTCCATGACCTGATCCGGGGCATTGAACGGAGCGAAGCGCCCGCCGCTGATGACGAAGCTCTGGCTGGTGCTGCCGTTGCAGGCCAGCAATTGCAGGCGCGCGCCGTTAGCGAAGCCACGGGGGCTCCCGACGCACAGACCGGCGATCGTCATGCGGAACGATCCATTCGTATTGGGTCGGAATCGCACATTCTGAGCTGCGCTGGCCGAACAGATCTTTGCGCTCATGAGATCGCCGATGGAGGGTCTGCCGTCCTCAGGTTGCAGGCACTTGCTCGGTGTTCCCAGGTTCTGCACCTGGAACGGGGGCTCCGTTTCCAACAAAGCAGCCGAGGCTTCGAGGAGCCTGGCCACGAACTCGATAATGATCGGGCCCTCGGTCGAGCCGCTCTCATAGGCGCCGGCGTCGCACTGCGCGCCGCCTGCCCTATTGCCGTCGATCGGTCTGACGAAGTTGCGCTGGTCGCGATTCGGGCAATTGAAAAATGAAGCAAGGGGTGTGATCGCATTGCCGAGATCGATCGCCGGGCTGCCGAATGCCAGCGGGTGCGTGAGTGTCGGCCCGCCGTTGTCGGTCAATGCGAACAGCAGCGGATCGATCGGCGTATTGACGCTGCTGTCGGCGACGCCGACTCGATCGAACACGGTGTTGCCTCCGCTTCTGTCGAGGAGATTGCAGTTGGCATTGCCGATGCCGACGAGATTGCCGCGCAGGGAGGTGAATCTCGTGCCGGGTGAGCTGTCCGTTGCCCTGCTCCAGCAATCCGGCGAATAGCCGGACTCGAAGCGGTCGCGATCGTCGGTGTTGCCGGCAACTATCGAATTGCCCATGCGCAGCGTTCCGACGTTGTAGATCCCTCCGCCGAAACGGATGTTGCTCTCGCCGGAAAGGATGTCTGCTTGGGGGGGACTGTTGTCGTTCGCCCGATTATTCGTGATCGTCGAGAAGGCTATTGCGGCGTCGCCGCTGATAAATATTCCGCCGCCGCGCACCTTGGCGATGTTGCCGCTGATCGTGCTGTTCTTGACGCGCAGGGTACCGCCGCCGTTGTAAATTCCGCCGCCTCGACAAGCCGAATTGCTGCTGATGGTGCTCTTGTCGATGGTCGCGGCCGCACTGATGAAGAGGAAGATTCCGCCGCCGGAAGAGGTTTGCCCCCCACACACACTTTGGGGCAGGGTATTCCCGCGAATCGTGGTTTCGTTGAGGCCGAGTGTTCCGGCAAGGCTGATGCCGCCGCCGAACTGGCGGCTTTGATTGTTCTCGACCACGCTACGTGTCAGGTTCAGAGTGCTGCGCCCTGTAACGTGGATCCCGCCCCCGTTCACCACGGAGTCGCCTCGCCCATTGCGGATCGTCAGGTTGGAGACGTTCGCCGTGGGACCCCGGCTCGACTGCGGGGTGCGCACCGAGATATTCATTACGCGGGTTGCGGCGTTGCCGTCGATGAACGTGCTCGCCGCTTCTGCGCCGTTGATCGTTACATCGTCGAGGATGTCGAGATCGCCATGTGCGTCGTTATGGATTGCCTCGTCGGGGTTGTTCTGACCGGCAGACGGTAGCGTCAACACGTAGTTTCCGGCGGGAAGCCTGATGAAATCGGGACCAAGCAAGGCATTGGCTTCCTGGATCGCGGCGCGCAGCGTGCATTGCCCCGCCGAACTCACGCAAACCCCGTCACCGGGACTCGTGTCGACGGCATCGGTTTCGCTGTTGACCGCAAAGGAAAGTGCGATCGCTCGGGGTGAAGCGACCGCGAGCACGATGCACAGCAGCGTTCTTATTGCGCCGCAAGTTACGTTGACTTTCATGCTTACTCCCCGACGAAATCGAATGCTCCGGGAACGGTTGCTACTCCGGTTCCGTGAAAAGTTCAAGAACGGTCGATGCGGCAACGGAAGATGAAGTGTGGGCCGGCCGGCCATTTTTTTGACGCTTCCGTCCAGAGTCGAGGCGTGGACTTTTCAAACCCGGTTGCCCGCTTATGAAGCGAGCAACTTCCGGTGCGTATGGATCGACATGAGAATGCCGAAGCCCGCCAGCAGGCTGACCATCGAAGTGCCGCCGTAACTCACTAGCGGCAGCGGCACGCCCACCACGGGCAGCAGCCCGATGACCATGCCCATGTTGACGAAGACATAGACGAAGAACGTCATCGCGAGGCTGCCGGCGAGCAGGCGCTGAAAGCTGTCCTGCGCGCGCTGGGCGATGTACAGCCCGCGGGCGACGATGCACAGGTACAGCAAGATCAACCCGCAGACGCCGACCAGTCCCAGTTCTTCGGCGTAGACCGCGAGGATGAAATCGGTGTGCGACTCGGGCAGGAACTCGAGCTTGGCCTGCGTGCCCTCCAGCCAGCCCTTGCCGTAGAGGCCGCCCGAGCCGATGGCGATCTTGGACTGGGTGATGTGGTAGCCGGCGCCGAGCGGGTCGGATTCGGGGTCCAGCAGGGTGAGAATCCGCTGGCGCTGGTAGTCGTGCAGCCGCGCCCAGAGGATCGGTGCAGCAGCCCCGATCAGGGCCAGAGTGCCGCCGACGAACTTCCACGACAGTCCGCCGAGGTACAGCGCGAATGCGCCGGAGGCCACGATCAGCAGGGAAGTCCCCAGGTCGGGCTGAATCATCACCAGGAACGTGGGGAAGCCGATGATGACCAGGGTCAAGGTCACGGTGTGCCAGCGCGGCGGCAGGGTGAATGCGTGCAGAAAGCCCGCGACCATGATCGGCATTCCCAGCTTCATCAGCTCGGAGGGCTGGAAGCGCAGCACACCGAAATCCAGCCACCGCTGTGCCCCCTTGGCGTGATCGCCAAGTCCAAGCGTGAGCGCGCACAGCACCAGGGCCAGGCCGTAGAACCACGGCGCACCGGCCCGGTAAATTTCCGGAGGTGCCTGTGCGGCCACCAGCATCACGCCCAGCCCCAGGGCCAGACGCTCGGCCTGATTGACGACAACGGCGAT
Source organism: Panacagrimonas sp. (assembly GCA_052389915.1). Lineage (GTDB taxonomy): Bacteria > Pseudomonadota > Gammaproteobacteria > Nevskiales > Nevskiaceae > Panacagrimonas. Next base: position 18,453 of record JBQTHL010000008.1, read on the forward strand.
CGAGTGCCCGGAGGCGGAATACAGCACGGTCAGGCCCAGCGCGCAGACCGCGAGCAGCAGCAGAAGGAGAATCGGATCGATATGAATCGCGTCGAACAGCTTGCGCAGGCTGGTCTTGGATTCGTGCGTGGACGGGTAAAAGCTCACGGGCGCATCAGTCCGATATCGGGGGTGGCGCGACGGCGGCCCGGGTCTTCGGCGCCGGCGGAGCAGGCGGGGCGTACAGAATCTCTCCGAGAAGATACTGATCCATGACCTGCCGCGCGATGGGCGCGGCGGCCGAACCGCCGTGACCCGCGTGCTCGGCAATCACGGCGACCGCGATTTTCGGGTCGTCTGCCGGAGCAAACGCCACGAACAGCGCGTGATCGCGTAGATGAAACGGCGTGTCCTCGAGCTTGCGCGCCTTGAGTTCTTCCTGCGACATGCCGGCGACCTGCGCCGTGCCGGTCTTGCCGGCGACGCTGTACGGCGCGTCGCGAAACACGCGGTTGGCGGTGCCGCGCGCGGAACTGGTGACTTCCACCATCGCGGCGATCACCGTTTCCCAATCCTTGGCGTGCCGGTGCGGGATCGGCGGCAGCAGCTCCGGTTGCACCGTCACGCGGGCGCCAGTTAGCGAATCTTCGGTGGCGTGCACGATGTGTGGCTTGAAGCCCTGGCCGCGCATGGCCATGCGCGCGGTGATCTGCGCCAACTGCATCGGCGTGGTGGTCAGGTAACCCTGGCCGATGCCCAGGCTCAAGGTCTCGCCCGGGAACCACACTTCCTTGCGCGCGCGCATCTTCCACGCGCGCGAGGGTAGCAGTCCGGTTTTTTCCAGTGGCAGATCCACGTTCGTCGGATGGCCCAGCCCGAAGCCGTCGAGAAAGCCGTGAATGCGGTCGATGCCCAGCGACTGCGCGAGCTGGTAGAAATACACGTCGCAGGACTGGATCACTCCGCTGGCCATCGTCATCCAGCCGTGGCCCTCGCGTTTCCAGCAGCGGTACTTTCGCGGCGAACCCGCCAGGCTCATGGAGCCATTGCACTGTTCGCCGTGCGCGGCGTTGAGCACGTCGTACTCCAGCCCGGCCAGCGCCATAAACGGCTTGATCGTCGAGCCGGGCGGATACGCGCCTTGCAGCGCGCGGTTGTAGAGCGGGCGCTTGCGATCGTCGAGCAGAGCCTTGTAGCTGACGCGATCGATCCCGGCGACGAAGGGTTGCGGATCGAAACCCGGCTTGGACACCAGGGCGATGACATCGCCGTTGCGCGGGTCGATGGCTACCACCGCACCGTCGAGTTCGCCCAGCGCGTTCTCGGCCGCGATCTGGGCCTTGGCGTCGAGGGTGAGAATCAGGTTGCGACCGGGCGAGCCCTGGCGGAAGTCGAGTTCACGTAAGGGCCGGCCGTAGGCATTGGCCTCGACGATCTTGGCGCCGGGCATGCCGCGTAGTTCGTCTTCGTGCGATTTCTCAACCCCGATCTTGCCGATCTGGGTCAGGCCCTGATATGCCGCCGCCTCGACCGTCTTGAACTCACCCTCGGTGATGCCGCCGACGTAGCCCACGACGTGCGCCGCAGCCGCGCCCAGCGGATAGCTTCGCGTGAGCGTGGCGTTGACGTCGGCGCCCTCGAAGTCGAAGCGATTGAGCTGGAAGCGCGCAACCTGTTCCAGGGTCATATTGCTCAGCAGCGGCACACCGCGATAACGCGGAGTCTTGGCGACGCGCTCCTTGAAGCGCGCGATATCGGTGTCCTTGAGGTCCAGCAGGGGACGCAGCTTCGCCAGCAACTCATCGATGTGCTTGACCTGCTCGGGCACGATCTCCAGCACGAAAGCCGGCGTGTTCTGGGCCAGCAGCACGCCGTTGCGGTCGGTCATCAGCCCGCGCACCGGCGCCACCGCGGTCAGGCGCATGCGGTTCTCGTCCGCGCGCGTGATGTAGTACGCGTTGTCCAGCACTTGCAGCTTGACGAAGCGGAACAGCAGCACACCGCTCAAGCCCAGGCACACCAGCACCGCCAGCCCGATGCGGCTGGCGAGCATGTACTTTTCGCGCGGCAGGTTCTTGATGCTCTGCACGGACTACTCGTCGTTCGGTGGGGGCGCAGCACGGTTCAGCAGGCGATACACCAGCGGCCAGAACGGAATGGTCGATAGCGCCGGAACCCAGCGGAACAGAAGGTCGGCGCGATGCCGCGTCAACTCGTCGACGAGACTCATCAGCAGGCAATAGCCTGCCCAGGCCGGGGCCAGGGCGAAGGTCAGTTGCCACAACGGAAGCAGGATCAGCACCGAGCGCAGGCGGGCCACGAAGTACAGCATCACCAGGAAGCAGGCAGCGTGCTGGCCAAGCACCGTGTTGTACAGCACGTCGAGCACGATGCCGAGAACGAACGCGACGATCAGGCTGGGGGCGCGAGGTTCGACCAGAATCCAGTACGCCAGCACCATCGGCAGCCACAGCGGCCGCGCCACCGCAATCGGGTCCGGTAGCGCCACCAGTTGCAGCAGCAGGGCAAACAGCAGGCTGAGCCAGAATCGAGCCGGAATCTCTGGCGTCATGACCCCGGTTTGGCGTCCGCCTTGGCCGCGCCTGCCTGCTGCGCTTCCGCGGCCGCGGCCTCGCTGGCCTGCACTGCATCGACGGTCGCGCGTTCGCTCCACACCAGCAAAGCCTGGCGCCCGCGTCCGACTCTCGCCAGCGGCGTCGCGATCACCTCCTTGAAGTGCCCGCCCGGCGTGTGTTGTACCGATTCCACGCGCGCCACCGGGTAGCCCCCGGGGAAACGCCCGCCGAGCGAGGACGAAACCAGCAGGTCGCCTTTTTCCACATCGGCGTTAGCGGGCAGGAACGACAGCTTGAGTCCTTCGCCCGAACCCTGTCCGAGCGCAATGGCCTGCAGCCCGTTGCGAACCAGCTCGACCGGAACGCCGTGATCCGGATCGCTGACAAGCAAGCCGACCGAGGTGCCGGGGTATACCTGCACGATCTGCCCGAGCACGCCATTGGCGTCGAGGATGGCCTGGCCGCGATACACGCCGTCGTGCTCGCCCTTGTTGAGCGTGATCTGCTGGCGATAGGGGTCTTGGTTGGCGGAGATGATGTCCGCCACCGCGACGTGGTCTGTGAGCCTCGCCGAGGCGTCGAGCAGTTCGCGAATGCGCTGGTTCTCGGCGTCCAGGGCGGCGTAGCGCTGGAGTTGCGCATCAAGTTCGAGTTGCCGGCGCTTGAGTGCGGCGTTCTCGCCGACCAGGTTCTCGCGCGAATCCAGATGATCCGACAGTCCGATGACGCGGGTGGGGACTTCCGCCAGCCACACTACCGGAGCCAGTGCGATCGACATCCACTCGCGCGGATTCTTGAGGCGGTCGCCGTCAAATTCGGCGGCCATCAGTCCGCCGCAGACCAGCAGCAGTGCGAACGTCTTCAGCCCCAGTCCCGGTCCGCGCGGAAACAGGTGTCGATGATGGCTGGCGTCGAGACTCTTCAAAGCCCTTGCCCTACGTGCATTTCACGCAAAATTGAATCGCCGCGAGATTAGACCCAGCCGCGCAGGTTCGCAATGCCTTTTCAGGATTTTTTACACGATTTTTTTAAGCGGGTCAGACTCTTGCCGTTCAAAGTAAATGTAAATGCGAGAGGCTGTTGCGCGGGGTGGCCTTCCGGCCGGATTCAGGGCGGTCCGGCGTCACTCGGAAGAATAGAACTCGCCTTCCCGGTCGAGATGGTCGAGTACCATGCCGCCGCCGCGGGCCACGCAGGTGAGCGGGTCGTCTGCCACGATCACCGGCAGGCCGGTTTCTTCGGAAATCAGCTTGTCGATGTCGCGCAACAGCGCGCCGCCGCCGGTCAGCACGATACCGCGCTCGGCCACGTCCGAGCCCAGTTCCGGCGGGGTACGTTCCAGCGCCTGCTTGACTGCCTTGACGATGCCCGAAAGTGGTTCCTGAAGAGCGTCCAGGATCTCGTTGGAATTCATCGTGAAATTGCGCGGCACACCGGCCGCCAGATGACGCCCGACGATGTCGATCTCGTGCACTTCGTGGCCCGGGAAGGCGGTGCCGATTTCGTGCTTGATGCGCTCGGCCGTGGCTTCGCCGATCAGCATGTTGTACTGCCGCCGCACGTAGGAAACGATGGCCTCGTCGAACTTGTCGCCGCCGATGCGCACGCTCTCGGCGTAGACGATGCCGCCGAGCGAGACCACCGCGACTTCCGAGGTGCCACCGCCGATGTCCACCACCATCGAACCGCGTGCATCCCGGATCGGGATGCCGGCGCCCAGCGCCGCGGCGATGGGTTCTTCGATCACCCACACGCGGCGTGCGCCGGCGTTCTCGACCGACTCCTTGATCGCACGGCGTTCGACTTGCGTCGCGCCGTAAGGCACGCAAACAACCACGCGCGTGATCGGCCGCATCATGCGGCCCTTCTGCACCTTGCGGATGAAGTGCTGAAGCATCTTCTCCGTCACGGTGTAGTCGGCAATCACGCCGTCGCGCAGAGGCCTGAGCGTGGAGATGTTGGCCGGCGTGCGGCCGAGCATCTTCTTGGCCTCGACTCCCACCGCCGCCACTTCCTTGGTGCCGCGCGCGTTGATGCGGATGGCAACCACCGAGGGCTCGTTCAGTACGATGCCTTCGTCGCGAACGTAGATCAGGGTGTTGGCAGTGCCGAGGTCGATCGAAAGATCGTTCACAAACATTCGGCGGAAAACGTCGATCATCTTCGGATCGTCTCGCGGGGAGTATGGGTCTGGGAATGGCCCGCCGAACGAGCCGGGCGGGAGGCACAAGCGCAACTCAAGAGGTACTATTGTGCGGTGCACATCTTAAACGAATTCGACTGTAACCATGGTGAGTCTTTCAGCAGATGAAGTCCGCGTCGTTGCGCATCTTGCGCGCCTGGAATTGCGACCCGGCGAGGTGGATCAATACGCCACGCAGCTCTCCAGAATCCTCGATCTGGTGGGGCAATTGGCCTCGGCCGATACCGATCACGTGGAGCCGATGGCGCACCCGCTGTCGATGGTGCAACGCCTGCGGCCGGATGCCGTGACCGAAGCCGACCGCAGAACCGACTACCAGGCCCACGCGCCTTCGATTCAGGATGGGTTGTACCTGGTGCCGAAAGTCATCGAGTGAAGCCGTCGCTAGCGGTTAGGACGCGCTTCGCGCTTTAGTCGTTAGCACAGCAACCGCTTATCTTTTCCTAACGGCTAAAGCGCGAAGTGCGTCCTGACGCCTGACACCTCTTCTCATGCACCACCTTTCCATCAAGCAGCTTTCCGAAAGCCTGCGTCGCCGGCAGTTCTCCAGCCGTGAGCTGACGCAGCACTACCTCGATCGCATCGACAAGCTCGACATGCGGCTCAACAGTTTCATCACCGTGACGCCAGAAATCGCGTTGCAACAGGCCGACGCGGCCGACGCGCTGATCGCCGCCGGCAAGGCGGGGCCCTTGACCGGCATTCCGCTGGCGCAGAAGGACATCTTCTGTACCCAGGGCGTCCGGACCAGTTGCGGCAGCCGCATGCTCGACAAGTTCGTTGCGCCTTACGACGCCACCGTTGTGCGCAAGCTGCACGCCGATGGCGGCGCGGTCATGCTCGGCAAGTGCAACATGGACGAGTTCGCGATGGGCTCGTCCAACGAGACGAGCTGGTACGGACCGGTGAAAAATCCATGGGATTTGACGCGCGTTCCGGGCGGTTCCAGTGGCGGTTCGGTCGCGGCGGTTGCCGCCAGCTTTGCGCCCGCTGCAACCGCGACCGACACCGGCGGCTCCATCCGCCAGCCTGCGGCGCTGACCAATCTCACCGGCATCAAGCCGACCTACGGCCGGGTTTCGCGCTACGGCATGATCGCGTTCGCATCGAGCCTCGATCAGGGCGGCGTGGTCGCTCGCAGCGCCGAAGACGCGGCGATGGTCCTGCAGGCCATGGTGGGCTTCGATCCGCTGGACTCCACCAGCGTGGAGCGTGATGTCGATCTCTATCTCCAGCAGATCAACCGCTCCATCGTCGGCCTGCGCATCGGCCTGCCGAAGGAATATTTTTCCGAGGGTCTTTCGTCAGCGGTGCGCGACTGCGTCATGTCCGCGGTCAAGCAGCTTGCGGAACTGGGCGCGGAAATCGTGGAGGTGTCGCTGCCGCATGCGCCGCTGTCGGTGCCGACCTATTACGTGGTGGCACCCGCGGAAGCATCGAGCAATCTGGCGCGCTTCGACGGCGTGCGTTACGGGCATCGCTCGGAATCGGCGCGGAGTCTGGAAGAGCTGTACAAGCGCAGCCGCGGCGAAGGCTTCGGCCCCGAGGTGCAGCGCCGCATCATGATCGGCACCTACGTGCTCAGTCACGGCTACTACGACGCGTACTATCTCAAAGCGCAGAAAGTTCGCAAGCTGATCTACGACGATTTCCGAAAAGCCTTCGAGCAGTGCGACGTGATTCTCGGCCCGACGACCACCGATGTCGCATTCAAGCTCAACGCCAAGACCGACGACCCGGTCGCCATGTATCTCAACGACATCTATACCATTGCCGCCAACCTCGCCGGCATCCCGGCCATGAGCCTGCCCTGTGGGTTCGTCGAGGGTCTGCCGGTGGGCATGCAGCTCATGGGCAATTTCTTCGAGGAAGGGCGCTTGCTGAACGTGGCGCACCAGTATCAGCAGGCCAAGACCTGGCATCTGAGAATGCCGAAGGGGTTCGAATGAGCAACAGTGACTGGGAGGCCGTCATCGGACTGGAAGTGCACTGCCAGCTTCTGACGCAATCCAAAATTTTCTCGGGCGCCGCGACTGCCTACGGCGCATCGCCGAACACGCAGGCCGACGGCGTCACCCTGGGCCTGCCCGGCGTGCTGCCGGTGCTGAATCGCGATGCCCTGCGCATGGCGGTGAAGTTCGGTTTGTCCGTGGACGCCAAGGTGCAGCAGCGCAGCGTCTTCGCGCGCAAGCACTACTTCTATCCGGATCTGCCCAAGGGTTACCAGATCTCGCAGTACGAACTGCCGATCGTCCTCGCAGGTCATCTCGACATCGAACTGCCGGAGGGTGAGACCAAGCGCATCGGCATCACCCGCGCACACATGGAAGAGGACGCGGGCAAGAGCCTGCACGAAGCGTTTGCAGGGGCCACCGGCATCGACCTCAATCGCGCCGGCACGCCCTTGCTCGAGATCGTTTCGGAACCGGACATTCGCACGGCGCAGGAGGCGGTCGCTTATCTCAAGAAGCTGCACCAGCTCGTCGTCTACATCGGCATCTGCGACGGCAACATGCAGGAAGGCTCGTTTCGCTGCGACGCCAACGTGTCCGTGCGCAAGCGCGGCGCGCCCAAGTTCGGCACGCGCACCGAGACCAAGAACGTCAACTCCTTCCGCTACGTCGAGAAGGCCATCGAGTACGAGATCGAGCGCCAGATCGAAGTGCTCGAATCCGGCGGCCGCATCATCCAGGAGACGCGGTTGTTCGATCCGGGAACCGGCGAGACGCGTGCGATGCGCTCCAAGGAAAACGCCAACGACTATCGCTATTTTCCGGACCCCGATTTGTTGCCCGTCGTCGTGGACGGACGCGATCTCGAACTGATACGCGCGAGCCTGCCGGAACTGCCGGAAGCCAAGCGCAATCGCTTCATGGTCCAGTACGGTCTGGCGAAATACGACGCCACCGTGCTCACCGGCGAATCCGCCGTCGCTGACTACTACGAGACCGTGGTGGCACAGAGCCAGGCCGACCCGAAGATCTGCTCCAACTGGGTCACGGGCGATCTGCTCGGCGCGCTGAACAAGCTCGGCAAGGACGTGGGTTCGTCTCCGGTCAGCGCGACGATGTTCGCCGTGCTGCTCAAGCGCATCGCCGACAAGACCATCTCCGGCAAGATTGCAAAGGACGTGTTCGAGGCAATGGTTGCGGGCGAGGGCGATGCCGACAGCATCATCAAGTCCAAGGGTCTGGTGCAGATCACCGACGACAGCCCGATTCTCTCGGCCATCGAGAAAGTCATGGCCGCCAATCCCGGTCAATTGGCCGATTACCGCGCGGGCAAGGACAAGCTGTTCCCGTTCTTCATCGGCCAAGTGATGAAGGCCACGCAGGGCAAGGCCAATCCGGAGGCAGTGAACCGGCTGCTCAAGGAAAAGCTCGCTCCGCCGTAGGAGTGGGCCTCCTGTAGGAGGGGCGTGAGCCCCCGACCGTCGCTCGCCCACCGAACCTGGCTCCGGAATTCGAGCGGCCGGTCGGGGCTCGCGCCCCTCCTACAGTTTGCTGCGCGACACCGCGCTGAAAGTCCTACAAATATGCCTCCCATGAATACCCTCACCCCCTTCGCCTTCGACAACCACATCGCCCACGGTGCGCTTGTGCGCCTGCATGTCGGCGTGCGCGAACTGCTCGACCATCGCGCCTACTCGCCCGCGATTCGCGAACTGCTGGGCGAGACCATGGCGGCGATGCCGCTGCTGGCTACGCACCTGACCATTGAGGGCCGCATCAACCTGCAATTCCAGGGTTTGCCGGCCACGCGCACCATCGCCGCCGCCAAGACGCAGTTGCTGGTGGCGCAGATCGATCACCAGTTGCGCGTACGCGCCATGGCCAAGGCTCCGGCCGATCTCGAGGGCAGTTTTCGCGAGCTGCTCGAAGGCGGCGTGCTCGCGTTGATGGTCGAGCCCGCCGACAGCAAGCGCGCCGCGACGCAGGCGGTGGTGCTGATCGAGGGCGAGCGCCTGCATCACGCGCTCGAAGCCTACTTCGCCCGCTCCGAGCAATTACCCACCTTGATCCGCCTGGCGGTGCGCGGCGACGAACTCGCCGGCTTCATGCTGCAACGCATGCCGGTCGAATCGGCCCAGGCAAGCGAGGACGACTGGCAGCATCTGCGCCTGCTCGCCCAGACCTTGACCAGCGACGAGCTGCTCGACACGGAACCCGATCGTCTTCTGATGAACCTCTTCGCCGACGCGCCGCCGCTGCGCCGCTTCAAGCCACGCGAAGTGCACGTGGCCTGCAACTGCGACCGCGCCGGCATTTCGCGCCTGCTGATTGCGCTGGGCCGCGAGGAAGTGGACGCCATCGTGGCCGAACAGACCAAGGTCAGCATCACCTGCGAATTCTGCGGCCGCGAGTATTCGTTCACACCTCAAGAGGCGGCCGAGCTGTTCGTGTCCGCAGACAGTCAGCCCGCGGGAACCCGGCATTGATTCTGCCGCGCTACAAGATCGAGGACTCCGGCATTTCGCACGCGGGCAAGGGCCTGTTCGTCGATGAACCCATCGCACGCGGCAAAGTCATCGCCGCGCCGGACAACATCCACACCGTGTGGCCCGAGTCGAAGCTGCGCACCTATCCTGCGGACTCGCTCGAATGCCGCTCCAGCGTACGCTGGTTCGAGGACTGGTTCTCGCTCACGCCGGAGTGGAGCGACGAGTGCTTTATCAATCACTCGTTCGCGCCGACCGCGCTTTGGCATCTGGGCTTCGTGTTCGCCCTCAGCGAGCTCGCGCCCGGCACCGAAGTTACGATGGACTACCGCTACGTCATCGGCGACGGCGAAGAGATGCCTTTCCGCGACTCCGTCACCGGACGGTCCATCGTGGGCCTGCCGTGGCATGAATGCCTGCGCGGTTCGGCCGGCCAACTGCTGGCCTTGCTCGGCAAGACTTGAGGAGGTTGCGGTGCAAGAGGAGATATTCATCGTCGGCGTCGGCATGACGCCGTTCGGCAAGCAGCCGCAGAAATCCTTTCGCCAGCTCACGGCAGAAGCGGTGGGCCTCGCGCTGGCCGATGCGGGCTGCGATGTCTCCGCAATAGAAGCCGTGTGGTTCGGCAACGTCGGCCAGGGCGCGCTGGAAAACCAGCAGGCCGTGCGCGGACAGATTGCCTTGTCCGCTGCCGGTATCGAGGGCATTCCGGTCATCAACGTCGAGAACGCCTGTGCCAGCGCCAGCACCGCGATCGCGCAGGCCGCGACCTACCTGCGCGCGGGGCAGGGCGAAGTCGTGCTCGCGGTCGGATGCGAGAAGATGTGCGTCGAGGACAAGCAGCGCATCTTCGATCTGTTCGAAGGCTGCTGGGACGTGCACAACGCGCAAGCCAATCTCGCCGGCCTGAAGGATGTGGCGCGTAACCTGATTCCAGCGGCGAACGAGGAGGCAGAACGGAACTCCGCGCGCTCGGTGTTCATGGACATCTACGCCGGCCTCGCGCGCGACCACATGCAACGCTTCGGCACCACGCAGCGCCATATCGCGCACGTCGCCGCCAAGAACCATTTTCACTCCACGTTGAATCCACTGTCGCAATACCGGCAGGACATGAGCGTGGACGAGGTGCTGGCCGGTCGACCGGTCTCCTGGCCGCTGACCTTGCCAATGTGCTCACCTGTGAGCGATGGCGCGGCCGCGGCCGTGATCTGCACGAAGTCGGCGCTGGCGCGCTTCAACCGGAAGCGCGCGGTCAAGCTCATGGCTAGCGTCATCGCGGCGGGCAGAAAGCGCTCGTTGGCCGAGTACGATCAGCACATCTGCCATGTGGCGGCGAAACGCGCCTACGACATCGCCGGCATCGGGCCGCAGGATATTTCCGTGGCCGAAGTGCACGACGCCTCGGCCTTTGCCGAAATACTGCAAACCGAGAACCTGATGTTCTGCGAACTCGGTGCAGGTGGTCTGCTCGCGGAGTCCGGCGCAACGAAACTCGGCGGACGCATTCCGGTGAATACCTCGGGCGGACTGGAATCCAAGGGCCATCCCATCGGCGCAACCGGGCTCGCGCAGGTGCACGAGTTGGTCATGCAATTGCGTGGTGAAGCCGGACCGCGCCAGGTGCCCGGTGCACGCTTCGCCATTGCCGAAAACGGCGGCGGGTTTCTGGGCGTGGAAGAAGCGGCAGCGTGCATCACGATTCTGGGCCGCGGCACTTAACTCAGCTTGCGGCCTGCCTGCGCCAACGCGCCGGCGTGGTATGGGTCCAGCGGCCGAACGCGCGCGTGAACGCGCTCTGCTCGGAATAACCGAGCAGCAACGCGACCTCGGCGATGCTCAGGCCAGCGTCCGACAAATGTTGTTCGGCAAGCCTGCGACGCGTGTCGTCGCGCAGCTCGCGAAAACCCAGGCCGAGTTGATCGAGCCGGCGATGCAGAGTGCGCGGCGAGGTATGCAATGCGGCGGCGACGCGCTCCAGGCTGATCTCGCCTTCGCGCGCGTTGGCGGCGACGGCGCGGCGTACCGCCTGTTCGAGATCGCCGGCATCCGGCAGGTCTGCGAGCAGCGCTTCGGCCTGATGCTCCAGCAGCGCGAGCAAGGCTGCGTCCGGCTGGCGCAGGGGCTTGGCGAGCAGCGGCAGCGGCAGGCGCACTCGCGTGCGGTCCTGCTCGAACAAGACCTCACCGCCGAAATAGCGGCGATACGGCGCGAGGTCTGCGGGCGGCTCGTTGACGAAGTGCACCGACTCGATCTTCGCGTGTTCGCCGGTGACGTCGCGCGCAAACTGCACCAGCGCGGTGATGGCGGTTTCGTCGACCAGCCGGCCGGGGCGGCCATGTTCCGTGCCCCATTCCAAGGTCACCGATTGGGCCTGCGCGCGCAGCCGCATCGGGCTCACGTCGTAGACCAGGCGCTGGTAGTGGTGCAGACGCGTGAGCGCCGCGCCGAGGGTGCCGCAGGCGAGCAGCACATAACCCATCACGCCGAAGTGTCGCGGCGTCACGGTCTGGCCCAGGTGCAGGCCCAGGTCGGAGTCGTGCAGATGCGTCGCCGATTTTTCCAGATGCCGGCGCCAGCGCTCCACCGGATAGCGTCCCGGCCCCGAGCCCTGCGGATTCGGCGCTGCCTCGCCCAGCAGTTTCACCGCGTCCACGCCGCGGGCTTCGAGGTATTCGTACAACAGGCGCACATAGCTTCCCGGCACGACGCCGTGAGCGGGTTCGGCAGGTCGGTGGCTGGAAGGCATGGCGAGAAGTGTCAAAAATGCGGCCGACCGGGTCAATCCCGCGGGACGGCTTTTACGCGAGCATGCGTCCCATCAGAACGAGGAGGTTTGCCGTGGAAGCGATGACGCAGATGCTGATTCAGATGCTCGGCCCGGACGTCGACTGGAAGCAGGTGCTGCTGATCGGCATGTCGCCGATCTTCGTCATCGCTTTTCTGATCGAGTGGAAAGTGATGACGGGCCGCGGCCAGCGCACGCAATTCGATTGGCGCGACATCCTCGCCAACCTCTCGCTCGGCGGCAGCTACCAGGTGTTCGAACTGATCGCGCACCTGCTCATCACCGGCGTCGCAACCGCGTGGATCTACCAGCACCGGCTGTTCGACGTTCCGGTGAACGCGTGGACGGTTCTGCCGATCTTCATCGGCGTGGAGTTCTGTTACTACTGGTTTCACCGCACCAGCCATCGCGTGCGCTGGTTCTGGAGCGCGCACGTGGTGCACCACTCCAGCGAGCGCATGAATTTCACCACCGCCATGCGCCAGAGCCTGCTGTACTCGATCACCGGCTGGTGGCTGTTCTTCTGCCCGCTGATATTTCTGGGCGTGCCGCCAGCGGTCGTATTCTTCCTTTACGCGGTGGATCTTAGCTACCAGTATTTCGTGCACACCGAGTCGGTTGGAAAATTGCCGCGCTGGTTCGAGTACGTGTTCGACACACCCTCGAACCATCGCGTGCACCACGGCCGCAATCCGCAGTACATCGACCACAACTACGGCGGCGTCATCATCCTGTTCGACCGCTGGTTCGGCACCTACGCCGAGGAGTCGGTACCCGTCGAATACGGCATCACGCGGCAGATCCACTCGCACAACTTCATCACGCTCAACTTCCACGAGTTCATCGACATGTGGCGCGACGTGTTCAGACGCGGGCCGCTGGTGCAGCGCCTCAAGCACTTGTGGGCGCCGCCGGAGTGGACGCGTGCCGGTCAGCGCGACGTGGTGCCACCGTCCGCCACCAGCATCGTGCCGTTGCAGTAGCTCGATTCATCCGAGCCCAGGTACAGCGCGGCCAGCGCCATTTCCTGCGGCGTGCCGGCACGGCCCATGGGCGAGATCATCTGCGCGGTGGCGGGGTCGTCGAAGTAGTGCATCACCGACGCGACCATCCCGGTGTCGATGAAGCCGGGACACAGGCAATTCGAGCGGATGCCGTCCTTGATGTAGGCCACCGCGAGCGAGCGCGTGTAGTTGATGATGGCGCCCTTGGTCGCGGTGTAGGCGTGGGCGTCGGGCACGCCGATCATTCCGTAGATCGAGGCCACGTTCACGATGGCGCCGCTTTTCTGGGCCTGCATCTGAGGGATGGCTAGCCGGCACATGTAGAACAGCGAGTCGAGGTTGATGGCCATCACCTCGCGCCACTTGTCCGGTTCGCAGGTCGCGGTGTCGTTCATCGAGCCCGGGCTCTTCTCGGCCCAGCTATAGCCGACGCCGGCAGCGTTGACCAGGATGTCGATGCGACCGTAAGCGGCCATCAGTCCCTTGAACGCCGTGTCTGCACCTGCGGGTGCAGAAAGATCTGCGGCAGCGAACGCGGCCTGGCCACCCGCGGCCTTGATTTCCGCTACCACTGCTTCGAGCTTGGACGCGGTGCGCGAGACGCAGAACACCTTCGCGCCTTCTTTTGCGAACAGCTTGGCCGTGGCCTTGCCGATGCCGTCGCCTGCGCCGGTGACCAGCGCGACCTTCTCCGAAACTCGACCCATGGTGCTCCTCCGCGGATTTCGGGTCCTTGGCTTGGCGCCTGCCCGAAGTGGTTTGTGATTCCAGCCTAGGACAATATCGAGGGGCCAACAACAATGGAGAGCGCCGTGCAAGCCATCAGCGACCGTTTTGATTTCACCCCGCACTTCGCCGAGGTGCTCGGCTCGAAGATGCACTACATCGAGTCCGGCCCGGCCGATGGCGCGCCGGTGCTGTTCCTGCACGGCAATCCGACCTCCTCGTACCTGTGGCGCAACATCATTCCGCACGTCGCGAAGCACGCGCGCTGCGTCGCGCCCGATCTCGTCGGCTTCGGAAAATCGGACAAGCCGGATATCGCCTATCGCTTCGAAGATCACGTGCGCTACATCGATGGCTTCATTGAGGCGCTGGGCCTCGAGAAGATCACGCTGGTGATTCACGACTGGGGCTCGGCGATTGGCCTGAACTGGGCGCGCCGGCATCCCCAGAGAGTGGCCGGCATCGCGATGATGGAGTTCATCTCGCCGGTGAAATCCTGGAACGACTGGCCGGAAGGAATCCGCCCGCTGTTCCAGGCTTTCCGCACGCCGGGGGCGGGGCACGAACTGGTTATCGAGCAGAATGTTTTCATCGAGAAGGTATTGCCCGGCGCGGTCGCACGCGGACTGACCGAGGGCGAGATGGCGCACTACCGCGCGCCTTTCGTCGAAGCGGCCACGCGCCAGCCGATGCTGAGCTTTCCCAACGATCTGCCCATCGAGGGCCAGCCAGCCGACGTGGTGGCCGCTGCGAACGCCTACATGGATTGGCTAAGGGCCAGCCCGGTCCCGAAGCTGCTGTTCTGGGGCACGCCGGGCATTCTGGTGACGCCGGCCGATGCGGCGCGTCACGCCAGCACCATGCCCAATCTGTGCAGCGTCGATATCGGTCCGGGCCTGCACTACCTGCAAGAAGACAACCCGGACCTGATAGGCAAGACCATCGCGGAGTGGCTGCCCGCCGCATGAGGTGTGGCCTTGCTGCAAAGGGGCGGTGTGCGGCTAGGGCCTAGACTGTCGCCCCCTTTCGCGGAGACCCGCCATGAATTATTTCGTCACCGGCGCCACCGGCTTCATCGGCAAGTTCCTGCTGGAGCGCCTGCTCGCCCGCGAGGACGCGAAGGTTTACGTGCTGATCCGCGAATCCTCCGCCGACAAGTTCGCGCTGATGCAGGAGCGTTACGGCGCGGCGTCTTCGAAGCTGCACATGATGGCGGGCGACATCACCACACCCGGCCTGGTTTCCGCGGCGAACTTCAAGAAGCTGCACGGCAAGATCGACCACGTGTTTCATCTCGCGGCCGTGTACGACATGAACATGAGTGATGCGACCGCGGACAAGGTCAACAACGAGGGCACGCGCAATGTCGTGGCTTTCGTCAACGACCTGGGCGCGCCGGCCGTGCTGCATCACGTGTCCAGCGTGGCCGTGGCGGGCGGCAGTTTTGTCGGCAAGTTCACCGAGGACATGTTCGACGAAGGCCAATCGGTCACGCACCCGTACTACCGCACCAAGTTCCAGAGCGAGGCCATCGTCCGCAACGAGGCCACGGTGCCGTTCCGCATCTACCGTCCAGGTGTGGTCGTGGGCCATTCCGAGACCGGCGAGATGGACAAGATCGACGGGCCCTACTACTTCGCCAAGGCGATCCAGCAGATCAGCTACCGCGTGCCGAAGTGGCTGCCGGTGCTGGGCATCGAAGGCGGCAAGGTCGCGGTGGCGCCGGTGGATTACATCGCCGCGGCGATGGACGCCATCGCGCACAAGCCTGGCCTCGACGGCAAATGTTTCCATCTGATGCAATCGCACTCGCCGAGTGTGGGCGATCTGCTGCAAGCCTTCCTCGAAGCGGCGCACGGGCCGGAATTCGGCAAGCGCATTCCCATTCCCAGGATGCCCGCGTCGATGCGCGCACTGTCGGCGCGTCTGCAACGCGCCGTGCCGGAGCGTGCGAAAAAGAGCGTTGCCGACGCCATCGGCGTTCCGCTGTCGGTACTCGGCTACGCCTTCAACCAGGCCGTGTTCGACGACCGCCAGGCGCGCGCAGCGCTCAAGGACACCGGCGTGCGCTGCCCGGAGATCAGCCATTACGTGGACAAGCTCTGGGCCTACTGGGAGCTGTTCCTGGACCTCAAGGTGAAGGTCACGCCGCAGCAGATGCGCAAGCTCAGTGGCAAGATCGTGATGGTCACCGGCGCATCCAGCGGCATCGGTTTCAACACGGCCAAGAAGCTCGCGGTGGCGGGTGCCAAGGTGATCCTCGTCGCGCGCACCAAGGAGAAACTCGACGAGACCCAGACCATCATCGCGAAGGCCGGCGGCGAGGCCTTCGTCTATCCCTGCGATCTGTCCGATCTCAAGGACATCGACCGCATGTCCAGCGAGGTTCTGCACGACTTCGGCCACGTGGACATTCTCATCAACAACGCCGGCCGTTCGATCCGTCGCGGCGTGATGGAATCCACCACGCGCTTCCATGATTTCGAGCGCACCATGCAGCTCAACTATTTCGGCTCGGTGCGTTTGATTCTGGCGCTGCTGCCGGCCATGGCCAAGCGCAAGAGCGGGCACATCATCAACGTCAGTTCCATTGGCGTGCTCGCCAATGCCGCGCGCTTCTCCGCTTACGTCGCGAGCAAGGCGGCGCTCGATGCGTTCACACGCTGTCTGTCCGCAGAAGTGCGCGCGCACAACATCCACACCACCGCGATCTACATGCCGCTGGTGCGCACGCCGATGATTGCTCCGACCAAGATCTACGACTACGTGCCCACCTGGAGTCCGGACGACGCGGCCGACACGGTGGTCAAGGCCGTCGTCGAGAGACCCAAGTCCATCGCCACCACGCTCGGCACCGCGGCCGCGGTGAGCTATGCGATCTGGCCGAAAATGAACGACTACATCCTGTCGAAAGGCTTCCAGTTGTTTCCGTCCTCGTCCGCAGCACGCGGACGCAAGGAAGGGCAGAAGCCGAGCATCGAGCAGATGGTCTTCGCCAACGTGTTCAAGGGCGAGCACTGGTGATGTGGGGTACGGCGATCCGCTCCGGGATCGCACGAGTCGAGCCATTTCTGGAACGCTTCCCCTGGCTGCTGCCCACGGCCAGTTTCTCGCTCGGCTGGTTGGGTTTTTTTCTGTTCCAGCGTGGCGAAGATCTTTCTCGCCTCATCGCCGCGATCGCGCTGCTCGGCTGGCCCTGGCTGTTCGCAGAGAACCTGCTCGGCCGCTGGCTGGTGGCCTGGTCCAAGGGTCGTCTGAGCATTAGCGCGGTGCGTTTCGTCACCCAGCAGATCCAGCAGGAGATCCTGTTCTTCGCGCTGCCCTTCCTGTTCATTTCCAGCCTGCTCGTGCCAGGCCACGTGCTGTTCATGGGCTTCGCGGTGGCGGTGGCCGTCGTGGTTAGCGTGGACCCGATCTATCTGCACCGGATCGCTCCGCACGCGGGCCTGTCCAGCGCTCTGCACGCGTTCTGCACCTTGATCGCCGCGCTCGTGGTCTTGCCGGTCGCGCTGCACCTGCCGCTGGACCAGGCCTTGCCGATATCCTTGGGCATCACCGGCCTGAGTCTGCTGGCGAGCCTGCCGCGCATGCTGACTTCCAGCCGCCAGGTGCGGATGCACATCCTTGGCAGCCTCGCGCTCGTCGTGGCAATGGTCCTGCTGTGGGCCTTGCGAAGCTGGATTCCGCCGGCTGGCCTGTGGGTGCGCGAGGCGCGCGTGAGCGATCGCATCGAGCAACTGCAACCGGGCGCCGAGATCAAGACGTTCTCCGCAACCCAGCTGCGCGAACAAGGCGCCGTTGCCTTCGTCGCCGTGCGCGCGCCCACGGGCCTGTCGCAGGCCGTGGTGTTCGAGTGGTACCGGGAAGGCCATTTGATGGACAGCATCCCGGCCCAGATTTCCGGCGGCCGCGAGGCGGGCTTCCGCACCTACAGCCGCAAGCAGAATTTTCCGGACGATGCGAGTGGCCGGTGGCGGGTCGATCTGCTCACGCCGCAGGGGCAGTTGATTGCGCGGATGCGGTTTGCCGTCGAGGCCGGCCGGACGAACTGACGCAAATCGGCGGCGGGAAGTGCGGGCCGATTTTGCGCTGAGGTGACAACATTACGCGTCCGGTCTGGCCGCAATCGCCGTTGCCGGCTCAAAAATATCGCGCCACCGCTGCGACCGCGTTCTGCTTCGGCACGTACATCAGGATTCGAACAAGAAAGCTCTCATGAAAAAATCCGGAAGTGTCGTCATCCGTTTCGGCGTCATCGCCTCGATTCTCGCCACAGTCAGTGCTATTGCGGCGCCGGATGAGGCCGCAAAACCAAGCGATGCCCCGGTTCAACTCGATACCGTGGTCGTGGAAGCCAAGAAGCCGAATGAAACACCCGAGCTGCCGAGCGCACTGAAAATCGATGGCACCTTCGGCGACGGTCGCGCGCTGCTGGACACGCCGCGCTCGGTGACGCCGATCTCGAAAGAGCTGATCGACAGCGCCGCGCTGGTCGGCCTGCGCGACTTGACCCGGGTCGCACCCAATACCTACGGCCCCAACACTTTCGGTGCCTCCAGCCTGCCGACCATCCGCGGCCAGTTCGGCGAGATTTTCCAGGACGGCCTGCGTCGCCAGGGCGGCAACAACGGCCTGGGTCTGCCGCTGTCGTTCAACAGCGTCGAGCAGATCGACGTGGTCAAGGGCCCGCCGCCGGTGGTTCTCGGGTCCACGCAGCGGGTCGGTGGCTTCATCAATCTTTCGCCCAAGCGCCCGGACCTCAAGGACTCTCGCGGCAGCGTGAGCGTGAGCGGCGGCACCTGGGATCGCTACCGCCAGCAGTTCGAATATTCCACGCCGCTGCAAGCCGGCCGTTCCGGTGTGCTGCTGAGCGTGGAGACGCGCGACGAGGACAGCTTCTACGACTACGCGCAGTACGAGAGCAGGGACTTGTACGCGGCCTACCGGCTCAGTCCTTCGGACGACACGGTGTTCGATCTGAGCGTGGAATATTTCGATGTGGATTTCACCGACATCGCCGGCTTCAACCGCCCGACGCAGGACCTGATCGACCGCGGCATCTACATCACCGGCCAGGGCGTGCAGCAGGCCGGCGGCCCGACGCCGGGGTCCACCGTTCCGGCTGGCGGTTCCGTGGTCAGCCCGACCGGCACGGTGCGCATTCCGCGGCATCGCGTGCTGACCGATCCGGACGACATCAACGGCAGCGAAACGGTGATCGCCAACGCGCGCTTCGAGACGCGCCTGGGTGAGCACACGCGCCTGGCCAGCCGCGGCGTGTACCAGTACCTGGAGCGCGAGGAGATTGCGCAGAACAGCTTCGTGGAAATCATCGACGGTGCCGACTCCCTGGAGAATCGCACCGAGCTGCTGTTCGACTACGCGCTGCCGCTGTTCGGGCTTTCCACGAAACACCAGACGGATGTTGGCGTCGATCTGCGCTACCACGACATTCTCGGCTACAGCCAGTTCAACACGGAGGCAGACAACCCGATTGACCTGACCGGGCCCATCGAGAATCGACGCATCCCGCTGACCGCGGCCCAGCAGGCGCGCCTTGCAGAGCTACGGCCGGGACTGTTCGTATCCCCCGGCGCGAATTACGACACCGACGGTGATGGTACGGCGGACACCAATTTCCTGATCTCGGACACCACCGATTCCACGACTTACCAGTACGGTCTGTTCGTCCAGCAGGACATGAAATTCACGGAAGCCTGGAGCCTGCTGCTCGGTGCGCGCGGCGACTGGTACGACGTGACCGCGCGCGATCCGCTGGCGCCCGATGGCGTGAAGGCTGCCGAGGATTCCATCACCGAATTCCTGAAGAGCGGCAACGCGAGCCTCACGTTCAAACCGACGCCGGCCATCGCGACCTACGCCACGGCGAGCTACAGCCAATCCACGTCCAACAGTCTCGGCGGCGGTTTCGTGCTGGGTGGCGACAACCGCATCAGCGAAGACAATTTTTCCACCGACAGCCGGCTGTACGAACTGGGCGTGAAGATCGCCCCGTCGGGAGCCGCGTGGTATGCCGACGCTGCGGTGTTCGACCAGACCCGCGCCCTGCGCAATCGCGGCGGCAGCAACTCCGACGTCAGAACCAAGGGCGTGGAAGCGCAGGGCACATACAAGAGCGGACCCGTCTTCGCCAGCCTCGCCGCCAGTTATCTGGATGCGCGTTTCGACGGCGCCTTCACCTTCCAGGACACGCGCACCGTCAACGATGCCTTCGACAATTCGCGGCCGGACATCGTCGAGGGCACCTGTGATCGCAACGTACCGGCAAGCTGTGTGGGCAGCCCCAGCTTTTATTTTCACGATCCCAGTAACGATAGGGTCCCGGCGCTGCCGCGGGTGCTGGTGTCCGCGTACGCCGGCTACGAATTTCCGCAAGGCCTGGGCTTGAGCCTCAATGGCGTGTACACCGATTCCTTTCCGCTGGACGTGCTGGGCACGGTCGTGATTCCGTCGCAGCACACCATCAACGCGGCGGCGCATTACAACTGGCGCGCGGTGGCTACGGACATCCGTCTCGATGTTTTCAATCTCACCGACGAGGAAAATTTTACGCCGGTGTTCTACTACTTCTTCGGGTCCACCCTGGTGCTGCCCGACGAGCCGGTGAATGTGATGGTGTCGATACGGCATCGGTTTTGAAAAAGGAGGGTCGCTCGATGAAGACGACCTCCAACCCGCTCGTCATGCCCGCGGAGGCGGGCATCCAGTTTTCGCCCGTTACCCGAAGCGCCATTGAGTCCCAGAGACGGGAGCGTTTGGCTCGGCTCGGAGAGCGACTCAATGTCGTTCTCCGATATGCCGAACGCGCCTTCGCGGGAATGACGGTTAAAGCTTGAAGTGCCGGCGAAAAATCATCCTGTGAACAAGCGCGCAAGTTTGAAAGCAATCTGGCTGATGCTGCTGCTCGCAGTGGTGGGAGGATGCACCAAACCTGCATCCCCACCCGACCCGCGAACCCTGGCCTGGCCCGTCGTCGAGCAATCCGCACGCGGCCAGACGGTTTACCTGACCATGTGGACCGGCGACCCGGCGATCAACCGTTTCATGCGCGAGTTCGTCGCGCCCGAGCTGCAAAGCCGCCACGGCATCCGCCTGGAAATCATTCCCGGCCAAGCCGATATTCCGAGCACGCTGATGACGGAAATCGAAGCCGGCAAGACCGAAAGCAGTACCGATCTGGTGTGGATCAACGGCCAGGTGTTCTACCAGTTGCGCCAGATCGACGCGCTGTTCGGGCCGTGGACCGACAAGCTGCCGAACAACGCCTATATCGCCTGGGACAATCCGCTGATCGCGAACGACTTCCAGCAACCCGTGGCCGGCTACGAGATGCCCTGGGGCAATGTGCAGTTGCTGCTCATCACCGACAGCGCGCGCGTGCCGCAGCCGCCGCGCACGCCGGAGGCGCTCTCCGAGTGGATACACGCACATCCCGGACGTTTTACGTTCGACATCGCATTCACTGGCCTGAGCTTCATGAAGTCGCTGATGTTTGCTTTCGCCGACGCGCCTTCCGATCTACAAGGCTCATTCGACGAGGCCAAATACCTCAAGCTCAAGACGCGCGTGTTTGACTGGGTCCGATCCGTGCGCAAGGACTTGTGGCGCGAGGGCAAGAGTTTTCCCAACGACGTTGCGCAACTGCACCAGTTGTTCGCCAACGGCGAGGTCGATTTCAGCATCAGCTTCAACGACGGCGAGGTCGACAACAAGATCGCCATCGGCCTGTTTCCGCCCACGTCGACGGCTTATGCGCTCGACACCGGCACGCTCCAGAACACGCACTATCTGGGCATCGTGTCGCGCGCGCCGCACAAGGCCGGCGCGATGGTCGTCGCAAATTTCCTGGTGTCGCCGGAAGCACAGTTCGAAAAGCTCAAGCCAGCGGTCTGGGGCGACGGTATGGTGCTGGCTGCGGACCGGCTGCCCACCGAATGGCGTGAGCGCTTCGACGCGGTGCCGGGCAGAGTGCGTGCGCCGTCGCGACAAAGCCTTGCGCCGTACGCGCGCGCCGAGCCGGCGCCCGAATTCATGATCCGTCTGAGCGATGATTTCCGCACCGAAATCCTCAGCCAGTAAGCCGAGCGCGGGGCCGGACCTCTGGGTTCTCGCCTTCGTGCTGCTCACCGCCGGCCCGGCGTTGGCGGGACTGCTGTTCTCTGCGCTCTACAGCCTCGGCGGTATGGGCCTGCTCACCGAAGGCTGGACCCTTATGCACTGGCGCAACGTGCTCGGCGGCGGCGAATTCTGGTCCGCGCTCGCTTTCGGCTTTGCGCTCACCGTTATCACGCTGATGCTGTCGGTCAGCGCCGCGCTGCTGCTGGTGCTGAGCCTGGGATCGCGGCTGCGCCGGGGAGCGCTGGGCTTCCTGATCTATCTTCCGCTGGCCGTGCCCGGCACGGTTGCGGCGCTGCTCGCCTACCAGGTGCTCGGCGATGCCGGACTGCTGTCGCGCGTGGCGCACGCGCTGGGCTGGGTCGCCGCGCCGTCCGATTTTCCGTCGCTGGTTTTCGATCGCTGGGGCGTCGGCATCGTGCTCACGCACTGCGCCATGATTACGCCGTTCTTCGTGCTGCTGTTCGATCGTCTGTACGAGAACGAAAAGCTCGCCGATTTCCTGCAACTCGCGAGCACGTTCGGCGCCAGCCGCGTGCAGGGTCTGCGCAGAATCGTGCTGCCGCTGCTGGCGCGGCGGGCGGTGCCGACCCTGGCGGTCTACGGCGTGGTGCTGATGGGTGCGTTCGAAGTGCCGCTGCTGATCGGTGCGCCGTATCCGGCCATGATCTCGGTGACGATTCAGCGTCGCTTCGGGCTCTACGATCTGGCGTCCAAGCCCGAAGCGCACGCGATGGCGACCTTGTACCTGCTGCTGGCGATGGCGGGCGGGGCGGCGCTGACGCGCTTTCGCCGGAGGGCATCCGTATGAAGTCGGCCGTAGGAGCGGGTATTTCCTTGCTGCGCTCAGTCACCGTGTCGCTGTTCGCGGGCGCGCTGGCCGTTCCGCTGCTCCTGCTGGTACTGCTGTCCGTCGCACGCGACTGGACCTATCCCGACTTGTGGCCGCGCGACCTGCAATGGACGCAGTGGTCGCTGCTGGCCGCGGACTCGCAGGGTCTGCTGACGGCGGTGCTGCGCTCGCTGGGCATTGGGCTGGCCGTGGCGTTTTCGGCCACTGCGCTGGCCTTCGTCAGCAGCCGTCGCGTGACCCTGCATCGCCGCCGCGACTCGCTGCTGAGCCTGGCGTTGCTGCCCTTCGCGATCTCGCCGGTGGTGCTCGGCGTGAGCCTGAATTACGGATGGATTCAGTTGCACCTGGCCGGCAATGTTTTTGGCGTGATGCTGGCCCAGTTCCTGTTCGCGTACGCCTACGGCGTGCTCCTGCTGCAAGGTTTCTGGAACGCGCGGATTGCGGCGCTGTGTGAACTCGCCGCATCGCTCGGCGCGAGCGAGTCGCAAATCTGGCGCCGCGTGCGCCTGCCGCTGGCCAGGGGCCTGCTCGGCGTCTGCCTGTTTCAGACTTTCCTGATTTCCTGGTTCGATTTCGCGCTGGCGCGGCTGGTTGGCGCCGGGCGCGTGCAGACCTTGCCGCTCAAGGTTTTCGAATATTTCGGTTCGGGCGATTTTCGACTGGCGGCGGCTTGCGGCCTGCTGCTGGTACTGCCGCCGTTTCTGGCCTTGACGACGAACCGGCGACTGATGGCCTGGCCCGGCGCGCTGGAGCCTTCGCGTGACTGAGTCGGCCTGGCTGCGCGTGTCCGGCTTGCGCAAGAGCTTCGGCTCGCGTGCGGTGCTGGACGATGTCGGCTTCGAGATCGGGCAGGGCAGGACGCTCGCTGTGATCGGTTCCTCCGGCTGCGGCAAGACCACGCTACTGCGGGTGCTTGCCGGTTTGGAACGCGAAGACGAGGGCCGGATTCTGGTCAACGGGCGCGCGGTGCAAAGTCAAGCTGCGCGCGATCGCCAGACGCTGTACCTGTACCAGGAGCCGCTGTTGTTTCCGCATCTGGACGTGTTCGAGAACATCGCGTTCGGCCTGCGCCTGCGTGGCCAGGCAGAGCTGCAAATCCGGCAAGCCGTTGCGGCATTGCTTGTCGAACTGGAACTTGAAGGCTACGAGCGCCGTGCGGTTGAAACCCTGTCCGGCGGACAACGCCAGCGCGTGGCATTCGGCCGTGCGCTGATTGTGCAGCCGGCGCTGTTGCTGCTCGACGAACCCTTCGGCAGCCTCGATCCGGATACACGCTCGACCATGCAGTTGCTGTTCAAGCGCGTCGCGCACGAGCACCGCATGACCGCTGTGTTCGTTACTCACGATCTGAAAGAAGCGCTGCGCATGGGCGACGAGTTTGGTCTGCTCGACGCGGGTCGCTTGAGGCACTTTCCCGATCGCGGCGCGTTCTGCGCCGAACCTGCCAGCGGCGTGGCGCGTGAGCGTGCTTTCTGGCAGATCCTGTGAAGAACCTCCCATGCTGAAAGCCGCTCTAATAGATAACGGTGTCGAGGGATTGAGCCGCTACTTCGCGTCCAGCGCCGAGGTGCACTACCGGACCGAGCGCATCACCGATTCCTGGCAACCGGACTTTTCCGGCGACGATCTGGTGATCGTGCCCAATGGCGCCGATCACGTCGCGCTGTACCAGGTGCGCGAACAGATTGCGGCGCACCTGGAACGCGGTCGCAGCCTTGCCTGTTTCTGCGGCTTCTTCACGCCGTGGATGCCGGGAAGCGTGTGGGTGCACGACAACAGCAAACCGCTGCGTGAGGTGCGCTACCGCATCGTCAAAGACCCGCTCGGCCTGATGCGCGATGTGGACGTGGACAGGCTCAGCGTCGAGTCGCACGGCATCAGCGGCTGGTGGGCCTGCGGGCATATACGCACGGCTCATGCGGCGAGTGTCGTTCTCGCGGATACGTTTGATCGCGTCGTGATGATTGCCGACACACAGTCGACCCGCGGCCTGATCGTCGCTACCGCCAGCGGTCCGCTCGGTGAGCCTGACCCCGCGCAGCCGTCCGACGGCGGCAGCTTGCAGCTCTATCGCAATATCATCCGGGCAGCGCAGGTCCGAGCGGAGAAACGCCATGACTGAAACCAGCAAGCCCATCGCCATGATGTTCAACGGCGTCTGGTCGCAGTTCGCTGTGGCCACTGCGCCCAAATATCGCGACTTCATCGAAATGGTTTACCTGCGCGACCTCGCCAAGGCTCGGCTGGAGAACTTCGAAGCCCTGCTGATCCCGTTCCAGAACGATCACATGCTCATCTCGCGGCATCGCGACACGCTGTACGCGTTTCTGGCTGCGGGCAAGAAGATAGCGGTGTTCGGCGACTCCGCGCACTGGATCGACGCGCAGTGGGAAGACCGTCCGGTGAACAACTACTGGTGGGCCGAAGACCCGACGAAACCGCCGATTTCCAACACGCGTTTCGAGCATCCGCTGTTCGCGGGGCTCACACCGCGCCAGGCCTGCTGGCACCACCACGGCGTCTACACGTGCATTCCTTCTCAGGCCGAAATTCTGCAAAGCAATGAGGCGGGCGAAGTGATCTGCTGGCGCACGCTGCAATACGGTGGCGAGTTGCTGGCTGCCACGTCCGACCCCATCGTCGAGCATGGCGTGCAGCAGATTCGGCATCTCGATCATTTCGTTGATCGGCTCGTTGAGTGGCTTTGCGGGCGAAGGCCCTCGCCGGGAAAGATGACGGTGGATGCAAGCGTCTATGGCCAGCCCTAGTCGCGCGCTGCGTAAAGCCGGTGCCTCGTGGCTGCGGGAATTGGCTTTCCAAAGAAACTAACCGCTGGGCGTGATCCGCCCTTGTAACCGGAGTCGAAGTTATGGGGCTTGGTCCAGCAGCCGCATATGCCGCACATGATGGTGATCCATGATGTTGCCCTGCCAGCCGACCAGGCGCGGCGAGACCATGTGGCGGGTGACGTAGAAGTAGATCGGGATCGCAGGGAGATCGGCCAGCAACTGGGCTTCGGCGTCGTGCATCAGTTGCGCGCGGCGCGCGGCGTCGGGTTCCACCGCGGCGCTTTCCATCAGCTTGTCGAACACCGGGTTGGCCCAGCCGGTGTCGTTGAGCCCGTGCTTGGACAGCATGATTTCCAGGAAGGAATTGGCGTCGTTGTAGTCGCCGATCCAGCCGGCGCGGAAAGCCTGGGTCTTGGATTTGAGCCGGCGGTTCTGCAAATACACCTTCCACTCCTCGTTGATGAGCACCGCGTCCACGCCCAGCCATTGCTTCCACATGGCGGCGATGGCGGTGGCGATTTTCTTGTGGTCGTCGCTGGTGTTGTAGCGAATCTCGATCCTCGCGGGTTTGTCCTTCGAGTAGCCCGCCTCGGCGTATAGCCGGCGCGCTTCGGTCAGCCTTTGCTCGCGCGTCATGCCGGTCCACATTGCGGGCGCGCTGCGATGGCCGATGACACCCGGCGGTACCCAGGATGTGGCGGGCTGCTCGCCGGTCCTGAGCACTTTCTTCGTGATGATGTCGCGATCGATCGCCAGCGACAGCGCCTGGCGCAGCGGCCGGTTGTCCTTGAACGGCGGCTTCGAGAGATTGAGGCCGTAGTAGTAAACGCCGAGGTAGGTGTGAGTGCTGAGCTGATCGCCCATGTTCTGGCGTATCCACGCGGCCTGGCTGGACGGAATCTGGCTGGTCCAGTCCAGTTCGCCGGCACGGAAGCGCTTGAACTCCGAGTTGATGTCTTCGGTGTTGACGTAATACGCGCGCTCGATGGTGGTGCTCGCGTTGTCCCAGTAATGCTGATTGCGCTCCAGCAGGATGTGCGACTGGATCACGCGCTCCGCCAGCCGGTAGGCGCCGTTGCTGACGAGCTTGCCGGGTTGCGCGAACTGCGCGCCGTGCGCCGCAAGACTGGCGCGATGAATCGGGTAGGTGGACGCGTGCACCAGCAGGCCGAGCAGGTAGGGCGTCGGCCCCTTGAGACGGATACGCAAGGTGTGCGCGTCCACCGCGTCCGCGCCAAGCTGGTCGGGCGGCAGCTTGCCTTCGATCACGGCTTCGGCGTTCTCGATGGGCGCCAGAATCTGCGAGTAGTTGGAGCCGGTGGCAGGGTCGGCACTGCGTCGCAGGCCGGCGACGAAATCATCCGCCGTCACCGGATCGCCGTTGGACCAGCGGGCGTTTTTTCGCAGCTTGAAGGTGTAGGTGCGGAGGTCTTCGGAGATGATCCAGCTTTCCGCCGTGCCGGGAATCAGGCTGGCGTCGGGGGCTTCGGTGACCAGGCCCTCGTACAGATCGCGCAGCACGTTGGAAGCGGATACGCCCTCGGCTTTGTGCGGGTCCAGGGTTTCCACTTCGGGGCCGTTGCCGAGGCGCACTTCTTGTTTGGCGGCCAGGCGCGGTTCTGCGGAAGCCGCCGCGGTCAGCGCGAAGCACCACATCAGGACGACGCGCAGGAAAATCATGCAGGTCGTGGCCGGGTTGCGGAAGAGCTGAGGGTCACGACGACAACGCTCGCGAGGATGATCAAGGTGCCGACAATCTGCATGCGCGTGAGCGCTTCGTCCAGCACCCACCAGCCCAGCAGCACCGCGACCGCGGGATTGACGTAGGCGTAGGTGCCGAGTTGCGCGGGTGTGACCTGGTGCACCAGCCATTGAAAACAACCGTAGCCGATGACGCTGCCGAACACGATCAGATAAGCCAGCGCCCATAGCGAGCGCGCTTCCCAGGTCCAGCGCGCGTGCTCGCCCAGCGCGAGTCCGAGCGTGGTGAGAATCACGCCCGCGACCAAGGTCTGCACCGCCGCGCTCATGAAAGGGGTGCAGGCAGTGGGACGGCGTTTGGCGGTGATGGAGCCCAGCGACCACAGGAAGGCTGAGACTTGCAGCGCGGCATACGCGGTCCAGGGCGCGTGCTCGAATCGCAGCCCGTCGCCCACCAGCACGGCTACGCCGAGAAAGCCTGCGATCAGGCCAAACACGGTCCAGCGTGACAGGCCTTGTCCCTGCGTCCCCATCGTTCCCATCCAACCGAGCCACAGCGCCGAAGTCGCCACGATCAGCGCGGCCTGGTTGGATACGACCCATTGTTCGGCCCAGGTCACCAGGCCGTTGGCGCCGACCAGCATCATGATTCCGGTGAGACTAAGGGTGATCCAGTCGCGCCGAGAGGTCGGCAGGCGCGCGCCGTGAAACAGCGCCCAGGCCAGCATCAGGAGTCCGGCGATCAGGAAGCGCACACCTGCGGAAAAAAACGGCGGCAGGGCTTCGACCATCACGCGCAGCGCGAGATAGGTTGAGCCCCAGAGCAGGTATACCGTCGCGAAGGCCGCGATGATGCGCGGGCCGGAGAGGACGGAGCGGGCGGCGCTCATCGAGTGAAGTAAATGCGCACTACTCGGACGCAGCCGTCTGCACACCCTCGCTGTGAAGATGCCGTAACCACTCGGCTGCCTGTTTGCGTGACTCATCAAACCCGGCTGCCTTGTTCAATGCAGCGATCGCTGCCTTGGGTTCATGCAAGTTGTAGGACGCCACCGCCACGCGCATCCACGCGTCGCCGGAACGATTCAGTCCACCCTTTGCCAACGCTTTTTCCATCATCGCGCGCGATTCCTTCCAGCGTTCATCGTCGCCGTAGAGGCTGCCGAGCCGGAAGTAGTGCTCGCCCTTGTCGGAAGTCGCGGCCAGTTTTTTCAGCGCGCTCTCGGCGCGCGCCGATTCGCGCGCATTGATCCACGCGCCGGCGAGCGATTCGAGGTTCGCCGCGTCGGCGGGAATGCGGTTCTTGTCCATCGCCTCCTGCATCAGGCTGCCGGCCTTGAACGGCAAGTCGAGCAGCATGTAGACGTTGAACAGATTCTTCACCTCGCCGGGCTTGTCGATGAATCCCTGGCGCTCGGCCAGCGCGAGCACAGCCAGCGACTCGGTGTCCTGCTTCATCTCGAAGAACATGCCGGACAATTGCTTCCAGTAATCGGGCTTGTCCGGCACAGCGCCGATGAGTTGCACCAGGGTCTGCGCGCAGGCTGGGTAGTTCTTCAACTCGTAGTTGAGGGCGAGCTTGAGTTGTAGCCAGTTCTCCTCGACCTTCCTGGACTTGGAAAGCGCGAGGTCGATCTGTGGCAGCGCTTCGCGGTAGAGCTTGCGCTCCGACAACGCGTTTGCCAGGAAAATATGAGCCACCGCCGGCACGGGTGCGCAGGCCTCGGCCAGGTAAGCGTTGAGCGTGCGAATGCCCTCGTCGAACTGGCTGTTGGCGATGTAGATCTGGCCGAGGTTCAACTGCAATTGCTCGTGCTGCTGCTGCGGCAGCGCGTTGAGGTCGAGTGCGCTCTGGAACGCGCGGCCGGCACCCTTGTAGTCGTCCCTGGAGCTGTAGGCGAAGCCGAGGTTGTAGAAGGCCACGGCCTTTTCGTAGTCGTTGCCGGACTGCGCGATCTTGCTCAACTGGTCGATGGCTTCGCCGTATTGCTTCTTGGCGATCAGGTCGGTGGCGGCCTCGATGCCGCGAAAGAACGGCTCGCTGATGGTGCCGCCTGCCTTGCGCGGATTCGCGCAGTCAGCGGCCTGAGCAGCGTTGCTAAAGAGCTGAAGCAGGATTAGCGAGGCGATTCCAAACCACTCAGCCGTCATTCCTGCGAAGGCGGGAATCCAGTCCCTCAGACACCAGCAGATGTTGGGACTCGTAGTGGGAGCTGGATTCCCGCTTGCGCGGAAGTCATTCCGACTAAAGGAATGACGACTAGGCGATTTGATCGTCTTGCTGCTTAATGGACGGAACGCGCGCACGATTATTCCTGCAAGGTGAAATCGATCTGCACGACGCCCCGTTGCGCCACCGGCTGTCCGTCCAGCACCTTGGGTTTGAACTTCCATTTCAAGGCCGCGGTGATGGCGGCGGCATCGAACACGCCGCGCGGTTTGCTCTCGATGGCGCGCGCGTCCTTGACCGTGCCGTCTGCATTCACGGTGAACTCGATTTTCACATGGCCCGAAATGCCGTCGCGCGCTGCGCTGCGCGGATACTGCGGCGGCACTCTTTGCAGCGGAATGATGTCGCCTTCGAAAAGACCGATGCCGCCCCCCGGCGCGCCCGCTGTCATCTCTCCGATGAACGTTCCACCACCGATGCTGGCGTTCAGCCCGAGGTTGGGAATGCTGAAAGGCAGTACCTCGTTCTTCGGCGACGCGTCCGACGCGACCTGCATCTTCGGTGGCGGCGGCGGTTGTTTGGGTTGAGGCGGCGGCGGAGGTTTGCGCCGCGTGCGCGTCTCGGTTTCGGTGTCGCGCTTGAGGCGCACGAAATCGATGTTCGGCAAAGTCTCGACCTGTCGTAGGCCTCCGCCATGACTCTGAATCAGCGAGTGCATGAGCCAGAACAGGCCGACGCTGAAAACCAGCGCGAAGCCGAACGCCTGGAGCAATCGAAGAGAGCTGGAGTCCATGGTCATTGAGCGCTGGAGGCGCCCAGCGAGACTTCCTTGATGCCCACCGAGCGCACGTTCTCGATGATCTGCGTGACCACGCCGGACGGCGCGGCGGTGTCGCCGACGATCACCACCGTGTCTTCGGGCCGCTCGATGTGCATGCGTTCGACGATGTCGCGCAGGCTGCGTACATCGACCCGTCGCTTGTCGATCCAGATGTCGCCGTTGGCGCGCACTGCAACCAGAATATTGCCGCTGTCCTTGTGCTCGGCCGTGAGCGCTTCGGGCAGGCTCACTTTGACGCCGGCTTCCTTCACGAACGACGTGGTGATGATGAAGAAGATCAGCAGGTTCAGGACGAAGTCCAGCATCGGTGCCAGATCGATGCCGGTTTCTTCGCTGACTTCGACGTGACGGCGCGATCGCATTCAGCTAACTCTCGCTGCACGAATCGTTGGACGGCGACACGGAAATTCCCTGCACGCCGCCCTGGCGGATCTGGTCCATCACGCGAACCAGCATGCCGTTGGGTGTCAGGCTTTCCGTCGCCACCACCACCGCGGCTTCGGGTTGTTCCGAACGCAGGCGCTCGACATTGGCGCGCACCGCACGCAGATCGACGATGCGGTTCTTGATGACGATTTCGCCGCTGCAACGAATCGCGATGACGATGTTGCCGGCCTCCTTCTTTTCCTGCGGCTGCGAGGACAGTCCACCCGCGGTGATGCCGACCTGCTTGATGAACACCGCGGTGATGATGAAGAAGATGAGCAGGTTCAAAACGAAGTCCAGCATCGGCGCGAGATCGATGCCGGTGTCGGTGCTCTGGTCGTAGTGGCGGCGCAGGCGCATTCAGGGCCCCTAGTAACTGAACTTGTCGCCGAGCAATTCGGTTTCGCGCCGCACGCGAGCGCGGAAGTAGTACACGGGGTACAGGCCGGTGATGCTCACGGCCAGGCCCGTCATCGTGCAGATCATCGCCTCGGACACGCCGGTGGCCATCGCGCGCGTGTCGGCCGACCCGCGCGCGGCCATCGAGTCGAACACGTTGAGCATGCCGGACACGGTGCCGAGCAGACCCAGCAGCGGGCACAGCGGTACCAGCACGCGCAGCAGAATCAGGTTGCTGTTCATGCCCACGTTCAGGCGCGAAATCATCGCTTGGCGCGTTTGCCGCGACAGCCAAGTATGGCGATCGGGACGCGCGTTCCAGCGCGCCAGCATGGCCTGCGCATCACGCGGTAGCACGCGCGAGAAATACCACCAGCGCTCGAACACCAGGGTCCACATGACCAGGCACGCAATCATGATCCAGATCACCACGGGCCCGCCCTCCGCGACCATCTCGCGGATTGCGACGACCGGCCCGGTAACGCCATCAAGCATTGCGACCCGTCTCCAGCCGCTCGGCCAACAAGCCCGTGCTCTGCTCGTCCAGGATCTGCACGATCTTGCGCGACAGCGATTGCAGCGCGGCGTTGGCGAACAGCAGGGGGATCGCGATGCCCAGGCCCAGCACCGTTGCGATCATTGCTTGCGAGATGCCCGCGGCCATCAAGCGCGGATCGCCGGAGCCGGACTCGGTAATGCTCTGGAAGGTGACGATCATGCCGATTACGGTGCCCACAAGTCCGAGCAGAGGACCAGCCGCCACCGCCAGGCGCAGAAAGGACTGGAAGCGTTCCAGCGGCGGCACCTCGCGCAGCACCGCTTCCGAGATGCGCAGCTCCGCCACGTCGGCCGCTTCCTCGGCCTTGGCGGCGTCCCCCTTGAACGTGGCGAGCACGCGGCCCAGCGGGTTGTCGGTGCTGGGGCGCGCGACGTTGCCGAGTTGTCGGCGCACCGCCGCGTTGACCCGCAGCAGGTACACGAACTGGAACACCGCCAGCACGGCGCCGATCAGGCCGACGACCAGAATGATGTAGCCCACCGACTCGCCCTGATCGATGCGCTCCGCCCAGGTCGGACGCTGGGTGTAGAGGGCGAGAATCACGCCGCGATTCGGGTCCACCGTCATCTCGCGATTGCCCGAACTCGCCTCCATGAGCTCGGCGGCACGGCGGACGTGTTGCGAGCCCGGCTGCCGGCTCATGACCGCGAACTGCTTCTGGCCCGGCAGATAACTCAGATAGCCCTCGTCGCCGATGGCCACGAAAGGACCGATGCGGACCACGGTCTCGTCCCGCTCGCCTTCGCCGGACACGATCTTCGACGTGAACTTCGCGACCTTGCCGGACTCGGTCATCTCGCGCTGCATCTCGAACCAGAAGCGTTCCAGGTCCTGGATCGAGGGCAGCGC
Organism: Panacagrimonas sp.; assembly: GCA_052389915.1. Classification (GTDB taxonomy): domain Bacteria; phylum Pseudomonadota; class Gammaproteobacteria; order Nevskiales; family Nevskiaceae; genus Panacagrimonas. Next base: position 50,890 of record JBQTHL010000008.1, read on the forward strand.
CTTGGTCTGCGAGAGCTTCGTGACGAACGCCTCGCGGTCCGGGTATTGCGCCGTGACGATGGAGTTGTGCAGCATCGAGGCGTAATCGTTCGCGGTCTGGCGGACCACGCCGAACATCTCGCCCAGATTGCCGGCGCGGGCGGTCAGTGTTTCTTCCATCTCCGCGAGCTTCGATTCGTTGGTGTCGAAGGTCGCGGACAAGGAGCGGCTGCGCGCTTCGGCTTCGTTCTTTTCGCGACGTGCCTGGGCGAGAAGTTCGGCCTGCTGATTGCGCTCCGCGAGGAATGTGGCCTCACGCGTTTTGTTGGCCTCCGCCTCGCGCTCGCGCGCGGAGCGTGTCTGTTGCAGCAGCTCGTCGAGGTTGCCGGGCGCGGCCGCGAACGCGGCGGGAGCAAGCACCAGCGCCGTGCCGAGCAGCAGAAACTTGAGCACCGCCGGCCTCACGGCTTCACCGCCCGCGGTGCTGCCACCGGCACCACCAGCAAATCAGGTGCCGCCTGCTTTTTCGCAATCCTGAGTCCGCGCTTCACCGCCTCGCGATAGCCGTCATCCATCACCCACTTCCGCGCATCGGTATCCCAGTAGCCGGTCTCCGCGCCGTCCAAGGTCTGGTACATCAGCGCCACGCGTCCTACGCGTAGCAGTTCCGCGGTCTTGTCGCCGACCTTGTCCTCGTAGGCCTCGATAGTGCGGCCGTACTCGGTCTCGATCTGGTAGGCCTCCAGGATGCGGCGGTACTTTTCCGACAGGCTTACGTCGGCGCTGGCCATCATGTCCTTGAGCGTCGCGATCCGGTCCCTGCGCTCGGCCGGCAGAAACGGCACGTCCAACTTCACGAACTGTTCGAGCGTGTCGAGCATCTTTGCCATCATCGGCAGCACTTCGCGCGAGGTGGTTTCGATCTGCGCGAGTTGCGAGGACAGGGTGCCCAACTCGTCCTCCTGCGACTTGACCTGCACCGCGAGCTGCTCGTTGTAGACCTGGAGGCTTTGCGTTTCGGCCAGCAGTTGGCGGTACTCCAGGACGATGCCGTCCACCTCCTCGTCGAGCTTCTCGATCCGCTTCTGCGAGGCCTGTGCGGCTTCCTCGGTCCGTGTCTGCTCGCTGATGGCGGCGCCGAGCTTGTCGGACTGTGCGCTCGAATCGGGCACGGCAAGCGCGAGCCCGAATATCGGCAAGAACGCGAAAAGCGTTCGCGAAAATCTACGAATCATGAGAGGCAAGCACCTTGGGGCAATCGGGTTCCTGGACCGTGATGTTCGAGAGGTCCGGTGCCGGAACGATGGGTAGCGCGGAGATTATCGGCAAAGCAGGCGCGCGACTAGTGCGAATCATTCTCATGAAGCTGCGCGCATCGCCTGCCGCGTCCGGCGCTTTCGCCGCAGGGATACGGCGTGCACAATCGCCCGCAGACTCCTTGGCGGCGCGCTCGTGATCGATTCGGATGGATTTCGGCCCAATGTGGGCATCATCGTGGCCAATCCGGCCGGCGAGGTGCTGTGGGCCAAGCGCGTGCGGCAGGACGCCTGGCAGTTCCCCCAGGGCGGCATCCAGCACGGCGAGTCGCCCGAACAGGCCATGGCGCGTGAGCTGCACGAAGAGCTGGGTCTGTCGACGAGCGAGGTGCAGGTTCTGGGATGTACGGCGGGCTGGCTCAGCTACCGCCTGCCGGCGCATTACGTGCGGCGCGGTCGTGGACGCACCTGCATTGGCCAGCGGCAGAAGTGGTTCGTACTGCGGCTGACCGGGTCGGCGGAAAGCGTGCGTTTCGACACCACCGCGCAGCCCGAATTCGAAGCCTGGCGCTGGGTCGACTGGTGGCAGCCGATGAGTGAAGTGGTGGAGTTCAAGCGCGAGGTCTATCGCGCCGCGCTCACCGAACTGGCGCCGCTGGTCGGCATCACGCCGCGGAACGAAACCCCGGTCGATGCGGTTTAGCCTGATGCTGGTCTGCGGCGCACTGCTCCTGAGCGGGTGCGCAACGCTCAACGAATCCGAATGTCGCAACGTGGACTGGTTCGACCTCGGAAGCCGGGACGGCTCGCTGGGGCACTCGCGCAATCGCCTGGACGAGCACGGGAAGGCTTGCTCCGAGTTTGGCTTGGCTGCCGACTCGGCCGCGTGGGAGAAGGGCTACGAGGCGGGACTCGAATCGTACTGTTCCGTCGACAACGGCTATCGCGTCGGTCGTCAGGGCGGCTACTACGGCCGGGTGTGCCCGGTCGACCTGGAAGGCGACTTCACGGACGCATACGCGCTCGGACGGGAGACTTATCAGGTCGAGGGTGAGCTTGCGGAGCTAGGGCGCAGGATCGAGTCCCTGGAATCGCGCCTGTACCGCGACGACAAGCTGTCCGACGAGACGCGGCGTCAGGTGCGCTACCAACTGTCGGACCTCTATCGCCAGTTCTCGTGGCTGCGCCGCTCGCGCGACCGGCTCGAGGACGAATGGCGTCGCCGGTTTTGAGTCGGGCCGATCTCGACCTCTCGTACACGGTTGACAATCATTCTCATTGTCTTTAATTTCCGCTGCATGATTGTTTGCATCTGCAAAGCTGTGTCCGACAAGCGCATCCGCCGACTGGTGGGTGAGGGCGCGATCAGCCTGCGTGATGTCAGTCGCGAACTCGGGGTTGGCACCTGCTGTGGCAAATGTGTTCCGCATGCCCGCGAAGTGCTCATCGAAGCGCTCGCCGCGCAACCGATGAAGCTGGCGGAACTCACTTCCATGGGAATGGGCCAGGCAATGGCCTGAGCGGTTCAGCGGCTCTCGGGACGCGTCTGAGAATCGCACGCAAAAGCAGTTAAAAATCCTTCATTGTCAGATACTTAGACTGGACGGTATTCGCTGCGACGAATACACTCGCGGCTTCGCAAACGGAGCCCAGCCATGCGCGGTGACGCCAAGGTCCTCGAGTACCTCAACCTCGCCCTCAAGAACGAACTGACATCGATCAACCAGTACTTCCTGCATGCGCGCATGCTGGACAACTGGGGCCTCAAGAAACTCGGCAAACACGAATACGAAGAGTCGATCGACGAGATGAAGCACGCCGACCGGCTGATCAAGCGGATTCTCTTCCTGGAAGGCCTGCCCAATCTGCAAGACCTCGGCAAGCTGTTTCTCGGCGAGGATGTGAAGGAAGTGCTCGAGTGCGATCTCAAGCGCGAGATGGAAGCGCACCCGATGTACAAGGAGGCCATCGCCTACTGCGAGACGGTGCGCGATTACGTGACGCGCGAACTGCTGGTGCATATCCAGGAGAGCGAAGAGGAGCACATCGACTGGATCGAGGAGCAGTTGGGCCTGATCGAGCGTATGGGCTTGCAGAACTTCATCCAGACCGCGGCTGGCGAAATGGAAGGCGGTTCTTCCTGAGCCTGCGCATCACAAAAAGCCCCGCTTTGCGGGGCTTTTTTGTGGACTTAGAACGGCTTGACGATCACCAGGATCACCACCGCGATCAGCACCAACGCCGGCACTTCGTTGGCCCAGCGCCAGAACTTTCCTGATCGCGTGTTGGTGCCCGCCGCGAACTTGCGCAGATTCACCTTGAGCCAACCGTGGTAACCCGATAGCGCGATCACCATCGCCAGCTTCGCGTGCAGCCAGCCCATCTGCATGTAGGCCGGATACAGCGTAATCAGCCAGACGCCGAACGCCCAAGTCAGCACCATGCCAATGGTCATCAGCGCATAAAGCTTGCGCTCCATCGTGCAGAAGCGCTGGTGCTCGGGTTCGCCCTTGGCCTCCAGGTGGTAGATGAACAGGCGCGGCAGGTAGAACAGGCCGGCGAACCAGGTGACCATGAAGATGACGTGAAAGGCCTTGATCCAGAGCAGCATGGTCAGCGTAATGGGCGGAGGCGAGGCCGCTAGAATAGCGGCCCTTTGAGCGGCGGCACTGTCATGACCAAGGTCGGCATCGTTGGCGGCACCGGGTATACCGGCGCGGAACTCCTGCGACTTCTTGCGCTGCACCGGGGCGCGCATGTCGAGGTGCTGACCTCGCGCCAGGAATCCGGCAAGCGCGCCGACCAGTTGTTTCCGCACCTGCGCGGGCAGACCGATGCGGTGTTCGAGTCGCCGGACATCGAGCGGCTGTCCCTATGTGAAGCGGTGTTCTTCGCTACGCCGCATGGCACCTGCATGCAGATGGCGCCGCAGTTGATCGACCGCGGCGTGCGCATCATCGACCTGTCGGCCGACTTCCGGCTCAAGGATCGCGAAGCTTTCCAGCGCTGGTACAAGCAGCCGCACACCGCCTTCGATCTCTTGCAGGAAGCGGTCTACGGCCTGCCGGAATGGGATCGCTTTTCTGTCGCGCATGCTCGTCTGGTTGCGAGCCCCGGCTGTTATCCGACGGCCGTGCAGCTTGGCTTGTTGCCGCTGCTGGAAATGGGTTTCATCGAACTGGACGGCATCATCGCGGACTGCAAGTCCGGTGTCAGCGGCGCGGGACGCGAAGCGAAGATCGGTTCGCTGTTCTGCGAGGCGACCGACAGCTTCAAGGCTTACTCTGCGTCGGGTCATCGTCATCTGCCGGAGATCGAGCAGCAGCTCGCGGTCTTCGCGGAGCAAAAAGTGGGGCTCACCTTCGTGCCGCACCTGACGCCCATGAGTCGCGGCATTCACGCCACGGTTTACGCGCGGCTGAAGGATCCCGATGCGGATTTCCAGCACCTGTTCGAGCTGCGCTACAAGGGCGAGCCGTTCGTCGACGTGATGCCCAAGGGCGAGCATCCCGAAACGCGCAGCGTTCGCGGTGGCAACGTCTGTCGTATCGCGCTGCATCTCGCGCCGGATCGCAAGACCCTGGTGATTCTCTCGGTCATCGACAACCTGGTGAAAGGCGCGTCCGGTCAGGCCCTGCAATGTTTCAACCTGATGTTCGGATTTCCCGAAACGCAGGGGCTGGAGTCTCCGCCGCTTGCACCTTAGTTCCGGCCGATGGCCAGGCATCGAATAGTCGTCGGGTCGGCGCGCCGGCCTTGGTTGCGGCTTGCGGCTGTGGTCGCGCTGGTAGTGGTCGTGATGCTCGGAGCGTTCGGGCTTTATCGGTACCTTGCGCCTGTCGACCCGCCCGCGGTCGCCGAGGGCAGCGACGGCGAGCTGAGATACCTTCGGTCGGAACGTCGGCGTCTGATCCGCGAGCTGCGTACGGCGCAGAAGGATGTCGAGGACCTGCGCGGCCAGAGCACCTTCGACACCCGCTCCTGCGAGATCGATGCGCAGGCCTGTGCGGAAGTCCAGCGCTCGGTTTCGGGCCTGGAAACGCAGGTCGCCGACCTGCGCGAACAGCTTGCGCTGTACAAGAGCATCGTCTCGCCGGAGCAGGCGCTTGCGGGAGTTCGCGTGCTCAGCATCAGTGTGCGGCCGGCCGGGCCGGACAACGTTTGGCGGTACGACCTGGTGCTGGTGCAACCGATGCGGAGGGATCGGGTCGCCGTCGGCAGCTACGATTTCTCCGTGGAAGGTCTGCTCGACAAGCAGCTCAAGACGCTGAAACTCGAAGAGTTGATGGCGGGCGATCCGGAGCCTCCCGCCTTCAACTTCCGCTCGTTCGAGGAGTTCAGCGGCGAGTTGAGATTTCCCGCGGGGTTCCTGCCGTCGCGGCTTACGGTTACGCTGTCCGTTCAGGACAGTCGGGCGGAATCCCGCAAGGCGGCGGAATCCTTCGACTGGTCCCGATTGATATCCGCAGGTTAAGGAGTAGCGATGAGCGTGTTCAACAGCGACAAGAATCGGCGCAAGCCCGTGGCGGTAGAAACCCTCGTAGGTCGCGGTACCGAAATCCTTGGCGATGTGCTGTTTTCGGGCGGCTTGCACGTGGACGGCAGCATCAAGGGCAAGGTCCTGGCCAGCAGCGGCGATACCGCTACGCTTTCGATCAGCGAGACCGGCTCCATTGAAGGCGACATCAGTGTCCCCATTCTGGTAGTCAACGGACGGGTTTCGGGCAACGTGTACGCCCGCGAAAAAATGACCCTGACCGCAAACGCCCGGGTTTCCGGCAACGTGTACTACAACTCGCTGGAATTGCAGGTGGGTGCGGAAGTGGAAGGACACCTGGTTTACGACCCCACCGGCGAACGCACCCCGGCGGCGATGCAACCGGCGCGCAGCGAAATCGTCAAGAGCGCGGTCAAGAGTTCAAACAAGGAAGAGGAATACGCGAGCTTCAAACCCATCGCGTCTCCTCCTTAGACACCGAGGTACTGAGTCATGCAAGCCGAAGCCGCTACAGAAATCACCGAGATTCCCCTGGTCTTCACCGACTCCGCCGCGCGCAAGGTACGCGAACTGTTGGATGAGGAAGAGAACCCCGTTCAGGTGCTGCGCGTGTTCATCACCGGCGGCGGCTGCTCCGGCTTCCAGTACGGGTTCAAGTTCGACGAGACCGCCGACGAGGATGACGTCCAGGTCGAGAACCACGGCGTGCGCCTGGTGGTGGACCCGATGAGCATGCAATACCTCACCGGCGCCGAGATCGATTACAAGGAAAGCGTCGAAGGCGCGCAGTTCGTCATCCGCAACCCCAACGCCAGCACGACCTGCGGGTGCGGGTCGTCGTTCTCGGTCTGATCGCAAGCAATCCAAAAAGATAGTCCTCTCCCTCGCGTTAGGGGAGGTCAGGGAGGAGGCCTCTCCGAGCGTGGGCAAGCTTCTACCCAGGCCCCGCTTTCTCCTGATTTTCGCGCTGACTCTCGTCGTCGCGCTTCTCGCGATCCGCTTCTGGCCTCGCCCCCCGATACACGAAACCATCGGTCAATCGCAGGCCGTGTTCGACACGAACAATCGCCTGCTGCGCCTGACCTTGGCGCGGGATCAGCAATACCGCCTCTGGACGCCGCTCGAGTCAGTTGCCCTCGACTTCATCGAAGCGCTACTGCTGCATGAAGATCGCCATTTCTACTGGCATCCCGGTGTCAATCCGCTGGCCCTGCTGCGGGCCACGCTGGCATTGGCAACCGGCGGCGCGCGGCAGGGCGGATCGACGCTGACGATGCAGCTCGCCCGCCTGTACTACGGGCTCGACACGACCACCATTCCCGGCAAGCTGCACCAGATCGGATGTGCGTTATGGCTGGAGGCGCGCTACTCCAAGCACGACCTTCTGGAAGCGCATCTGAACCTGCTGCCCTACGGCGGCAACGTCCAGGGCGTGGGCACGGCGAGTCTTGTGTACTTCGGCAAGGACGCGGCGCGCCTGTCGCTGCCCGAAGTGCTGAGCCTGGTGCTGATTCCGCAAGCGCCCGGCGCGCGCGCGCCGGGACCGGAGGAGCCGGAAAATCTTCGTGCCGCGCGTGTCCGCCTGTTCGAGCGCTGGGCCGCAGCGCACCCGCAGGCCGAACGCGAACGTGGCCTGATCGCGCTGCCGCTGCGCTATCGCAGGCTCTCGCAGTTGCCGTTCGACGCGCCGCATCTGGTCAACCGCTTGCTTGCCGAGCATCCCGACGTACCTCGCCTGTCCACGACTATGGACCTGAGCATGCAACGCAGCCTGGAACGCGAGATGCGCGACTATCTTGCGCGCACGAACCGCGTCGGCTTGCGCAACGCCGTGGCCATGCTGGTGGACTGGCGCGACATGAGCGTGAAGAGCGTCGTGGGTTCCGCCGATTTCTTCGACACCGACCTGCACGGACAAGTAGACGGCACACGCGCCAAGCGCTCGCCCGGCTCCGCGCTCAAGCCTTTCATCTACGGCCTGGCCATCGACCAGGGATTAATTCATCCGCTGTCCGTGCTCAAGGACGCGCCCACCGCGTTTGGTCCGTTCTCGCCGGAGAATTTCGACGGCGCGTTCGTCGGCCCCATCAACGCTATGGACGCGCTGGTGCGTTCGCGCAATGTGCCAGCAGTGGCTTTGGCATCGAGGCTGACCAAGCCCGGCCTGTATGAATTTCTCAAGCGCGGTGGCGTCGCGCGAATGGCATCCGAAGAACATTACGGCCTGGCGCTGGCGCTCGGCGGCGGCGAGAGCACGATCGAGGAAATGCTGCGCTTGTACGCACTGCTGCCGAATCGCGGGCGGTTACGCGAACTGCGATATCTCGCTTCCGATCCGCCGTCGGGAGACGGCGAGCGCCTGCTGTCCGACGAAGCCAGTTTCATGCTGCTCGACATGCTGCGCCAGAACCCGCGGCCGGACGACCTGGTGATTCAGGGCGTGGGCAAGGGCCGGCTGGTCGCCTGGAAGACCGGCACGTCCTGGGGTTTCCGCGACGCCTGGACCGTGGGCCAGTTCGGGCCCTACCTGCTCGCGGTCTGGGTAGGGGAATTCGATGGCCGATCCAATCCGGCGTTCGTCGGCGTGCGCGCCGCCGCGCCCTTGTTCTTCCGCATGGTCGATGCGGTACGCGCCCTGCCGGGTTACGTCGAGCCCGCAATCACGCAACCGCCGAACCTGTCGAGGGTGGAGGTGTGTACGGCCTCGGGTGACTTGCCCAACGCCGAGTGCCCGACGCGCACGACGGGATGGTTCATTCCCGGCGTGTCGCCGATTCGCCTGTCTCAGGTGCATCGCCGCATCGCGGTGGACGTGCGCACCGGCCGTCAGGCCTGCCCGCCGTTCGACACTGCGCACGTGCGCTGGGAGCTGCACGAGTTCTGGTCGTCCGATCTCATGCGCCTGTTTGCCCAGGCCGGCATCCCGCGGCGCGCACCGCCCGCGGCGGGCGACTGCGCAAGCAACGGACCGGGTGGGGTTGCGCCCCAGATCGTCTCACCCTTGTCGGGCGTGAGCTACAGCGTGCGCGAAGCACAGATGGGAACCGAGCGGCTGGCATTCAACGCCAACGCGGAGGGTGATGTTCGAACGCTCTATTGGTTCGTGAACGACGCCTTCGTCGGGCAGACCGCGCCGGGTGTTGCGCTGGCCTGGCTGCCTCAACGACCGGGACGTTTCAGCGTGAGCGTTCTCGACGAGCGTGGCCGCTCGGATCGCCGCGAGTTGAGCGTGGAGTTGGTGCGCTAAGACTTGCCCCTCCTACAACGCGCCCGCATCGTACTCAGGGCGTCTCAACCCGACTCACGATCGCTTTCGACTTGATGCCTTCCACCGACATAAGGTGCTGGCCGAAGAAGTCGCGTTCGATGACGACGGCTGGTGATTCCGAGACCGAATAGTAAGTGCCCGCACCGACCGCTTCCCAGGTCTGGCCGTTGTCGAGCTTGAAGCGCGTGCCCTTGGACCAGCCTTCGAATTTTCCGAGGATGCGAGCCTCGACGCGGTTCTTCGGTTTGGCCTCGGGTTCGGTTTCTGTTTTCGCTTCAGTGTCGGCTTTTCGGACGTCCGCGGCGGCAGCGGGTGCGGCGATCGGCGCGGCCTGGCGCCCCGCGGCACGGTCGTAACAGAACAGGCGCACCACGTCGTCGCCGATATTCACGCACTCGCTGAAGTCCGCGGCTTGGGCAGAGGAGGAGACTGCCAGCAGCGCGAACGCGACAACCCGCGGTTTCACGCGGGTTGCGCCTCGACCAGCCCATGCGCCTGCTGATCGGCGTGGTAACTCGAACGTACCATCGGCCCACTGGCCACGTGCGCAAAACCCATCTGTTCTCCGATGACGCGCAGGCGCTCGAACTCGTCCGGGTGCACGAAGCGCGCAACCGGCAGGTGACTCTTCGAAGGCTGCAAGTACTGACCCAGGGTGAGCATGTCCACCTTGTGCGCACGCAGGTCGCGCATCACCTGCTCGATCTCCTCGATCTCCTCACCGAGTCCCAGCATCAGCCCCGACTTGGTCGGCACTTCGGGATGCAGCGATTTGAAGCGCTCCAGCAGGTCCAGGCTCCACTCGTAGTCCGAGCCCGGTCGCGCCAGCTTGTACAGGCGGGGCACCGTTTCCAGGTTGTGGTTGAACACGTCGGGCGGCGTGTCGCGGAAGATCGTCAGCGCCGGGTCCATGCGCCCGCGAAAATCCGGTACCAGCACCTCGATTCTCAGCGTCGGGCTGGCCGCGCGAGATTCGCGGATGCACGCGGCGAAATGTGCTGCGCCGCCGTCGCGCAGATCGTCGCGATCCACGCTGGTGATGACCACGTACTTGAGTTTCAGCGCCGCGATGGTCTGCGCCAGCTTGACCGGCTCGTCCGTGTCCAGCGCCTTGGGCCGGCCATGAGCCACATCGCAGAACGGGCAGCGCCGCGTACAGATGTCACCCATGATCATGAACGTCGCGGTGCCCTTGCCGAAGCATTCGCTCAGATTCGGGCAACTTGCTTCCTCGCACACCGTGTGCAGGTTCTGCTCGCGCAGGATGGACTTGATGCGATCCACCTCTACCGAATTGCCGAGACGCGCGCGAATCCACGAGGGCTTGCGCGGCAGCGTAGTGGTGGCTTCGAACTTGACCGGGATGCGCGCCATCTTCTCGGCGCCGCGCAGCTTGAGGCCGGTGACGATGGGGGCAGGGGTCGGGATGAAAGTGTTCATGCCGGCATTTTACTCCGCCCGTCCAAGCGTGTCGGGGGGAAACCTTGCACAGATACTCGAATTCGAGCCTGTGCAAGGTTTTCCAGCTAGAGCCCTCGTGGGCTCCGTTCCGAGCCCTTCGCGCTCACGCTGCGGCGTGTTGCGAAACGCCGGAAACGACGCGGCTGGCGGGGACTTCCGCGGGAAACAATTGCCCCGCGGCCCGAATGACGAGGATTGCGAACGCGATGCTTAGCACCGTCGCGGCCATGACCAGCGTCGGCGACGGGTTGTCCATGTGGATGGCGATGATGGTCGGCGCGCCCAGGCCGAAGTTGGCGAAGTAGAACGTGCAAGGGAACAGCACGAACAGGCCGAGCAGTCCGGTGGTCCCGGTTGCACGGCGTCGCAGTTCTGCCGCAGCGACGCTGAAGCAGATCACCTGCGCGGTCTCCAGCACGCCGATCACCAGGGGGTATTCGAACACGCGGAACACGTGCGGACCCCAATACTCGTAGGCGCCGCCGTTGATGCCGATCATCTCGAACGCGCAGGAGCAAAGCATCTCGATGCCGGCCCACTTGTACAGGCCGCCGCGCGTCATCAGGCCCTTGCCGATGCGGTCGCAGATGAACAGCGCGGTGGCGCCATACAGGCAGACGTAGCCGCTGTAGACCCAGAGCGGCTGCGGGATGCCGAAGGAGGTGAACGAACTCCACATGCCCGGCGCGTAGAACCAGAGCATGAACCCTTCGTCGTACAGCGGCTCGAACAGGCCGCCGAAGGCCGAGGCCAAAATGATCAGCAGGAAGAAGGGCGTTTTCTGCTTCATCCCCATGCGCGCGGCGACGATCATCATTACGGCCCAGATCGCGTAGCTCCCGTAGACCATGATGGCCTGGGTGGTGAGGTTCAGCGGATGGTCGATCGGTGCGGTCAGCATGAGTTTGCTCCAGCTTCGGTGCGGTCAGTGACGGATGGTGCGTCCGGTGCGCGGCTTGCGGCAGAGGGAATCTTCTTCCCAAAAATGGGGAATCTCAACTGAGTAGCCGAGTTGCTGCGCGACATGAATCTGGTCCGAATGCACGATCTCGCGAACGATCTTGCCGTTCTCGTAGATGTGGAAGGACATGCCGGTGGTCTGGATGGCGCTGCCCCGGGTGGGCAGGCCGAACACCGTGGAGGCGTGCTCTACCTTCCATTTCCACAGGACCAGCCCGGAGTTCTGGTCGCCGATGTATTCCACCGCCTCGAAGCGGTGAATGCCGACACCGTTCGACGGGTCCTTGTTGGCCAAAGGCGCAAACGCGCGGCCCAGGGCGGCCTTGTCCTTGCGGATGAAGCGCTCCAGCGGCACGTCGGCGAAGTCGAACTCGTCCGCATAGAACGTGAGCGCGGCTTCTGGACCGGTCGAGAACGATCTCAACCAGGCGGCGGCAAAGTGGATATTCAAGCCGGTCTCCTCCGGTATCGAGCCGGACCTTAAGCCGGCCTCGCCCGAAGTTCTTTCGAAATCGAATCCGCCACCTGTCAAATTCGTGCTGCGCGCCTCGGTGGGCTCGGGGTTCGGGCGATCAGGCCATCTCACGGAAGCGCTTGGGCGTGCTGCCCGCCAGGGCGCGAAAGACCTGGGTGAAATGGGACTGGCTGCAAAAGCCCAGTTCGTGTGCGATGTCCACCAGGTTCATACGGCTTTCCTTGAGCATGGACTTGGCTTTCTCGACTCTTTGCAGGCTCTGGTAGCGGTGCGGGGAGACGCCGGTCTCGGCGCGGAAGCGGCGCGCGAAGTGCGAGCGGCTGACGCCTGCTTCCTCGGCCAATTCTTCCAGCGATACCCCTTCCGACAGGCTCGACTCGATCAGAGCACGCGTGCGCTGCACCGGCTCGCTGACGAGTTGCGCAATGCCGACCGGGGACGCGGCGGAGCAGGAACGCAACAGGTGCAGCACCAGCGAGTCGGTGACGCAGCGAATGAAGCCTTCGCTCTTGGGGCCGGGCGTCTGCGCTTCGCCGAGCATGGCTTCGATGCAGGCGCCGACAAAGGCGTCGTGGAACGCGAAGCGGAATTCCGGCGTGAGGTTTCCGAGCGCATTGCGGTCGGTGGCCCCGCGAATGCGGTCGCGCGGGATGTGGAGGGTCTCGAAACTGACCTCGCCCGCGACCTGGAAACACGCGTCCTGCCCTGGCGGCATGCAGGTCAGCAGTCCTGGTTTGGAATGTTCCTCGCTCAAGGTGTTGCCGCGCAGGGAACGCACATCGCAAAGGCCTTCGCGATGAAATGCGATGACCAGATCGTCGTTGGCCGGAAGCTCGAAGCCCTGAATCCAGGGGGTCTTCCAGCTACAGACCGCAAGGTCTCCCAGCGCTGTCGACTGATTGGCGTGCTGCGGATGAACCGGGATAGCGGAACGAAACGCATCGACCGCGCGAAAAGCGGGTTGAATACTCATGCCGGGTCCCTCTCAGGCGACTAGGGGAGGGATCTTTACGAAGCCGCGCCAGCGGTTATAGCTCTGGTTATACGCGTCGATCATGTCGTTGATGGTCTTGACCTGCTCCTCGGTCTTGACCTTGCTGGCGCTGTAGTGGGCGAGTTGAGCGGTGATGATGAGGACATAGGAAATGGCCTCCGTCATCTTCTTCTCGCGACCGCTGTCCTTCACGACCTGCGCGACCATGCGGACCAGAACGGCGAACGCGACGACACCGCCCACGGTCAGAATTGCCAAAATCCCTATCGATTCGCCCACGATGCTTTCTCCTCCACCGATGAATTAATGAACCGCTATTGCCCCGACACTCTTCGCACCCGGATTGCGAACTGCGAACCCGGGCTTTGCAGCTATACCGTTCTAAAACCTCGCAGCAAGATCAGGTTCCGATCGTCGCCGCACCCTTGGGCCAGGACGACTCCGTAGCAAACCAGTCTTCCCATCCCGCGGCCAGATTCTGCTTGCGTGCCAGCTCACGCTCGCCCGGCGTTGCGAACTCCATATCCCAGCGCTTGAGCGCGGGCTTGATGATGAAGTGCTCCCAGACCGGTGGAATCAACGCGGCCAGGAAGCATACGAACACGCTTGGCATTTCGATGTTCTCCTTGTGCGGCACCAGCTTGTAGTACGGCGCATAGGGATTGAGATGGTGATCGGCGTGATTGGTCAGCTCGAAGCCGAGCACGCGCGTGGCCCAGCCTAGGTGATTCCACACATGGCGCTTGCCGATGGGCGTGCCCGGCACGCGGGTCTGGCCGTAGTGCTGGAAGTAGCTGAAGGATTCGGTCCAGGCCTTGGCGATGAACATGGCCGAGATCACGCAGACCACGCCCACCCACCCGGCCAGCGCGTACACGATGCTCTGGAAGACGATCTGGATCGCGACGATCTTCCACACGCGGTGCTGCCAGTTCCAGCCGGACAGGCCCCGCCTTTTCAGCATTTCGCTCTCGGCTCGCAGCGCATAGGAGATGGTTCCCCACACGGCGATGGGCGTGAACTTGTAGATCGACATGCCGCGCGGCGCGGTGCTCAGGTCTTCCGGCGTGGACACGTCGAGGTGGTGATACACCACGTGCTCGATGTCGCGCATGCCGTCGAACAGCGTGAACTGCGCGTAGCGCCCGATGGTGCGGGTGAGCTGGTGCCGGGAATGGAACATCTCGTGTTGCGAGGCAATGCCGGGCATCAGCGCGAGCCAGGCCGTGCTCAGCACGCCGCCGACGAGTTGCCAGGTGGTGAGGTCTTCAACCCCCATGCGCCAGGCGAATGCCAGGAACAATACGATGGGACCCAGGCCCGCAAGCCACACCGGGAGGGAGGCCCACAGGAACGAGTCCATCTTGCGTACGCTGTAATCGCGCGGGAAGACGTAGTCGATGAAGGTGATGACGGGGAACAGGGCGAAGCCCAGCCAGACCCAGTCGCCGCCGAGCATGAAGCCCGCCAGACCAATGCCGAGGGTGACGGTTGCCGCGTAGTATTTGAGGTAGTCCATGTGCTCGCTCTCCTGCCGATGACGCTGTTGCCGTGAAATGAAGTTTAAACCGCGCAAGGCTCTCGCTTTTGCATAAACGATGAAGCCAAATTTGACAGATGCTCGATGCCTGATCGGGTAGGTTTCAGCCCGACATGGTGTGAACGGAATCGCCGGGCGCGAACCGCCCGCCCATGCTTACCGCCCACTGTTTCAATTCGCCGACGCCGTCGCGCCGGCCCCAATGGAGAAGTCGAGTGAACACAAGCACCAAGGCCCGCGCGGCCGTCGTCCGAACCGTCAACACGCCCTGGGCGATCGAGGATGTGGAGATCAGCGCACCGCGCGAAGACGAGGTTCTGGTGCGCATGGTCGGCACCGGGATTTGCCACACCGACATAACCTGCCGCGAGGGACATTTCCCTGTGCCCATGCCGATCGTGCTGGGGCACGAAGGCGCCGGCGTGGTCGAGGCCGTGGGCGCCAAGGTCACCCAGCTCAAGGCCGGCGACCACGTCGTGCTCAGCTTCGACTCCTGCGGCAAGTGCCACAACTGCGACGACCACAAGCCCTCGTACTGCTTCGACTTCTACCCGCGCAACCTCGCTGGCAAGCGCAGCGATGGTTCGGCCACCGTGACCGCCAATGGCGAGCCGCTCAACGCGCTGTTCTTCTGTCAGTCCTCGTTCGCTACTTATGCGATTGCGCGCGAGGTCAATACGGTGAAGATCGACAAGGGCCTGCCGCTGGACATCATGGGTCCGCTCGGCTGCGGCATTCAGACCGGCGCCGGTGCGGCAGTGAATTCGCTCGGCGTGGGCAAGGGCGATTCGCTGGTGATTTTCGGCGGTGGCGCGGTGGGCCTGAGCGCACTGCTCGGCGCGCGCGCGGTCGATGCCGGTACCGTGATCGTGGTCGAGCCGAACGCAGGTCGCGGCAAGCTCGCGCTGGAACTCGGCGCCACGCATCACATCAACCCCAAGGAAACTGCCGACGTCCTGGCCAAGATCAAGGAGCTGTGCGGCGGTGTGAACTTCGCTCTTGACACCACCGGCATTCCCGGCGTGATCGCAGTCGCGATGGAAGCGCTGCTGCCGAATGGAATGTGTGGCCTGCTCGGCGTGCCGTCCTCGCCCGAGGCCACGGTCCCGGCCAACATGGTGAGCATGCTGATCCGCGGCGTGGGCGTGAAATACATCGTCGAGGGCGACGCCGATCCGCAGGAATTCATTCCGCGCATGGCCGGCTGGTACCAGGCCGGCAAGTTTCCCTTCGACAAGCTGGTGAAGAAGTTCCCCTTCGAGCAGATCAACGAAGCTGCCGCCGCCTCGCTGAGCGGCGAGGTCATCAAGCCCGTGCTGGTGTTCTGAACCCTCACGGAGCGCGGATGTTATCCCGCGCTCCGTGAAGCCGGTGCCGTGCTGACCATGGCGGGCCGCGATGTTCATTCGACGTACGCGGCCTGCTGCGTTTCCTGCCTGGGCCCGTCGCGCATTTCCATCAGCGTGCTCGGGATGGAATCGGGATCGGGAATGACACCTTCGCCGTCGCCTTCTTCGACACTGTCGGCCTGAAGCGCAACCAGGTTCTGCTTCATTCGCGCCAACAGATCGTTCAACGCCATCTGCTCGGCCGGCGAGATGCCGGCCATGATGGCGCCGTTGTTTTCACGCGCGACCAGCTTCATATGGTCCAGCACCTCGCGGCCGCGCGCCGCGATCACGATGCGTTTGACGCGACGATCGCGCGGGTCGCTGATGCGCTCGACGAAGCCGGACTTTTCCAGGCGCTGGAGCAGTTCGCCGACGGCGGCACTGCCCAGTTCGATCATCTGCGCCAGCTCGTTCTGGCTCAGCGGCTCGCCGGCGTGGCGCGAGAGATTGAACAGCACCCACCACTGCGCGCGCGTGATGCCCAGGTGTCGCGATTGCTGGTCGTAGAACAGACGTCGCAGGCGCGACACATCGTGGATGAGGTATCCGGTACGCAGAAAGCCATCGATTCGGCGGGGGCTCGAAGCGTTCATCGGTTCGCGCGCTCAGGCCCTTACCGGGCCGTGAATGACTTGCACCGTCGGCACCGGCTTCGTCGCCGTGCAGGAGGGTGTGCCGCAGCGTGCGGCGTCCATCGCGTCATCGGCGTGGTCGTCCTCGTCGGCCTCTGCAGGCGCGGTGATCTCGTCGAGTGCGAACAGCGCGGCACCGAGTGCGCCCGCAATCTGCGGATCGGGCGGGATGCACAGCTTGATGCCGAGCGCGGCCTCGATGTGATGCACAGCCGCGACGTTCTTCGCCACGCCGCCTGTCATCACGCAGGGCTCGCGCTTGCCGACTCGCGCAACGAGTCCGACGGTGCGGCTCGCGATGGCGGCGTGAACCGCGCCAAGCACCTCGTTCTTGCTCTTGCCTTCGGCAAGCAGCGCGACGACCTCGGTCTCAGCGAAGGTCGCACACATGTTCGAGATGCTGAGATGGTCCTTGGCGGTCATCGCCATCGGGCCCATTTCTTCGAGCGGCACGTTCACGGCGCGCGCGAGCGCTTCGAGAAACTTGCCGGTGCCCGCGGCGCAGCGATCATTCATCGCGAACTGCTGAACGAGACCGTTCGCATCGACCGCAATGACCTTGCTGTCCTGCCCGCCGATGTCGATCACGAGCCGCGCATCCGGCACGAGGTGCACTGCACCACGCGCATGGCAGGTGATCTCGGTGTAGGACTTGTCCGCGATGTCGAGCATGCGGCGGCCATAGCCGGTGCTGACCGCGCGGGCGATGTCCTTCTCGGTGATGCCGGCCTGCGCGAGCGCCTCGGCCATCGAGATCATCGCGCCGTCGTTGCTGACCGAGCCCTTGTGCGCAATCGCGGCCGCAACCATGTTGCCCGCCAGGTCCAGGATCACGGTCTTGGACGTGGTGGAACCGAAGTCGATGCCCATCACGAACTTCGCGGTGCGGGATTTCATGGTCGGGCTCCGGACGTGCCGAACGAGTCGTAGGGTGCTGATGAGGCGATAGCCGAATCGCACCACGCTGCCTGATCGCGCACGGTGCGATTACGCCGCAAACAGCGCGGCTCCATCAGCACCCTACGGACGTTAGGCGGCGATTCCAACACGGCGCCGACCATCAATAGCTTCCAGCATCGCCTCGACTCTGCTGTTCACGATCTCGTCCTTGTAGAAGGACTCGTCGACCATGTCGCCTTCGATCATCGCGACCGGAATGCCGAGGCGCTTGGTCACGGCCTCGCCGATCAGCGACTGCGGGTTGGTGAACGCGCGGCAGGTACGCGCGGCGTGCAGCACCATGCCGTCGATCTCATATTTTTTGCACAGCTTGATGATCTCTTCGATCATCAGTGGCGCGGACAGATTGATCGGGCAGACGAGGTAGTTGATTGCCATGCCTTCGAGCGGATCGTTGACGTCGATGCTTTCGTGCTCGTGCCAGAACCCCATGTGGGTGTAGCGGCCGGCGACCATGTTGGCGCCGTAGCCGGCGAACTTGTTCGCCAGCCAGCCGATCTTGTTCCAGTTCATGATGCCGTCCCAGAACAGGCGGTACTTCTCCTGCGGCACCGAGCCCTCGCCGACGGCGATGCGCTCCTCGACCTCGGCCTTCACCTTCTCGAAGTATTCGACGATTTCCGGCCCGCCCTTGATGAAGTTCACCGGGGCGAGGCTCGTGGTCCAGTCGAAGAAGCTCGCGGGGCCGGGCTTGGCCTTGCACAGGTCCATCGCCTCCATGCGCAGCTCACCGGCCTTCTTGGTGTAGGCCATGATCTCGCAGAGCTTCTCGTAGTCGTACTTCTTGCCCGTCTGCACTTCGAGGAACTTGATGCACTCGCGCAACTGGCGAACCATGTACGCGGTCGCTTCCTTGAACTCGACGCCCGTGAGATAACCCGCGTCCTTCTTGTTGCCCCAGACCCAGGGCACCGAGATATTGAAGATGGGCACCTTCTTGCCAAAGAGACGAAACAGCATCTCGTCCCACTGCTGGCCGGTGCTGCAGTACGGATAGGCGCTGATGAACATGTCGGGCGCCGGGATGCGCTCGCCGAGCTGGTGCGCGCCGAGCGCGTCCGCAAAGCTCGAGCCCGCGGCTTCCGCACCACGCTTCTGCGCCATCACGCCGCAACCGATGTGCGTGCGCGCGTAGCTGCACAGTTCCTTCATGTAGCCGCGCTCTTCGGCCGCGGCCTGCGCGGTGCCCTCGTTGTTGCGCGCGGCAAGCAGCGCGGACCAGGCTTCGCCGTGCACCCACAGCACGTCGGCGGCCTGCATCAAGGGGTTGATCGCCACGCCCTCGTACCAGCACACGAGCTTGCCCTGACGCTTGGCCTCGAAGACCTCGTGCCAGTAGTCGTTGACCAGCTTGTTATTGAGCGAGGAGGTCTTGAGGCGGTTCGCCTTGACCGGAGACTGGGTGAGCATATTCATGCGGCAACACTCCTCGCCGCGGCGGCATTCGCCTGGCGTTTGACCATCTCAAGGAAGGATTCTACGCGCGTCCGCATGCCCTCAAGGGCATTGGTTTCGTGCTCGGTTTCGATCAGCAGATGCGGCACGCCGCGCTTTTCGAAAGCCTCTTTGATCTCGGGGTAGTAATACATGTGCGGCTCACAGAACTTGGCCATGAGCACGATCATTCCCTGCGCCTTGGACTTCTCCATGGCGTTGAGCAGGTAGTTCTCCCAGTCTGCGTTCTGATCGACGCGGGTCGGGCAGGGCACCTTGAGGTTTCTGGCGAGATACCACTGCGCGAGTGCGACGAGCGGATCGCCCACCTCGTCCACGTCGGTCGAGATGTAGCGAGTGCCGTGATAGAGATCGTCATCGACGACGATGCCGCCGCAGCTCTCAATCATGTCGAGGATGCCGAGCTTCGGCGCCTGGCAGAAGTGGCCCGACAGGTACACGCGCACACCCTTCTGGGCCTTGTCGCGGGTCGCTTCCAGTTGCGTGACCAGATCTTCCAGCAGCGCGTTGTGCGCGGCCTTGTCCATGACCATGCTCGACTTCACGGCGAGCTGCATGCGCTTCGCGGTAATGCGCGCGAGACCCGAGCGGCGCAGGTCGTAGAGCCGGCGCAGCAATTGACGATTCCTGTTGAACAGGGCCGTGCTGGCGCGGATGGCCTCGTCGCTGATCGGGTGCCCGATCATCTCTTCGAGACCTTCCTTCAGGCCGGCGAAGGTTTCGCGGGCGCGACCGAGGCTCCAGGGATCGCTCATCGAGGAGATGAGTTGGTAGAAATGCACACGCGTGTTCGGCAGCTTCGCGCGCACCACGTCGGCGGCGCCGAGCACCTGCACGCAGTGATCGCCGAACATGATGGCGTCGAGGAAGTCGTACTCGCCCTTGCAGCACTGGTCCACGACGCTGCGCGTGTAGCCGCAGTAGAAGGGTTGCAGCATGCTATGGCCGACCGTGATCGGGTCCTGGCTTTCCTGCAGGATCACGGGCAGGCAACCGGCGGCGTGGGCGAGTTCGCCGGGGAAGTGCATGGGGAAGGAACCGACGACTCGCGTGCCGTGGGCGTCCTTCCAGGCTTTCGCGCTTTGCAGCGGATGTTCCGCGGCGTGTTCGAAGGCGGCGAAGATGCTGTCGATGCTCATTTCTAGGGTTTCCTCCAATCTGTAGGGAACCTTACTAAAGGCATTTCATTAAAGTCAAAGAGGAAAATTCTACTCAGCCTTGAAGTTGCTAAAATATTCCAATAAAATCATGTAATTAAATTGCATAAAAATAAATGAAATGACTTCATTTGCTGCACTGCACCAGAGCTTTTCCCGATGAAATCGCGCAGTCCGCGCAAGGCCGCCACGCGCCTGTCTTCGGACGACCGCACGGCCGACCTGCTGGCCGCCGCCCGCGCCGTGATTGCCGAGAAGGGTTACGAGAACACGCTGCTGTCCGATATCGCGAAGCGCGCCGGTGTGGTGGACGGCACGATCTATCGCTATTTCGAGAACAAGCGTGCGCTGCTCATCAAGGTCGCCGAGGTCTGGTTCGGTGAGCAGCTCACGGTGGATTCGCATCTCGATTCCATCGCCGGCACGCAGAACAAGCTGCGGCATCTCGCGTGGCGCACGCTCGACATCGTGCGCCGCGAGCCGGTGCTCGCGCGCTTCATGCTGATGGAGCTGCGCCCGGACCCAACGTACAAGAGCACGCCGTTCTTCGAGTTCAACAAGAAATTCACGCACGAGGTCTTGCAGCTTTGCCGTGAGGCCATCGCCAGCGGCGAGTTCCTCGATGACGTCTCGCCGAACATGCTGCGCGACATGCTGCACGGCTGCATCGAGCATCGCACCTGGGCTTTCCTGCGCGGCGAGGGCGATTTCAATATCGACGAGGTGGCCGATGGCATCGCCACGGTCATCTATCGCGGCATGCGTGCCGTTCAACCCGCAACGAGCAGCGACATCGACCGTGCTATCGCGCGCCTGGACGAGGTAGCGGTACGGCTGGAGCAGAAGCTCGCCGGGACCTAGACCCGAGCAAATCAGCCCGCCGAAATTCCGCTGTTGACGCTGATGACCTGCCCGGTCACGCGAGCAGCCTCTGGGCTGGCGAGGAACACGATCATCGCGGCGAGATCGTCCGGCACGCACACGCCGAGGCTGGCCATGCTCTCCACCTGGGCAAAGAGCTTGGCGCTGAAGCCGCCCTTCTGAACGTGCGCGGCCGTCGGCGTGCCGCCAATGAGCGAAGGCGTGAGGCAGTTGACTCGCACGCCGAAGCGCTTGGCTTCCATCGCGAGCGTGCGCGAAAACAATGTGATTGCGGCCATCGCTGCGCCCAGAATCGTCTCGCCCGGCGTCGGCACCTTGGCCGCGTCGGACGCCACGTTGAGAATCACGCCGCCGCGGCGCTCCTTCATCAGCGGCAGTACCAGCCGGCTCATGTGCATGGGCGCGAGAATCACGGAGAGCAGGGTCGGCCCGATATCTGCCGGATCGAGATTGATCAGCGGCTCGGGCGTGTAGCGGCTCATGTCAATGGTGCAGTTCACCAGGATGTCGATGGTGCCGAGCTTGGCTTTCGCCTCCTCGATTACACGCTTGGCCTGCTCGAGATCGTTGGCGTCGCCCTGGATGAAGAACGCGGACACGTCGGGAACGGCGGCCAGAATCGACTGCCGCGCCGTCTCGCCGCGCTCGGCATTGCGGCCGACGATGCCGACGCTGCGCACCCCGCCTTTCGCCAGCCGGATGGCGGTGGCCAGTCCTACGCCGGAAGTCCCGCCGACAATCAGGGCGCCGCTTTCGGCAAAGGAATAGACGGCGATCTTGGGGCTGTCGGCCATGGGTGCTTGTCCGGGGGTCTGGTATCGGCGTGAACAAGTATTGTACCGTACCAAAAGTGGCATACCCGTCGCGGCTTATCCGGCCGCGCTATATCTGGAGGAATTCCATGCAGACGCAAGAGCTGACCCATCACAAGACGTTCTACATCGACGGCGCGTGGACTGCGCCGGCCTCCGATGCCCGCATCGACGTCATCGGCGCCAACACCGGCCTGTCGATCGGCAGCGTGCCCGATGGTTCGAATGCCGATATCGACAAGGCCGTCGCCGCCGCGCGTCGCGCGCTGGATGGCCCCTGGGGCGAAACCACGCCGGCGCAGCGCGCCGAGTACCTCAATAAGTTCGCGGCCGCGCTGGAAAAGCGTGGCGAGCGTCTGTCGCGCGCGGTGAGCGTGCAGAACGGCATGCCTCTCGCACTCTCGGAACAACTCGAAGGCGGCTACGTCTGCGCGTTGCTGCGCTACTACGCGGGCCTGACGCTGGCCATGCAGGTCGAGGAGCGTCGTCCTTCGCCGCTGGGCTTCGACACCCTGATTCGCAAGGGTCCGGTCGGCGTCGTCGGCGGCATCGTGCCCTGGAACTTCCCGGTGGTGCTGTCGATGATGAAGATCGCGCCCGCGCTCGCGACCGGTTGCGCCATCGTGCTCAAGCCCTCGCCGGGCACGGTGCTGGACTGCTACATCGTGGCCGAAGCCGCTGACGAGGCGGGCATTCCCGCCGGCGTCATCAACTGGGTGCCGGGTGGCCGTGATCTGGGCGCTTACCTGGTCTCACACCCGGGCATCGACAAGGTTGCGTTCACGGGTTCGACGGCCGCGGGCCGCAAGGTCGCGGAAGTCTGTGGTCGCCTGCTGCGTCCGGTGAGTCTGGAGCTGGGCGGCAAGTCCGCGGCCATCGTCCTCGACGACGTGAACATCGAACACCTGCTGCCCGGCCTGCACTTCGCGTCCTTCGGCAACAACGGCCAGATCTGTGCGCTGTCCTCGCGCATCCTGGCGCCGGCCAGCCGTTACGACGAGATCGTCGATGCCATCGCGGGTCTGGCCAAGGGTCTCAAGATCGGCAGCTCGATGGACAAGGAGACGCAGATCGGGCCGCTCGCCTCATCGGAGCATCGTGATCGCGTCGAGGGCTACATCGCCAAGGGCAAGACCGAGGCGCGTCTGGTCGCAGGTGGCGGTCGTCCCAAGGGTGTGGGCGACGGCTGGTTCGTCGAGCCGACCGTGTTCGCCGATGTGTCGAACAAGGCCGTCATCGCGCAGGAAGAAATCTTCGGACCGGTGCTGTCGGTCATCAAGTACCGCGACGAAGATGAGGCGGTGAAGATTGCCAATGATTCCGAGTTCGGCCTCGGCGGCACGGTCTGGTCTTCGGACAGCAAGCGCGCGCAGGCCATCGCGCGCCGTGTGCAGACCGGCACCATCGGCGTGAACGGCTACATGATCGATCTGGCTTCGCCCTTCGGCGGCATCAAGGCCAGCGGCTTGGGGAGAGAGATGGGCCCGGAGTCGCTCGCCGCCTACCAGCAGATCAAGTCGATCTACCTGCCGGCCGGCTGATCGTCCACTGGAAGTTTCGACCCGCCATTGCCCCTCGGCAGTGGCGGGTTTTTTGTTGAGGCGCATACTCCACCGCAACCTCCAGGCAGCGTATCCGCCGCTAAAAACCCACCCACCTGCCGGGGTCGCAGCGGGGACGTTGTTCCGCAACCCAAGGAGGAACTGTCATGGGCGAAGCACTCCTTTACGCAGCACTGGTTGTCATCACGGCCGCCGTCGTCGGTGCCATCATCATCCGCATGGTGGCGCAGGTGGTGAAGGACTCCGGCCGCGAGAAGAAAGTCACGGAATGCATTGCGAGCCTGAACATGCTGATGGCTCACTTGTCGGTTTATAAGACGAATGCAGACCGCTCCCCCGAAGAGCGCGAAGTGATCAACGGGATGATCGAAGCCTGGAACACGCGATACAGCCGTTGGCGCGGGTATCAGAAAATTCCGACCGTTGTGAACTGAGCATCTGTTGTCCAGGCCGTAGACGATTAGCCAGGCGGTCTTCTGCGGACGCTTTCGACGGGGCGGTATCGCCCATAGACCCGGTTTGTATCCCGAAACCAATTCAAATTCATGGGCGCGATCTCCAACCGATACACAAGGCTCGTCGGCATCGAACACCCCATCGTGCAGGAAGGACTTGGCCCGTTCCGCACCTCGAAGCTCGCCGCGGCCGTCTCCAACGCAGGTGGACTCGGCACCGTGAGCATGCCCGGCATGCCCGTCGATATTGCTGCGGGTGCGCGAACGTTCCGCGCGCACATCGAGGAGTGCGCCGCGCTCACGGACAAGCCCTTCGCGGTGAACATCCCGGTGGGTGTCGATGCGAGCGGCCAGGTGTTGCCCTTCACCGACATCTATATCCGCACCGTGCTGGACATGCGCAAGACCGATGTGCGGCTCGCGCGCCAGCTCCGGGTCATGACCACCTCTGCGGGTTTTCCGGGCGCGTACATCGGTCTCATCAAGGACGCCGGGATGATTCATCAGCACAAGGTCGGCGCCACGCGTCAGGCGATCAAGGCCGCGCAGGCGGGAGTGGATGTGATCATCGCGGCGGGATTCGAGATGGGCGGCCACGCGCCGAGCAAAAAAATGCACAGCTTCGTGCTGACACCCAGCATCACCGAGGCGGTCGAGGTACCGGTGCTCCTTACCGGCGGCGCGCGCGACGGTCGCACGCTCGCTGCCGCACTGGCGATGGGCGCTGAGGGCGTGGCCATGGGCACGCGCTTCATCCTCAGCCACGACAACGTGGACTGGCATCCGGCTTACCTGCAAGCCCTGCTCGACGCCGAGGAAGGCGACGACCTGGCCTTCGACGGCGTCTACGGACCCTGCCGCGGACTGCGTAACGCGGCGTCCCTGCAACTACTGAACGACAGCTCGGCGCCGCACGGCGACGAAGTCGCGCTCACGCGCTGGAAAATCGAATCCATGCAGCGCGCGCAGAGCGAGGGCGACGTGGAGAACAGCCTGGTGATGACCGGACAAGTCGCGTCCGCGATTCACGATCTGATTCGTGTGGCCGAATTCATTCCGGCGATGGCCGAAGAGGCGGCTGCCGTGATTCGGCAGCTCGGTAAAACGGTCCGCACATCACAATATTAAAATCATCTGACAATGACTTTCACAAAGGGAGAACAATCATGCATCTCGCATATCTTGAACAGATGAAGCAGTTGGACGTATCCGAGCCACGCCGGAACTTCCTGAAAGCCGGCGCCGCCGCAATCCTTGGCGGAGCGCTGCCCTCGCTGGCAATCGGCGCCGAGAAGTCCGCCGGCCCCAAAGGCTTCAAGGGCAGCGGCCGCATGGGCATGTCCTCCGGCGAAGACTGGATCGACACTTTCTTCAACGGCGGCGCCGAGGAAATCGTGCACTACTACGCCGACGACTTCGTGTTCGAAGACGTGACCCTGTTCCAGGCCATCGACAACAAGGAGGATCTCTACCGCGCCTTCCTGCCCTTCAACAACGCCGGGCCCGACTCGCCGGCCGGCGTGCACCAGTTCGACATCGTGCGTTACGACGGCGGCCTTGCTGGTGATCGCAAGCACATCGCGCGCAAGGGCGTGCCTGAAGGTTACACGGCCGAGCAGTGGGCGCAGTGGGGCAGCACCTCGCTCATGGGTGTGGACCTCGACTACGACGAGTGGGCCGTCATGAACTGGGTGTGGAAAGCCAAGCACAACCTGGACGATTTCCTCGGTGTCAAAGGCGCCAAGGGCAAGACCACGTATTGCCACGGCATCACCTTCCATTGCTACAAGAACCGCAAGGTCGTGCGCGATTTCACCCACTGGAATTTCCGCGACGTAGCGATTCAGCTCGGCGGACTGCCGCCGCCGGTGAAGTTCTGGTTGAAGCCGGAGTGACCAGTCAAGACACGGTTGCGGAACAGGTGGGGTGAGTTTGAGAGCCCCAAACGGGGGCGCGACAGGCAGGTCAGTTTCATGATCCCGAGCGTTATGAACCTCATCAAGATGCGTAGATTTCTCGTTGCCAGTTTGATGGCAGCCTGCTCCCTTGCGTTGTCGGCGAATCAGCGTCCGCCCCAGCCAGAGGCGGGACCGCCGACCGAGGCACAACTCGATCGGGTCCGGACGACCTACGCCGAACTCGCGAAAGAGCTGGGGAGTCTTTGCCCCATCGCCGGGCCCGAGGATGTCGTCGCGTTCGACAAATGCCGGCAGGCGCTCTACGGCGATTCGCTGCTGCGTCGCCAGTTGCCGCGCATCCTGCTGTGGGGTCGTGCCCGAGGCGTGTCGCTCAAGGAAACTCCGCTGACGCAGTTCGCACCCGATGTCTACGCCGGGCTGTACGCGCCGCTGTTCATGTTCGAGGGAAGCGCGGCGGTGGTCTACGACACCGACGAAAAACTCATCAGGGCAACCTTGCCGGTGCGCTTCCGCAACCGGCTTGCACCGGGACAATTCCCGTATCCCTTCTGGCACGACAAGACCAAGTGGGGCGCTTATCAATCCGCGTCGGCGGTCGTCTTCTACATCGATGCGGCGACCATGAAGATCAAGGTCGCGCAGTTCGTGCCGGGCCCGCAGAGCGAAGCGATCACCGCTCAGGCCGAGAGCCAGGCCGCGGCCTTCGACGGCAAATGGCTCTGGACCGACAAGGCCGGGCACACGCAGC
This sequence comes from Panacagrimonas sp., assembly GCA_052389915.1. Classification (GTDB taxonomy): domain Bacteria; phylum Pseudomonadota; class Gammaproteobacteria; order Nevskiales; family Nevskiaceae; genus Panacagrimonas. Next base: position 77,294 of record JBQTHL010000008.1, read on the forward strand.
CGCAAGTGACGCTGTTCGACGGACTGTACGACCGCCGCAACCCCTACCTCGGCAAGATCGACACGGCCTACCGGGCGCTGGCGCTGGAGATGCGGGAGGGCGAGTGCGACACCTGCCACGTGCCGGACAACCCGCAGAAAATGAAACGGCTGGTGCTGCTGCAAACGCCTGCCCACGCTGCGGGGGAGATCAAACGGGTACTGCGAGCGGTGCGCGAAGGCAGCATGCCGGAAGACGATTTCGGTATCGAAAAATCCTTGCCGCCGGAGATCAAGGCGCGGCTGTTGAAGCGGGTGGAGGCTTTCGATGCGCTTCTCACGCAAGCCCAGACCTGGGAGGCGCAACATGTCGTGGCGCGGCCATAGAGATGGGGCGCGTGGCCGCCGCGTCGCATTCGTGATCGCCCTGATGGCCGCGCTCGCCGGTTCGTCCCTCATGGCGGCGCAGATGCTGCGGACGGACGACGCGATCAAACTGCGCCGCGCCGCCTACGCGCTGCAAGGTCATTACTTTTCGCAGCTCAAGCCCATGGCCAGCGGCGCGCAGCCCTTCGACGCGACTCGGGCGCAACAACTCATGGCCCACCTGGAGATGCTGTCGCCGATACCCTTGGAATTTTTCCCCGAAGGCAGTGAACAGGGCGATACCAAGGCCCAGCCGGAAATCTGGCGCGAGCTGGAAGACTTCACTGCGCGGCAGAAGCAATCCCTGACCGATCTGCGCCAGCTTTCCGCCGCGGCGCAAGCGGGCGATGCGGATCGTTTCAAAGCCGTTTACCTGGATGCCGCGGCCTCCTGCAAGCGCTGCCACGACGATTACCGGCGTCGGTGATCTGGGATCTCCCCACCCGAATTTTCCACTGGCTGCTGGCGCTGAGCTTTGCGGTCGCGTACCTCAGCGCGAAGCTCGGGCCCGCGTGGATGTACTGGCATCTGCGCGCCGGGTACCTGATGGCGGCGCTGCTCCTGTTCCGGCTCGTCTGGGGACTCTGCGGCAGTCAGACCGCCCGCTTCGGCACGTTCCTGAAAGGCCCGCGCGCGGTCGTCGCCTATCTTCGCGATGTCGCATCGCGAACCCCGATTCCGCATGTGGGACACAACCCGTCCGGCGGCTGGATGGTCGTCACGATGCTCGCGACCCTGGCCAGTGTCGGCATCACCGGATTTTTTGCCGACGACCTCGTCGTCTTCAGCGGTCCGCTGGCTGCTTGTGTGTCGAGCGAAGCTGCGGAAGGCAGCGCGCGATATCACGTCCTCGCGAGCAACATTGCGCTCGCGCTCGTCGGCTTGCACCTCGTGGCCATCGGACTTTATTCATGGGTACTGGGACAAGATTTGATTCGCCCCATGACCGGCTATCGCAGCCGCAAGGCGATCGCGCGCCCATCGATCCGATTCGTCGGAAACGGGGTCGCGCTGATTGTTTTTTCGTTGGCCGCACTCGTGATATGGGTTCTCGCGTATGCGGGTTTGTGTCCCTGAGCGCAGTGTCGCGGCGATTTGCTCGCCGGTGAACCATGGGCGCCTCGCATCCCCTGAACGACATCCTGCGTATCTTGCGGGCATCGTGAGAGACGAGCTCTTCCATTCCGGAAAAGCGCTCTCGCCCAGGAGTAGAACTTGAGAAAGCTAGTACGGACGTCTGTTGTTGCATTAACCCTGATGGCCCCCGCGGCATTTGCCGCGCCCATCGTCGGCGGCGCCGCAATGCTGCCGAGCAAGGACATCGTCGACAACGCCGTGAATTCCGCCGACCACACCACCCTGGTTGCCGCCGTCAAAGCAGCCGGCCTGGTGGAAACCCTGAAGAGTGCAGGTCCGTTCACGGTGTTTGCTCCCATTAACTCCGCGTTCGAAGCGCTGCCGGCGGGAACCGTCGAGACCCTGCTGCTGCCGGAGAACAAGGTCAAGCTCACCGGCATCCTGACCTACCACGTCGTTGCCGGTCAGACCGACTACAACACGCTGGCCGCTGCCATTGCGAGCGGCAACGGGAAAACCACCCTGACCACCGTTGCCGGCGGTACGCTGATCGCTTCCACGCAAGGTCCGGCTGTCATTCTCACCGACGAGAACGGCGGCACGGCGAAAATTCGGCAGGCCGATATTTTTCAGTCGAACGGCGTCATCCACGTCATCGACAAGGTGCTGTTGCCCAAGTAGGCAGTGCCCGCCGACAGAACAAGGAGCCGCTTTCGCGGCTCTTTTTTTGGGTCGTCGTTCGTCGTCGCAGGCGCGCGGACGGTCGTTTGCATCTCTGCGTGGTCTCCACGAACGCGGACCGGCTACGATTCGCGCGTGGGCTGCGCCCCCACAACAGGCGCCACCCGTTAAATCGGAACGACGAGGAGAAATCGATGAACCTGCAATGGTGTCAGTACTGGATCGGCCTGTTTGCGAATAAACCGGAAGAACTCATCGGGCTGTACTCGCCGAAGTTCCTGTTCGAGGACGTCAACATGGGTATTCGCATCGAGAACGATCTCGTCGCGATGAAGACCTTCCAGGCCGGCTTCGTCGTCGCCAATCCCGCCGAAAGCTACAACAGGTTCGATGTCTTCGATTACGTCGGCGACAAGCGCCTGGGCTCCTTCCAGTGGACCTGGGAGGCCAAGCACGCGGGTGATTTCTTCAACGTGCCCGCAGCCGGCAAGATCAGCAGGACGAAGGGGGTCACGGTGATGGGCTGGGACGAGCAGGGAAAGATCACCCTGGAGCGCAGCATCTGGGACGCCTGGGCGGTACTCGAACAACTCGGCGCGGTACCGAAGCGATGAGTTACGACCCGCTGGTTCCCGCCATCACCGAAAATCCGTACCCGCACTACGCCGTCCTGCGCGAGCAGGAGCCGGTGAAGTGGCTGCCCTCCATGTCGGCGTTCGCCGTTGCGCGCTACGACGACATCCTCACCGTCCTGCAAAACGCGGATATTTATTCCTCCACCAAGTTCTGGCCCGCACTGCTGGGCGAGTACGACCCGGTGCCGGAAGTGCCGCCGATGATTTCGCTGGACCCGCCGGGCCACGTACGTATCCGCAAGCTCGCAAACTTCGCGTTCGTGCCCAAGCGCATCGCGGCCTTCCCGCCGAAGATCAAGGCGATTGCGAATGCGCTGATCGACGACATCGTGCGCGAGCACGGCACCGCAGGCAGCTTCGATTTCGTCTGGAAATTCTCCGCGCTGTTTCCCGTGACCGTCGTGGCCGACGTGCTCGGCGTGGATGTGACGCGCCGCTCCGAGTTCAAGCACTGGGTGGACGATGTTCTTTCCGCCGGCAACCGCGCCGCTTACGGACCCGAGCGTCTCGCGCAGATCGACAAAAGTTCGAAGGATCTGCGCGCCTACTTCGAGGACTTGTACGAGCAGCGCAAGGCGGAGCCGAAGGACGATCTCGTCAGCGGCTTCATCCAGGCCGAAGTCGAGGGGGATCGGCTGAACAAGGCGGAGGTCCTGAATCTCGCCATCCTGCTGCTCATCGGCGGCGTCGAGACCACGACCAACCTCCTGGGCATTACGATGGTGCTGCTGCGTTCGCGGCCTGAAGTCGTTGCTCGTGTTCGCGCCGACCACTCGCTGATTCCGAAGCTCATCGAAGAAGTGCTGCGCTTCGATACCCCGGTGCAGATCCTGTTCCGCCACACGCTCAAGGACACGGTGTTGAACGGCGTGAAGATTCCGGAAGGTTCGCTGGTTCTGCCGCTGCTCGGTTCGGCCAACCGCGATGTCACGCAGTTCGAGCGGCCGGACGTGTTCGACGTGGATCGCACACCGGGGCAGACGATGTCCTTCGGCAACGGCGCGCATTACTGCCTGGGCACCTTCCTGTCGAAGATGGAGGCGCGCATTGCCATCGAAGTTCTGCTCGACCGCTTCGAAGAACTGCGCGCGCTCGACGGCGAGGTGAAGTGGATGGATTCCTACTTCGCTCGCGGTCCCAAGACCTTGCCCACCCGCTTCAAGATGCGTGAGGCCGGGGCTGCACATGGCTGAGCTGCACAAGGTCGGATTGCGTTCGCAGCTCGGCGAGAACCAGCACCTCGCGGCGAAGGCGGGTACTCGGGACATCGCCCTGTTTCTGGTGGACGGGAAGGTGATTGCCACCGCGGGCAAGTGCCCGCACGCCGGTGGCCCGCTGCACAAGGGCAAGGTCTGCGCCGGCAAGCTGAGCTGCCCCTGGCACGGCTGGATCTACGATCTGGCAACTGGCGAATGCGAGGAATCCGACGACGTGAACCTCGCGCGCTTTGAGGTGCAGCTTGAAGGCGACGATATTTTTGTCGTGATCTGAATATCGGGCGCGATGGCGGCCGCGCGGGCTGGCGAAAGATGCGGCGGCGCGATACGGTTCGGGAACGCTCGGTACGCAACCGGCCGGGCAACCGGAAGGAAAGCGCCGACATGAGCCACTCGATGAAGCTGTCGAAGCAGGTCCTGATTTTTCTGCTGGCCTGGGTTCCCGGCCTGCTGTTCGCGCTGGACCTCAAGTACGAGCCGCCAGAATTTCCCAGCCCGCAGCAACGGCGATTGATGGCCGACAAGTTTCGTCCTGCCGGCGCGCCCACTTCCCTGCAGGTCGAGGCCGCGAAGGTGCAGGACGGCGCGCAGGATGCCCTGCGCTTTGCGGCGCTCGCGCTGAAGCGGAGCGAGGCCGCGTATGGCGCAGAAAGCACGAAGACCGTCGTCCCGCGGATCAATCTTGCGTACGCAAAATTGTGGGCCGGCCAGAACTCGGAGGCGCTGCGCGCGTTTCGCAAGTCGATCGAACTGGCGGGGCGCACGTCCGACCCGCGCAATCCTCTCCTGTTCGAGGCCTGGTATGGCCTGGGTGCCGTGCAGTTCGCGGCCGGGCTGCCTGACGGCGCGGCGGAATCGTTTGCCATGGCCTTGCAGTACCACCGCACCCGAAACGGTTTGTACAGCCAGGGTCAGCTCGAGGTGTTGCACGCGCTGGCGCTTGCCGAAACCCGGCACAGAAAATTCAAGGAGGCGCAACGCTGGCAGATGCGGCGCCTGGAAGTTGCGGAGCGCGTGCAGCCGGCCGACAGCCCGGAACGCGCGCGCACTTACATCTCGGTGGGTCGCTGGTTTCGCGACGCGGGCCAGAATGCGGAGGCGGTCAGGCTGCACAAGCGCGCGGTCGCGATCAAGGAAAAAATTCATGGTCCCGCCTCGCCAGAACTGATCGGCGCGCTGCTGGATCTCGCGCTCAGCATGGGCAACCAGGAGCGTGCGGGGTTCCGTGGCGATCGTGGCTCCGGCAATTTGCAGGACAGCGCACTCGGGCGCGCCTTCCGCATCGCCGACACGAATCGCAATGCGAGTGCCGACGAGCGCGCGCGGCTGCTTCACCTGATCGGCGACACCAACTGGCTGGTGGGTCGCCGCGGCCCGGCCACCGATGCTTACCGCCGTGCAGCCGCCTTGCAGCCGCGCCGCGCGGTGCAGGAGGCGAAACTGGCCGTTCCCACGTTCCTCTCGTTCGCGGTCCCGAAACCCGGCGAGCTTGCGGCCGACGGCAGCGCGCTGGTGGCGGAATTCGCGGTGGACCGGCTCGGACGTGCGCGGGATATCCGGATCGTGGAATCGACGCGAGGCAAGAATGTCGATGAACTGCGATCGCGCCTGGTCCGTGCGCTGCAAGGCGCGAAACTGCGGCCGCGAATGGAACATGGCAAGCCGGTGAAAACCGCGAACGTCCGGTATCGGCTGGTGGCGTCGAACGCCGCAGACGGTTAGATCGCGCTACGGCTGCGGCCGCCGGAACACCAGCACGTGCTGCCAGGGCAGCCCGCCGATCGAGCGACCCAGCTCCAGTCCGAGCGGCAGCGCCTCGCGCTTCACCTGCTTGATGCTCATCTTGTGCAGCGGCTTGATCGGCACCGTCCGGTCTTCGGCGCGGTATTCGACGAAGACCACGCACCCACCCGGTTTCAGAGCGCGGACGATGCTCGCCAGAACCTCGTAGGGGAATTCCAGCTCGTGGTAGACGTCGATCATGATCGCTAGGTCCACCGACGCAGGCGGAAGGCGCGCGTCGTCCGCCCCGCCCAGAACCGGGCGAATGTTGGCGTGCACCGGATCTTTCGACAGCGAGGTCAGCAGGCGCAGCATTTCGGGCTGCACGTCCACCGCGTAGATCCTGCCGGCTGGGCCGACGGCGGTGGAGAATCGTCTCGAGTAGTAACCCGTGCCGGCGCCGATATCGGCGACGACCATTCCGGGTTTCAGTTCGAGCCGCTGCATCAGCAGATCGCTGCGCTCCTCGCGTTCGCGTTCGGGACGCTCCAGCCAGTCCGCCGCCTGCCAGCCCATGACACCCGCAATCTCCCGGCCCATATAGACCTTGCCGATGCCATCGCGGCCGGGCTTGCCTTGCTTGTAGCGCGCGGAATCCGCCGCAGCGCCCACGCTGGACAGGAGCAGCGCAAACGCGGCGATCACGATGTGAAATTTTTTCGGCAAGGTCATCATGCGTAATGGATAGCACGCTCGCCTGTGCGCGCGCCAAACCGGAGGACGAAGACTTGAGCGACATCTCGACGCAAGTCAGCACCGTTGCCCTGCTCGCGCGGCGCGAGGGCATGTCGGTGGACCTGTTCTCGCGCTACTGGCGCGACGTGCACGGCGTGCTGGCCGTTCGCATTCCGGGATTCTGGTCGTATACGCAATACCACGTCGCGCTGGTGTCGCCGCGACCGAGCGACGACTCGGCCTTCGTGATGGACGGCCTGGCCGAAGTCGAGTTTCTGAACGAGGCCGATCGCACTGGGCTTGCAACCAGCGACGTCATTCCGCTGATCCTGCGCGACGAGCAGAACGTGTTCAGCCGCACGCTGTTGTACAGCCTGGAAGCCGGCGCCAGCCGCACGCGTGTCGCCGCATCCGCGGCGATAGCGGACTATTCGGAACCGAGCGGCAGTTACGTGCTGCTGGTGCAGTCGCCACCGGACGTGACCGCGCAAGCGGCGGCCGCGGCGTTGGAGTCCGCGTTGATGCCGGTCGTGAACAACGCGGACCTGGAAAGCCTGCGCACGCATCTGCTCGCCTCCGGCGATCCCACGCTGTGGAACACCGCGCCCGGCGTCGACAACGCCGAACGCAGCACCCGCAATAGCGCCGTGATCCAGGCGCAATGGAAGGACGAAGCCGCGGCGCTTGCGGCGCTCGAAATGTTGACTAAGGTGCGCGATGCGGGCATTTGCGAGGTACAGGCGTACTGGGTGACGGCGCGCTGCGCGATGGTCGCGCAAGGCCGGCCGACGCATCTCGGCCTGCGCGGGCTCGACGCGCTGCGCACCATCGAAGCTGCCGGCGCGGACAATCAGAAGGAAGCAGAGGTGCTGCGGCGACTCTACGGCGATTCGATGATTCGCTGAGCTTCAGGCGCTGCCCGTGCACGCAGAAGTTCCGGGTTGTAGAGCGAGCTGGATTCGAAGGGCAGAAGCATTTTTTCGTCCGCGTCGAATCGCTGCCGCCAAGTGGACACAGCGGCGCTCGCCTGGGTCGATGTAGTGGAGAGCGATTCGCGCCGTTCGCCCAACTCGCGGCCCAGGCCGACGAGAATCGAGCGCGCCTGTTCGAGGTCCGGCAACTCGAAGCGCTCATGCACCTGGCCCAGCAGGCTGCGCAGCGAAACGAGCAGGAAATCCGTCAACGCGAGGTCCTTGCTGTCCAGTGCCGCGGTCAGCGCCTCAGCACCGCGACGGATCAGCGCGAGGTCGTCGCTCAGCCGGATGGCGACGACGCGCGGTTTGGGACAGGCGGCCGGGTCGAGCGCAGAGACGTAGGCGAGCAGTGCATCGAACACCGAGGGCGCGGGTTTCCAGCCCTGGAATTCATCGACGATCACGCCGTGCACGAAACTCCCGGTACGGCCCGGCTCGGCCGCTTTGCGCAAGCGCGCGATGTCGAGCAGCGAGGGAATCGTCTTCGGGTTGAAAACGCCGTCGCCGCGCGTCTTGCTGAAGCGGCTGCTGGTCACGTCCACGGTGCCGGGTGCGCCGCTCAAACCTTCGATGAAGAAATCCGGATTGCCATGACCGTTGATGTGGCAGGCGTGGCAGGACAGGCCGGATTTCGCGGCAGGCCCGCCGAGCAGCAGCGGGCTGCGGAATGCGATGCGACCCGCCTTAGCGGCTACAGCTTGCGCGGGATCGGCGGGTGGACGAAAGCACTCGGCCGGTGCGGTGGTGAGGGCGGTGACGCGATCGCTGCGCGGCGCGAGCCAGGCCGCTTCGCGCAGGGGGAGGTCGGCGGCGCTGGCTACGCCGACAAACCAGCACGCGATAAAGATCCACTGTCGCGGGCATGGCCCGCTCCTACGCACTGTCATTCCGTAGGAACGGGCCATGCCCGCGATCACGCTCTCAACGCGTGGCCAGCCAGCGGCGCAATTCTTCTTCTTCCGCGCAACCGAAAGCGCAGAGCTGGCGCAGCTTCTGAAGCTGCACAAGAGCAAGGTCCACGCGCCCCATCTGGAGGTGCAGCTCGCCCAGGTACTCGTTGGCGCCGAGATGCTCGGGGTCGATCAGCAGTGCCTGCGCGTAATAGCTGTGCGCCTCGTCGAACTTTCCGAGCTTGCGATGCGCGAAACCCAGGTAATTGAAGAGGTCGGCGGTCGGTCCGAATGCGGCTTCGCTCTGGCGCAGGGACTTGATTGCGGCGGCGTACCGCTCGCGATGAATCAGCTCGACGGCCGCGAGGTAGCGCTGCTCGCCATCCGCACGAGTTGCGGGCAGGGCGCTGGCCTTTGCCGCGGGCTTGCCCTGGAGTGCGGCGTTGAGCGCATCGAGCGCGGCCTGGATTTTGGCCTGCTCGTCGGCCGGACATTTCGCGGCGCACTTGTCCTTGGCTTTTTGCAGGTCGGCCAGTTCCTCGTTCGCGTCGTCGAGGTCGCCGAGTTGCAGGCTGACGATGCCCAGCCGCGCCCGTGCCTCGTAAAGTTTTGGGTCGTTCTTGGCCGCCTTCTTGAACGCGCGCGCCGCGTCCTTGAAATTCTGCTGGCCTTCCAGCGCCATGCCCATCAGATAATTGGCCTGGCCATGGTTCGGAATGATCTTGAGGACTTCCTTGAACTCTTTCTGCGCGGCTTCGTACTGACCGGTCTTCAGATTTTCGACGCCGCGCTGGTAGAACGGCGTGGGGTCTTTTTTCGAACCGCCGGAGGAGCCCCCGCCGTCGCCACCGCCCATCGAAGCGGCAGCTGGCAGCGCGAGCAGAGCCGCGAACAGGAGTGACAGGACGGTCGTGACTCGCGACAGCGGCGGCGGGTTTGCAATCGGTGCGATACGCATTACAGCGGCTCCCTTTAGTGGCGGCGTGATGCCGTGACTACGCGCATGGCGCGATGATTGGACGCAAGACGGCTACCCGGAAATATCTTCGCAAACCCAGCTATTGCCGGCCGCCTATGCCGCCTATGCCGCCTAGTCGCGCCCGGCTTCGTGCGCCCGCCGGAACTGGCTCGGTGTCTGCCCCGTCACGGAGTGGAACACCTGCGTGAAGTGCGACTGGCTGCCGAAGCCCACGTCGAGCGCGATCTGCGCCAGTCCGCGCTGCACGTCGCCCAGCAGTTCCTTGGCTTTCTCGATCCTGCGCAAGGTTACGTAGCGATGCGGAGACATGCCGGTGACATCGCCGAAGCGGCGAATGAAATGCGCGCGGCTCACGCCGGCACGTTCGGCCAGTTCCTCGATTCTCAGCGGGTCGGTCAGGCGCGAATCGATGAAGTCGAGCATCGCGTCCAGGCGCAGGCCGGAGGAGCGTTGTTGCGCCGCGTTCGCGGCGCCGGGCGCGGGACGGAAGCTCTGCATCAGGTGCAGGATCAGCGCGCGCGTCATCGCGTGCACGTAGGGGAAATTGCAGGCGCCGCCGCGGCGCGCTTCGGCGAGCAGAATCTCGACGCAGGAACCGGCGAAAGGATCGCTGAAGGCAAAGCGGAAATCGGGCGTTGACGAAAAGCAGGATTCGGCCAGCCCGCTGAGCAGGCGGCGCGGCACGTGGATGGACGAAAAACTCACCTCGCCGTCGATGGTGTACTCCACTTTCCGGTCGGGCGGGATCACGCTGATCAGGCCGGGTGTCGAGGTGCCGTCGCTCCAGGGGCCGTTGCAGGCCGCGCGCACCTTGCGCGAGCCGTCGCTGTGGTAGGCGACGATGAAGTCGTCGTTCTCGGCCAGTTCGAAACCGTCCAGCCAGGGCAGCTTCCACTCGCAGACGGACAGGCCGCCCCAGGCTTCGGCGTCGTTGGACAGCACCGGCGACTGGCCCACGCCAAGACTGAAGGCATCCACGGCTCTGCGTTCCGAACCTCTACCCATGACATCTCCTCGGGTCGGCTGAGGACGCGGGTCGTCGCCGACATTTCTGAGCACTTTTTGAACAGGGTCTGAGCCGGATTCGAAAGACAGGCTGCGGCATAGACGTCAATCTGCGGCCGGAGCTTATTCCAGCCGGACGGTGGGGGACAGTACCGAAGCGCCCCGCCATCGAATCTTTCTACCGAGCCGCGCGCGAGAAACCTGCGAGAAATCCGTGATCACCGATCAAGATGTCGAATTCCACACCCCTGCGGACGCCGATCACCGGCACGCGGAAACCAACTGGTTCTGCTTCTACGTCCCCAAGGAAAAGCTGATGGGGATCATCTACACCGTGGCGCGTCGCGGCGTGGGCGTGCAGTCCTGCGACGTGTCGCTTTACGGCGCGCTGGCGGATAACCGCGCAGAGACCTTGTACCTGGACGCGCAGATGGCGCTGCCGTGCCCGCCGAAGCTTTCCGAATACCGCACGGCCAACGGCCTGCACGTGAAGGCGCACAACATCCGCGATTACACGGTGAGCTATCGCGGCTACGACGACATGGAGATCGATTTCGATTTCCGCGGCCTGATGGAGCCTTTCGATATCCACGACCCGAATCAAAGCCCGATGGCCAAGGCCACCGTCGCCGAGCAGCACGCGGGCGCGGGCATGGGCTCGGGTTACGGCGGGCATTTCGATCTCACCGGCCAGTTCAAGGGACGACTGAAATTCGCCGGCCGCGAGTACGAGATCGACTGCGTCGAGACCATGGACCATAGCTGGGGCATCCGCGCCGAAATCGAGGTGCCGACCATGGGCTGGTCGCACTGCCATTTCGGGCCGGACCTCGCGATCAAGTGGATCAATCACTGGGATCCGGGCAAGCCGGTCGATCAGCAGCAGGGCCTCGCCCACGGCTACGTGCTGGAAGACGGCAAGGTCTACGGCCTGACCGACATGAAGCTGTACACGCATCGCATCGGCAGCGTGATCCACTCGGTGGAGGTCATCGCCACGGATAAACGAGGCAAGGTCTGGCACGCGCACGGCATGGCCGAAGTGGGCGGACCGTGGATCTGCTACACCGCCTCGCTGGTGTACGCCGCGCAGTGTCGCTGGACCTTGCACAACGGCCGCGTCGGCTACGGTTTGGCGTCCGAGATCACGTCCTTGCAGGCGCTGACGCGGCGGCACGGGCGGCGGTGGACGCAGTCCTCGGGGCACATCACGTCTTGACCGAGCGAACACGAACAACAACAACCGTCATGCCCGCGAAAGCGGGAATCCAGTTTTTCTTGTTGCCGAGACGGCAAGAACTGGATGCCCGCCTTCGCGGGCACGACCACATTGGGAGAACAGAATGCCGATGATCGACAAAGACAAACCCTCACGCGAATGGATCGCCGCGACGCGCAAGCGCTTCGCAGTCGAACGCGAGGTGGATCGCGCGCTCACCGCCAAGCTCGAAAACCGTGCGGGTCCGGCCTACACGAAGCTGCCATTGGAAGCGCTGGTCAAGGGCGCCACCTCCCTGATCGGCTCGCAGCTCAAGACGCCTTTCGAAATCACCGAGGCCAAGTGGCTCGCCGGCGGCGCGTCCAAGCTGCAGATGGGCTTCAACCTCACTTGGGATCGTCCCGGCGTGGGTCGCGAGACCACGCGCATGGTGCTGCGCACCGACCTCGCCGAGTCGCTGCACGCGACCAGCCGCCTGCGCGAATATCAGATGGTCAACGCGCTCAAGGGCCACATGCCGGTGCCGCCCGCGTTCTGGGTCGATGTGAAAGGCGAGCACCTGCCGTATCCGGGTCTCGTCTACGGCTTTGTGAGCGGCGTGACCAAGCCCTCGACCGCCAAGAGCGGCGTGTCGGGACTCGGCACCTGGATGCCCGAGGACGTGCGCAAGCAGCTCTCGCCGCAGTTCGTACGTGATCTCGCGAAGCTGCACACCTTCGATTACACCAAGGCCGAGCTGTCGGCTTTCGACATTCCCAAGTCCGGTAACGAGAACGCGCACTGGGCGGTGAACTGGTGGGATCGCGTGTGGGCCGAGGACGCCGAGGAGGAAGTGCCGCTGGTGGCGCTGGCCTCATCCTGGCTGCACAAGCACGCGCCCGCCGTCGAGCAGTTGTCCGTCGTGCACGGCGATTTCCGCACGGGAAACTACCTGTTCAACGAGGCCGACGGCCAGATCACGACCTGGCTGGACTGGGAGTTGTGCCGCATCGGCGACCGTCACCAGGACCTCGCCTGGAGTACCAGCCACGCGTTCTCGACGATGGCCGAGGACGGCAAGACCGTGCTGATCTCGGGCCTGATGCCGGAGAACGAATTCATCGAGGCCTACGAGAAAGCCTCCGGCCTGAAGGTGGATCGAAAATCCTTGCACTGGTACCAGGTGTTCAACGCCTACTCGATGGTGGCGATGACCCTGGGCACGAGCTATCGCGTGGCGCGCAACGGCAAATCGCACCAGGACATCCTGCTCGCGTGGTTGCTGGGTGTGGGTTACATGCTGCTCGATGAAATCCGAGCCCTCATTGAGAAAGGAGTCTGAGTCATGCAGATGCGACCGCAACTCCAGATTCAGACCGTCATCAAGGCGATGATGGAAGACGTGATCCCGGCGCTGGACCAGACCAACCAGCTCGCGATGCAGTCGGCGCAGCTCACCATCGGCACGCTCGCGCTGATATCGCAGCATCTGCCACTGGAATATCGATACGACTGCGACGAACTGGCGCGCCTGCTCGACACGGCGAAGACCCTGCGTGAACAGGCTGAGGGCGGCGAGCAGACGAGCGCTGCGCTCGCTGCGCTCGGTAGCGCGGGTCTGGTCGGCGCCGACGTGCTCAGGCGCGCGCGCGCCGAGCCCACCGAGATCGTCGAGGCGGTACGCCAACTGCGCAGCGCGACCGCGCAGACCGTGCGCGCGGTGTACGCCGAAGCGCCCGAAGCGACGCAGGCCGCGGTCGAGAAGACCGTGCTCGCGATGTCCAAGGAACAACTGCTGCGCGACCGCTCCTGGCTGCTGATGCAGGGCTGGGAACCGGACCCGAAAGCGGTCCCGGCCATCGACACGTTGCTGGCCCCCATACCGTAGGGCGGGTTGGCCGCGAGCTTTCCCGCGGCGTAACCCGCCGATTCCGCGAAGGCGGGTTACGCGGTGAAGCCGCTAATCCGCCCTACGTTTATCTTGAGGACACCGCGATGAGCAAAGCACTCGACCGTTTTTCCCTGAAAGGCCGCACGGCCCTGGTCACCGGCGCGGGCAGCGGCATGGGCCGGCATTTCGTGCAGACGCTCTCCGATAACGGCGCGCGCGTGATCTGCGCGGCGCGGCGCAAGGACGCCATCGAATCCATTGCCGCCGAGATTCGCGCCAAGGGCGGTGACGCCGTGGCGGTGGAACTCGACATCGGCAATACCGAGAGCGTGACCGCGGCATTCGATGCGGCCGAGAAAGCGATGGGCACGATAGACCTGCTCGTCAACAACGCCGGCCAGATCGTGTTCGCGCCGTTCCCGGATATTTCGGATGAGCAGTGGCAGAACATCATGAACGTGAACCTGATGGGTTCGATGCGCATGTCCCGCGAGTTTTCCAAGCGCCTCATCGCCAAGGGCAAGCCGGGCGGCATCATCAACATCACGTCCATCACCGGCCAGCAGACCAAGCCTTACCTGTCGATCTACGGCAGCGCCAAGGCCGCGCTGATCCAACTCACGAAGCAGATGGCCATCGACCTGCTGCCCCACAACATCCGCGTGAACTCGATTGCCCCGGGCTACTTCCGCACCGAGATGGTGGACTGGTACTTCGACAGCCCGGAAGGCAAGCTGGAAGTGGAGAATCTGCCGGCCAAGCGCGTGGGCCTGCTGGAAGAACTCGACGGGCCGCTGCTGCTGCTGGCGAGCGATGCGGGGTCGTACATGAATGCCGCGATCATCCCGGTGGATTACGGGCACGTGGCGCGGATTTCGTTCACGTAGTTGCGCGGGAATCAGACGACGGCGACGGGGAAGTACGGTGTTTTCATTCGCAAGCGGATCGAATCGAACCTTGATGTTGGGCCTGCTCCCGGCGGCGAGCCTGAGCCTGCTGCTCGTGTCCGTGCCGGTGCCTGCAGCGACGCCGAGCTTGCAACTGGAAAAGTCCGTCGTGCTGATGCGTCACGGCCTGCGATCCCCCAACCAGTCGCCGGCAGAACTCGCCAAGTCGGCCACGCGTCCCTGGCCGCAGTGGCCGGTCGGTCCGGGCGAATTGACCGAGCATGGTGCGGCGCTGGTCAGGACGCTCGGCGGCTACTATCGCCAGCACTACGCCGCCGCCGGTTTGCTTCCGGCGCAGGGCTGTCCGCCGGCCGGTAGCGTGGCCAATTACGCCGACAACGCGGCCGCGCGCAATCCGCTCAGCGCTCAGGCACTGATGGACGGAATGTTTCCTGGGTGTGGTTTCAAGGCGGCGTTCAAACCGCAGGGGGAGGGCGTCGATCCGCTGTTCAATCCGAGCGGCGCGGGCACTTGTCCGATCAGCCCTGTGAAAGCGCGCGCTGCGGTGCTCGCCGCAGCCGGCGGCGAACTTGGGCGCGCGGTGCGCCGCGAGCGCGATGCGCTGAAAGGCTTGCAGGCGATTCTGAAAGTGCGCAGCTCGGTGACTTGTGCCGATGATGTTCCGTCCTGCGGACTGGACGGCTTCGGCAATGTCATCGAGGACAGCAAGGAAGGGCCCAAGATCAAGGGCGGGCTCGAACAGGCTGCGACCCTGGGCGAGAATTTCCTGTTCGCCTACATGGAAGGCATGCCCGAGCGCGATGTCGCCTGGGGCGAGGCCGCGACCCCAGAGGCCCTCGCACCGCTGCTCGGCCCGCGCAACCTGTACGTGCAACTGCTGCGCAAGCCGCCGTACCTGGCTTCGCGTCACGTCACGGCGCTGGGACGCGCGATCCTCGCGGCCCTCGATGATGCGCCGGCTGCGGCCAACCCATCACTCAATGCAACCCGTTTCCTTGCGTTCATGGGCCGCGACATTCATCTCGCCGCGATGTCGGGTTTGCTGGGGCTGGAGTGGTCGCTGCCGGGTCAGCCGGACAACACGGCGCCGGGTGTGACCCTGGCTTTTGAGCGCCTGCTCAATCCTGCCGACGGAAAGCGTTATGTTCGTGTCGTGCTGTACTACCAGACGCTGCAACAGATGCGGGCCGGCACGACGCTGGACCTGGCGCATCCGCCGGGCCGGGTCGTGTTGAAGGTTCCCGGTTGCGAGAAAGAAGCAGTGGACGGAGCATGTCCACTGCTGGTGCTGCGGGCGCGCTTCACTGAGGCGTTCGCGCCAGACTGCTAATTTCGAGGAGGCAAGCGATGGGCAACATTCCTAGCGACACCGAGTTCAAATTTCCGCTCGACCTGGGCGCACCGGAAGGCTCGCTGGAAGGGCGTTCGCCGCCGGTGGATAACGGCCTCGATGTGGTCGACCCGTCGCGCTACTACTCGCGCGAATTCATGGCCAAGGAGTGGCAGACCTTGTGGCCGAAGGTCTGGCTGCTTGCCGCGGTAACGGTCGATATCAAGGAGTCCGGCGACTACACCTTGTTCCAGCACGGCCACGAGGAATTCCTTGTCGTGCGGCAAGACGACATGAGCATCAAGGCGTTCTACAACGCCTGCCCGCATCGCGGGAATCGTGTGTGTCAGGTGGATCGCGGCACGGCCAGCAGCTTCACCTGCCCGTTCCATAGCTGGGAATTCGGCTGCAACGGCAAGCTCGAGAAGATCGTCGATGAAGAGACTTTCAACCCGAAGCTCATCGCCCACCGCCCTGGCCTGACCGAGGTGCGCTGCGACTCTCTCGGCGGCCTCGTGTTCGTGAACATCGATGGCAAGGCGCCGCCGCTGAAGGAATGGATGGGTCTGCCGGAGGGCTACCTGGAAGCCTACGGCATGGACACCATGAACCTGGTGCGGCACACGCGCAGCGAGTGGAGCAGCAACTGGAAGACGGGGGTCGATACGTTTTACGAGACCTACCATCTGCCGCACATTCACCCGCAGACGCAGGGCTCGATCGAGGAATTCAGCCAGGTCGATCTGTACAAGAACGGCTTCGGGCGGATGATCGTGTGGTTCGGCATCAAGTCGCATCGTCATGAAGTTGCGCACGAGCGGGATCTGGACGAGGGCGCGAAGATTTTTCTGCGCGATGCCGGCATCGACACCGACACCTATTCCGGCACGGTGCATGACACCCGTCGCGACATCCAGCTCGCCAAGCGCGAACGCGCCGCGCGCCTGGGCATCAAGGAATGGGACAAGCTGACCGACGGCCAGCTCAGCGACGGCTGGATCACCGGCATGTTCCCCAACGTGCAGATGGGTATGCACGCCGAGGGCGTGTTCATCATGCGCTTCGTGCCGCACCCGACCGATCCCGAGAAGTTCGTCTACGACAACGTGCTGTTGTATCGGCATGTGGACGTGCCGAACTACGACGTGCCGACCTGGATGGCAATGCCGAAAGAACTGGACCTCAGCGGCGAGACGCGACCCGACATCGAGCGCTGGCCGGCAAACGAGGTGCCCGGCATCGGCCCGGTGCTCTTGCAGGATTGGGAGCTGGTGCCGAACGTGCAGCAGGGGATCAAATCCCGTGGCTTCAAGGGGCCGATCTGGAGCGACCAGGAAGCGCGCATCCGGCACTTCCACAAGGAAGTGGATCGTTACATTGACGGCAAAAAATGAAGCATGCCGTGTGCAAACTCTCCGAGGTGGCTATGGAGAGCAACAAGGCGTTCGCGGTGGAGGGGCGATCCGTATTGATCTGTCGAACCTCGGCTGGAATCTTTGCCGTGGAGAATCGATGCACGCATCAATTGGCGGCGCTGGAAGGCGGCAGGATGCGCGGCGTGCACCTGTTCTGTCCCAAGCATGGCGCCCGCTTCGACTTGCGCACTGGCGTGCCGAACGCGTTGGCGAAGACGCCAATCCAGATTTACCCAGTGGAAGTGGTGGAAGGCGAAGTACAGATTGAACTGAAGTAGCGTGCGCACCGCGCACGATGGCCCATTCACCGGAGCACGCTCGTGCGCAGTGCGCACGCTACATGGACTCCGGATCAGCGAGGAGAAACGAGCATGAATACCAACGAGCAGAACAAGGAAACCGTAAAGCGTTTCATGGAAGTGTTCTCGTCCGGCAATGTCGAAGCCACGATGGCGATGATGGCCGACACCGCGACCTGGTGGGTCGCCGGCACGATGCCGATCTCCGGCACCTACAACATGGCGCAGTTCCGGGAACTGCTCTCCGGCGTCAGCGGGAGCTGCAAGGGCGGCGCGATCAAGCTCATGCCCAAGGCCTTCACGGCCGAAGGCGAGCGCGTGGCGGTGGAAACCGAATCGCTCGCGGATCTGAACAACGGGCGCCACTACAACAATCACTATCACTTCCTGTTCACCGTGCGCGACGGGAAGATCGCGGGCGTCAAGGAATACCTCGACACCATGCACACCAACGCCGTGCTGTGCACGCCCTGATCCAGAAAAGAACTGCAACCCAATGAACGAAACCACCGAAGCCGCAACGCTGGCACACGAATTCACCTTTACGGCGCAGGTCATGCCGCCGGTCGACGTGGGCGCCACGCCTCTGGGCGGCCGCATGTGCTTCACGATGGGAGCTGGGGAGGTGAGCGGCGCGAGACTAAAGGGCCGATTGCTGTCCGGCGGCGACTGGTTGCTGATCGGCGCCGACGGCTACGGTCGCGTGGACGTGCGTGCGCAGATCGCGACCGACGACGGTGCTTTCATCTACGTGAACTACTGGGGCTTCCTGCAGATGAACGAGAAGATCGGCGCAGCCCTGACAACGGGCGCGGGCACCGAGTTTGCCGATGCCTACCTGCGTACCTCTCCTCGCCTGGAGTGTGGTGATCCGCGTTACGCCTGGGTCAACCACACGCTGTTCGTTGCAGCCGGCCGGCTGCTGCCGGGCGGCACCGTCGAATACCGTGTTTACCGCGTCGATTGAGCACAGACATGAACCCGAATCCTGAAACTGTGGTGCGTGCTTTCTTTGCCGAACTGGGCAGCGGTAGCGGCCTGATCTCGGCCATCGAAGCCTGGTGTGCCGACGACTGCCGCTGGGAAAATTCCGGCCTGCCGTCTGCCGCGAACAAGGCCGAGATGATTGCGATGATGCAGGGCTTCATCGACGGGTTTCAGATCGCGGCCATTACGGTTGACCTGGTCGCAATCGGCAGCGGCGGCGATGTCGTGCTGACCGAGCGGGTCGATCACATGGACACCGCCGACGGTCGTCGCCTGTTGTCGTTCCCGCTAGCCGGGACGTTGACGGTTCGCGGCGGGAAGATCGTGCGCTGGTCGGATTACTTCGACCCGCGGCCGCTGTTGCCGCCGGGTTGACGTAGGAGGGGCTTCAGCCCAGACAGGCGCTCGCAGGCCCAAACCCGTTTCGATCTGCGAACGCCTGTCGGGGCTTGCGCCCCTCCTACACGGCGGCGGTCACCTCGATATCGGTCAGGAACTCGAAGGTGCGAAACGCGTCTTCGAGCTGCTTCCCGACCGACGCCGTCCGATCCGCAGCAACCGTCGCCTTGACGATGACCTTGGGTCTGCGGCCGGTCTCGTCAACAGCAATCGTCACGCCGCTCCCGGCAATGCCGCCCGCCACGTCGGTGGCTACGCGGCGAATGGCATCGACGCGCAGCGCCGGCTTGTTGATCTTGCCGACCGCGGTCATGGGCAGAGCAGGGATCACGTGGATTTCCACCGGCACCGCGGCGCGCTCCTGCACCTTCTCCTTGCACAGCGCGATCAGTTCGGCCGGGGTGACACTGGCTCCGTCCTTGAGCTGCACATAGGCCATCGGCATCTCGCCTTTCGACGCATCGGGCTTGCCGATGGCGGCGGCAATCTGCACCGCGGGATGGCACACCAGCACTTCCTCGATCATCTTCGGGTCGAGGTTGTGGCCGCCGCGAATGATCACGTCCTTGGCGCGGCCGAACAGCCAGATGTGGCCGGTCTCATCGACCGTGCCGAGATCGCCGGTGTTGGCCCAACGAAGGCCATCGGGCATCCCCTGCACGAAGAATTCGGCGTCGAGCGAAGAGTCCACGTAGCCCGGCGTCACGCCGGGCCCGCCGATGACGAGTACGCCGCGCTCGCCCGGCGCGCATTCGCGCACGAGACGGTTCTGCGAATCCACCTCGATGGCCTTCACCGGGTGCCAGGGCAGGTGAACGCCCACCGACCCGGCCACCGGTTCGCTGTCCTTGCCCGGGTGGCTCGACACCGCGCCGTGAATTTCCGACATGCCCCACAGTTCGCGCAGCCACACGCCGTAGCGCTTGTGGAAGCCGCGCAGCAGTTCGACCGGGATGGTGCTGCCGCCGGCATTGAAGCTCTGGATGCAGTGCCCTTCCGAGCTCACCTCGGGCGGCAGCGCGAGAATCGCGGCGGCAGTCGCGGGCGTGGCAATCAAGGATGTCATGCGGTGCTTGCGCGCGATGTCCCAGAAATTCTTGACCACGCCCTGGTTGCGGAAGCCGTCCGTGGTCAGGGTCAGCACGGTCTGGCCGAACAGGATCGCGCGCAGGGAAATGATGACGCCGCCGCCGACATGGAAATTCGGCATGGCGTGGCCGACCACGCCGTCGGTCGAGGAGCCCGCCAGTCCGCCCATGATCCAGGCTGCGAGCAACTGGCCGCGATGCGTCATGCGCACCAGCTTGGGTGCTGCCGTGGTGCCACCCGTGGGCAGGTACACGGCTTCTGCGTGTGGATCGTTGCCGGGCTCGAAAGTCAGTCCCGCGGGTTGTGCGGCGAGCGCGGTCGCCAAGTCGTGCGGCGAGTCCGGCGCGTCGAAATAAAATACGCGCTTCAGGGTCGGCACCAGCCCGACCAACTCATGCAGCTTGTCCCAGGCGCCCGGCCCATATTTTTTGGTGGTGGTCACCAGCACAGTGGCGCGCGCAGCGTTCATGATCGAGGCGACCTGGCGGATCTCCAGGTAGGGATTGATCGGGTTGGCGACTCCCGCCGTGGCGCCGCCCCAAGCCGCAACCAGCGCCTCCGGCAGCATCGGCAGGATGATCGATACCGACGGCCGCTCGCCTGCCGAGACCTCGTGAAAAAGATTGGCCGCGCGCTGGATCTGGTCCAGCAACTGCACATAGCTGAGCACTCTCGCATCGCCACCGGGCTCGGCCGAAAGCAGATGTTTCACGGCCGGCTTGTCGGGGTCGATGGCGACCGAGGCCTTGATGCAGTCGTAAATCGTGTTGCCGGGCAACAGGGTATCCGGGGAAATTTTCTCGGCTTCGCGAATATCTCCCGCCGAGAGAAATCGCGGTCGCACGAGCTTGCCGACACCGGCACCGTATTCCGCCCCCCCGAGGGGTTTGTTTGTGGCGTTTCCCTGCCGCTGGTCCTGGTTCATGTTCGTTCCTCCTGATCGAGAAAAGTCTGGTTTTTCTGGAAGCCGACGTCTGCGCGGCAAACGCCTGGGTGCCCTTCGGTACACGCAGCCAGGGGACCGCAAGCAAGCTTGCGATGAGCTGCGAATCGACGAAGTCGTAGTGTGCCATACGAAAAAAAGCGGGCGGGAATGGGCACGCGCCAAATCTTCTGCGCCGCCCTATAAAAAGCCTGTAGACGCATGAACTCCCGTTCATTCCAAGCGGCTCCGGAAGGCATGGCGTGGGGCGCTTCGCGGCTTGCGATATGCCGTCGAAATTTTCCGACAGCACGTTTTTGATATGGGAAGGAGACTAATCCGAAAGACGCCCCGTCCGGCCGCAACTAATTTGAGCGAAGGAACACATGCAATCAGTGCTGATTGACTTGGTAACGGAGAGAACGATGAAGCAGGGGAAGCGTCTGAAAAAGCTGGCGTGGGTGGTGGCAGTGGAACTGGCTCTGATGCAGCCAGGATTTGCTCAGGACGAGCCCATTGCGACCGATGCCGTTGCGGAACCCGCAGCAGCGGGCGAGCCGCAGGCCCTCCCGGAGGGCGGCGCCGAAGCTAGCGCGGAGGCTCCCGTCGCCGAGGCAGCGCCGGTAGAAACGGCGCAGGCCGAAGAGGCGCCTGCGGAAGAAGAGAGCGGCGGTGGCGGCGTCAGGAACCGCATGCTCGAAGAAATCGTCGTCACCGCGCAGAAGCGCGAAGAAAATCTCCAGGAAGTGCCGTCCAGCGTCCAAGCCTTCAGTTCGGGACAGCTCGAAGCTTCGGGCATCAACGACATCAAGGATCTTCAGCTCATCACGCCGGGTCTGACCTTCGACTCGATGGCGAGCTACTCCATCATCTTCATCCGCGGCGTCGGCGGCGACGCCTTCCAGGCCGGTATCGATTCTTCCGTCGCCACCTACATCGACGGCCTCTATCTGCCGTTCACGTTCTCCTCGGCCCAGGCCCTGGGCGACGTCAAGCAGATCGAAGTGCTGAAGGGGCCTCAGGGCACCCTGTACGGCCGCAACGCCATCGCAGGCGCGATCAAGGTCGAATTGAAGGAGCCTTGCAACGACGGCTACTGCGGCGACATCCTGCAGCAGTTCGGCAATTACAACGACACCAAGACCAAGCTGGGTTTCTCTGGCCCGGTGCCGTTCACTGACAACACCGTGAGCTTCGGCGTTTCGGGGCTGTATCAGGATCATGAGGCGCACACGATCTATGCGCTCGATAACGATGTCACGTACCGGCCCTACCGTAACGCCAGCAGCCGTGGCGTGCTGCGCTGGGAGCCGAACGAAGACTTCGACATCCAGGGCTCGTACTACGATGTCCGGCAGCAGGACACCGACTCGGTCGCCACGGTCCTGCTCAAGGCTTCTCCCGCGTTTCAGTTAGCGCTGACGCCGATCGACCGGCCGCACGAGAGCGGCAACCAGGAAAACGTCGGCGTGGAGGCCATCAGCCGCATCATCACGGTCGGCGCAACCGCTCGCTGGGTGCCCTGGTTCGACATCAGGCTGGTCTACGGCGATATCACCGCCGAGAGCACGATCCGCTTCGACTACGACTCCGCGCCGGAGCCGGTGCTGGACATCAGCGCCATTCCCAACACGGCAGAGTCCAAGATCGCCGAATTGATCTTCAGCTCCAACCCGGCCGAGACGCCGGATTGGCTTGAATGGATCGGCGGTATCTATTACGAGGACACGCTAAAGACCGGTCGCTATCCGATCTTTGTCGAGCCCATCGCCTTGGGCCTGGGTATCGCCGGCAACACGCAGACCAATTCCGACGGCGTCGAAGTGCTCACCACCTCTGCCCAGGCGCTGGCTGCCACGCTGGCGAACTTCGGTCTGATCGACGCCAATACGGCTTCGGAGATTGGCCAGAACGGCGCACTCTGCGGCATCTTTCAGGGCATCGGCGGCGACTGCAACGCGGACGCCAATACCAACCAGAACATCTTTCTGGAAGTGCCGCTGAGCAGCGGTGTGACCACGGATGCCCTGGCTGCTTATGCACAGTTTACTTTCCACGTCAGCGAGAAGACCTCCGTCGTGCTCGGTGGGCGGTATTCGACCGAAGACCGCGACCTGCTCTATTCAAAGATCGGTGCGCGTCTCAACATCCCGGCGGGAGCGGGGCTCGGGGGCATCATTCCGATTCTCAACGAAATTATCGCGCCGGACGATTTCCAATCGGGCACGTTCACTGCGGTCAGCTTCAAGCCGCAGACACATACGTGGAACAGCTTCACGCCTAACCTCGGCCTCAATTACAAGCTCAACGACGAGACGCTGTTCTACTACCGCTACGCCGAAGCTTTCAAAAGCGGCAACTTCAACGGTCTTAACGTCACCGATCCGCCCGATCGCATCGAGCCGGAGCTTGCCGCCACCAACGAGCTCGGCATGAAGACCGAGCTGTTGGACGACAACTCGATCAAGCTCAACGTCGCCCTGTTCACCACCAAGATCAATAACGCGCAGGTGCAGAACCTGTCGCTGGCCAGCGGTGGCGTGACCAGCTTGCAGAACGCCGGCACATACGTGGTCAAGGGCGCGGAACTGGAGACTTCCTGGTTCCTCACGGAATCGCTGGTCGTCAGCCTCTCCGGGGTGTATCTGGACGGCGAGTACGTCGACTTCATCGGCCGTGCGTTCAAGGCTCCGCCGGACGGCATCGGCTTTAGCGACGAACAGATCGATTTCAAGGGCAACAAGACGGTCCGTACTCCGGAGTTCACTGGAACCCTGGCGATCAACTACACGTTCCCGTTCTTCTTCGGGCTCGAGGCTGAAGTAGGCGGCGACGTCTACGCCAACGACGGTTTCTTCTACGATCCGCTCAACTCGCTGGAGCAGGTGGCCTACCAGATCTGGAGCGCCCGCGCCGGCCTGTTCGATCCGCGCAGCAATATCCGCCTGACGTTCTTCGGCAAGAACCTCACCGACGACGTCTTCTTCACCAACAAGTACAGGCAGGACTTTGGCGATACCGGCATCTACGGTGCAGCCAGGACCTACGGTGCGTTCGTGAGCTGGTCGTTCTGATCCGGAGCAGGCACATGATCGGACAAACGATTGCATCAGGGTCGCTGCGCGCGCCGCAAAAGAGAACGCTTTGGGAGAAGGGAATGAACAGGAAAAAAAATATGTGGGTCGGGGCTGCGGTTCTGACCGCCTCCATGCTGCTGCCGCTGGCGGCGCATGCCGAGGGCGAAAACGATTACCGCAACAGAGGTCCGTACGTGGGCGGCGGTGTCGGCTACAACCAGCCCGACGATCAGGAATTCGACTTCGCAGGTACGCGCACGGGAGTCACCCAGCCGACGGTGCCGGTCGAGTTGCCGGCGCTTCCGAATTCCGGCATCGCTTCGGAGAACGAGTACAAGGGCAACGTGTTTTATCAGGCTGTTGCGGGTTACAGGTTTGCGAACGGCCTCCGCCCGGAATTCGAGATCGCCTATCGCCAGAACGAGGCGGACGACATCAGCTATCCAGATCCGGGCCCCGGACCCGAGGACGGACCGGAAGGCGTCAAGATTACCGGCACGTCGGGTCTGGCCAATCTATGGTTCGACCTGTTTCCTTCGTCGCGCTTCCACCCGTACATCGGCGGCGGTGCGGGGTTCACGCGCTACAAGTTGCAGAGGCAGCCGACCAATCAGCTCACGCAAGGAAACTTCGTCGTGAACCTGCCTGTCGGGCCGCTGGTTTGCCTGGTGCAATCCTGCAATGGTGCGCGCAAGTCCGACGATGCTGTGTTCACCTATCAGGCCGGCGCTGGAATCCGCTTCGATTTCACGGACACGATCACGATCGGTCTCGACTATCGCTATCAGAAGTCGGAGAAGGCCGAATTCTTCGGGTTCCGCGATCAGCAGGAAACCCACCTGGACGCAGAACACGAGACGCAGTCGCTGATGCTTTCCGCGAATTACTTCTTCGCTCTGCCGGCCCCGCCGCCTCCGCCGCCCGCTCCGCCTCCGGTGGTCGTGACCCACGTTTGTTCCGACGGTCTCGACAATGACGTCGATGGTCTGACGGACTTTCCGGCCGATCCCGGCTGCAGCTCCGCCGACGACGAAGACGAAACCGATCCGCCGCAGTGCAGCGACGGCAAGGACAACGACGGCGATGGCCTGATCGATTTCCCTGCGGACAAGGGCTGCACGGGCGCTGACGACAACGACGAAGTCGATCCCTGCAAGACGC
>JBQTHL010000009.1:0-8290 GCA_052389915.1 Panacagrimonas sp.
GGAGCGTGCGGTCGGCGTTCGGCACGCAGACCCATTCGGCTTGGCCGCCACCCAAGGAACCCCACTGCTTGCCCAAGCCGAAGGCGGTGAGGTTCTCGCAATGCGTGATGTGGTCGCGCTCGCAGTAATAGCAGTGGCCGCAATGCGTCGAGAACGGGGAGACGACGCGCTGACCCTTCTTGAAGTTGCGCACGGCCTTGCCAACCTCCTCCACCACGCCGACGAACTCGTGGCCCATCGGATCTCCGGCCTCGTAGCCGAACATCTCGTTCATCGTGCCCCAGTAGAACCGCACGTCGGTCCCGCAGATCGACGCCGCCTTCACGCGCACCAGGACATCGGTGTCGCTGCGCAGTTTGGGCGCGTCGATGTTCTCGACCTTGACGCTGTTCTTGCCGCCGTAGATCACTGCTTTCATGGATGTCTCCTCCGTTCTTATGGACTGCTTGCTGGGCGACTGCGTGCTTCAGGCCGCCGGCGTCGGCGCGTTCGCCGGAATCAGCTTGCGTTCTATGAGCTTGGCCCAGAACTTGGGCGAGATTGGACTCCCCATCGCCTTCACGTTCTGGCGCAGTTCGACGACGTTCTTCGCGCCCTGCAGGACCGTCGTGACCGCGGGATGCGCAGCGACGAACTGGATCGCGGCCGCGGGCAGGGCAACATCGAACTCGGTGCAGACCTCCTCGAGCTGCTGGACCTTTTGCAGGATCGCGTCCGGCACCGCCTGATAGTCGAAGGTCTTCGTCGAGCCTTTGCTGCCGCCGCCGAGAATGCCGGAGTTGAAGACGCCCGCGGCGACCAGCGCGATGCCGCGCTTCTGGAGTTCCGGCAGGAAGCTGTCGAGCGCCGTCTGATCGATCAGCGTGTAACGGCCGGCGACCAGGCAGTAGTCGATCGGAAATTCCTGGGCTACTTCGATGACGGCATTGCACTCGTTGACGCCAACGCCGATGGCCTTGACCGCCCCGCTTCGACGGATCTCATCGAGCGCCCTGAAACCTCCGTCCAGGAGCTGCTTCCAGTAATGGGCATTCTGGTCGCCGTGCGCGACGCGACCGATGTCATGTATCGACAGCATGTCGATCTCGTCGAGTCCGAAACGCTGCTGGCTGTCCTCGAACGAACGCATGATGCCGTCGTAGCTGTAGTCGAAATGTTCGACGAAGGGCAGCCCGCCGAGCCAGGTCACACCGAAGACCAGATGGCCCGACGCATTGGCCTTGCTGTGCGGGCGCATCATGCGTCCCACCTTGGTGCTGAGGACGACCGACTTGCGCAAGTCGTTCACGCGCAGGACGTGTCCAAGGAAGTGCTCGGACCGGGTCGAGCCATACATCGGCGCGGTATCGATGTAGCGGATCCCGTTTGCGTGCGCGTCGAGCACCACATCTTCGAAATCCTGGTAGGTCGACGACCCGCCGAAGCCGCTCAACGGAACGGTGCCCAAGGAAAGCGTGGTGACATCCAGGCCGGTCTTGGCGAGGGGACGTGCCTGGATCTTGTTCATGTCGCGAACTCTCCTCCGTTCATTATTGTTGGCTCAGGATTACAGGCCTGTTTGCTGCCATGCGACCGCAGACGTCATGCCACCACCCGATGCTCCTGGCGCGACGGCGTTCCGGAGACAGCGCTCTCGATTCTCGGAATGACATCCTTGGCCAGGCGCCGCATGGTCTGCCACTCACGTTCCCGGTTTACACCACTTCCATCCATCGATGCCATTAGGAGGGTTCCGAAGGGGCCGACCTTGCGGCGCAGCTCAAGGATTTTCTCGGCAACGGTCTGAGCGGACCCGAAGATCACCATGCTGCGAATCAGATCCTCGACGGTGTAAGCGTCGTCCGAAGCCTTGGGATCAGGTTTCATGACCACGCTGTAGTTGGCGCGCTTGAGCACGTCCCACAAGTAGCTGAAGTAGTAGTGGTTGCTGCCTTGCGGGTCGAGTGCCCACTCCATGGCCTGCTCGTCGGTCTCCGCCACGATGATGTTCCGAGACAGGCGCCAGGCATTGCCGTCGGGTTCGCGTCCGACCGCGGCGCAGCCCTCCAGGTATTTCTTCCAGTGGCTTGCGACGGCGTACTCCGGCATGAAGTTGGCGCTCATTGCGCTCCAGCCGCGAATCGCCGCGGTTTTCACACTTTCCGAGAACGGCGACATCGCCGACATCGCGATCGGCGGATGCGGCTTTTGCAGCGGCTTGGAGAGATACCCGACACCGAGAGACGGGATGATGTTCTCGGTGATCTTGACCTGCCAATGTTTGCCGCGAATGTCGTAGGGCGGATCCTGACCCCAGATCTTCAGGATGATGTCGATCGACTCGGCCATGCGCTCGTTGCGCACGGCGGCGTCTGTGTTCCCG
Source organism: Panacagrimonas sp. (assembly GCA_052389915.1). GTDB lineage: Bacteria > Pseudomonadota > Gammaproteobacteria > Nevskiales > Nevskiaceae > Panacagrimonas. Next base: position 2,363 of record JBQTHL010000009.1, read on the forward strand.
AACAGTTCGAAGTCGCTGGCCAGTCCTGCCGGCCCGATTCCGAACAACAGCCGCCCGTTGCTGAGATGGTCGAACAACGCGACCTCGGCGGCCACGATCGCAGGATGATGGTTGGGCAGGCCGATGACCCCGGTACCGAACTTGATCTGCTTCGTGCGCGACAGCAGCGAAGCCATGAAGATCAGCGGCGCGGTGATGGGCTCGGTGGTCGCAGAGAAATGTTCGCCAACCCAGACTTCGTGAAAGCCCAGCTCGTCGGCGTGAAGGATCTTGTCCGCGTTCTCTTGCAGGGTCTCCTGCAGAGGACGATGGGCAGGGTGCAGCGGCATCTGGAATAGGCCGAGTTTCAAGGCACTCTCCGGTTTTAGGTGGTAACTCGAGGCGAGTCGGCAATCGATGGAAGCTGCTTCCATGCCATCAAGAACCTCCGATGAAACAGACTCATAGCGGTGAGGCTCCGCGCCGATGAGCCACCTGTGTAGCGCGCCGATGCCGCAGATGCGACAGGTGCCGCAGAACGAGGTCTGCAGCACCGCTTTCCGCAGGCGGTCGTCCCATGCTCCACGCCGGCTAGGGCCTGCAGGCCACAATCAAAGTCGCGGCGCACCGACCCGTGCGCGTTGGTCGGCAGCATTTACCGCGTCGACGAGTACCCCCGATAGGAATAGGACGTGCACGCCGAATAGCTGACGAAACTGATGCCACCGATGCGGGTATTACGATCAGGTGGTTTCTTGGTCGCCGAGGGCCGTGCTGGACGTGTCGCAAATGCGACACGTCGCCTGACATCCGGAGCTTGGGTACCCTAGAGATCACGCGCAGGCCAAAGTAGCCGCCGGAGGAGAAGACATGAACGCGGAGCCGCATACCGAGAAAGTTCATTCCGCTGTGACGCTGGCAGGCGCTTCTCTGCAGGCGCAGCCGAGTTCGGTCGTCGCATCGTGGCAGCGATGCCTCGACCAGTACGGTCTCGAGCCCCACCGGGTTCCCCAGACGCCGGTGCTGACGCATACCGAATTTCGCAACATCTGCTGTTCGCTCGACGATCTGCTGGCGTCGGCGCGTAGCGAAGTGGAACGCCTGTTCTCCAGGCTCGTGCGACACGATTACGTGGTCACGCTTCACGACAAGAACAGCGTGTCGTTGCTGGTGTACAGCCCGGATTCGCATCTCCAGGGAAAGGCGCGTGGATCGCGTCTGCTTGCGGGCAGTGTGTGGAACGAAGAGAGCCAGGGAACGAACGGCGTTGGGACCTGCATCAAGCACGCCGCTCCGATCGTCATTCTGGGAGACGAGCACTTCAGTACAGTTCTCACGAACATGACCTGCGTCGTCGCTCCAATCTTCGGTGGGCGGGACGGATTGGTCGGGGCGCTGAACGTGACGACCTGGCGTGAGCCCAGCCGCGAGGTTTCCACCATCGTGCAGGACATGGTCGGCCAGTCGGCCCGCTTGATCGAGAACCTGTATTTCGATCGGCGCCACGCCGGCACGCGCGTATTGCGCGTCTCGCGGCAGGAGGACTTTGCAGACATGTCGTCAGAAGTCCGGCTGGTGCTGGATGCAAACGATCGGATCGTGGACGGATCTGCGGCGCTATGCCGGATCCTCAATATGCCGCCGCACGCGGTACACGGATGCGGCATCCACGATGTCATCGACATGAGCGGTCGCCATCGTCTTGAGGATCACGGAGAGTCGGTGATCCGGGGCACCAGCTCTGGCGGAGACGCGGTTTTCCTGAAGTGGCGTCACGCGGGCCCAATGAGGAAGACGCGCATCGTCGTCCCGGCGTCCCGTGGAGATGATCGGCCACCGCAGAAGCTGCCCGATCTGGACCCCTTCACGGCGGAGCAGATCCGCATCGCGCAACGCCTCGTCAATCGGCGGCTTCCTGTACTGATCCGAGGCGAGACCGGGACCGGCAAGAGCGTCCTGGCCAGGGCACTGCACGAGGCCAGCCCGCATGCCGGCGCGCCGCTGGTATCGATCAACTGCGCGGCCATCCCCAAGGATCTCATCGAGAGCGAACTTTTCGGGTACCGCTCGGGCGCGTTTACCGGTGCATCCAAGAGTGGATCGAAGGGGCGTATCCAGGAAGCCAACGGCGGCACGCTGTTCCTGGACGAGATCGGCGATATGCCGATGGATCTTCAGACACGTCTGTTGCAGGTTCTCTCCGATGGAGAGTTCGTCCCCGTCGGCAGCGTGTCGTCGGTCAGGGTGACGCTTTCCGTAGTGTCCGCGAGCCTTCATGACGTCGCTACGTTGGTCCAGCAAGGAAAATTCCGCCAGGATCTCTACTTCCGACTCAACGGCAGCACGATCATGCTACCGCCTCTGCGTGCCCGCCTCGACCGCGGAGCAATGATCAAGCAGGTCTTCTCTGAAGAGGCCATCGCGGCCGGTGCCCCGGACAAGCACCTCGACGAAGCGACGTTCGATTTCATGTTGGACTACACCTGGCCAGGAAATCTCCGCGAACTGCGCCACTGCTGTCGCTTCGCAGTGACGATGAGCGACGATGACTGCGTAACCAGCGCGCACCTGCCGCCGCATCTCGTCGGTGAAGCCGGACCCGATAGTGCCGATGTCAAGCGTCGGGTCCTGTTGTTGACCCTCCAGCACACGTCCTGGAACGTTTCCGCGGCGGCGAAGCGGATGGGAGTATCGAGAGCCACATTGCATCGCCGAATTAAGGCATTGGGGCTTGAGCGACACTCGACCGGTGACGCTCCGGCGGAAATTTGATCAGTAGTCGCCGGCCAAGTCGCGCAGGCAAAAAACGCCCGGGACAGGCAGTCGTCCCGGGTGAATGAGAGGAAAGCGGTCCGAAGTGATCGGCGAGTGCCGATTTCGGGCGATGATTTTGAAGCCGTGCAATGCGTCAGGCTCCGATACCCTCCGTACGTGACGCAAAGCGATCTCTGAGTTCGCGCTTGAAAATTTTCGCTTGCGTTCTTCGGCAGCGCGTCGACGATTTCGACCCGCTTCGGCGCCTTGCAGCCGGTCATGCGTTCGCCGCAGAAGCCCAGAAGCTCGGCCGCAGTAATTGACTGCCCCGGTCGCGGGACGACAATGGCCCTAACCCCCTCGATCCATTTTTGGATGCGGCACTGTGTAGGGGCATCATTCGGGATGCGCAGAGACCCCAACCGAGAGGCTGGGGGGCTTCCCTCCGGGGCGTTTAGCGAGGTCGTAGACGTGCACGGATTCCGCAGAGAAGCGGCTCGCTGGAACGATGATCGTCACGCAAATCTCCTCCCGCGACGTTGGCCGGATCAATCCATGGTCGCGCGCGATGCGCACCGCTTCCGTACGGCGTTGCGCACCGAGCTTGGCGTGAATGTTCTTCAGATGAAATTTCACTCCGTCGCGTCCCAGGCAGACGAGTTGAGCAATCTCCTTGATGGATCGGCCTTCGCTGGCCCGCTCGAGAATCTCGACCTCGCGCCTGGAAAGTGCCGTGATCAACCGAACCGGGGCAGCCGGACTTGACCTTCGGCGCTGATATGACTTCCGCCGTCAAGCGCTCGATGTGAAGAACTGCGTTGTTTGTTCTTTCTTTGGTTACTTCATCGTTGACGTGGAATCTTCTGAAGGCGGCGCAGCCAGCACACTCGACGGTTGCTCATGCTGATATTCGTGGGTTGGGTACCACAGTGCTGGAATCCGTCCATGCGTCTGCCGCGGTCTGGGCTCGCGAGTCAGCGCTGTTCTGCTGTCGCCTAACGCCGTCGCGGGTGACGCACGCTCACCGGGCTGCGCCGCCCTCAGAAGACTCGTCCTCCTGGTTTGTGGGTGGGGATGATTCAAAACAATCAGGTGGCCGCCACCGGCGTCCTGCGCGCGATGTCCCAGATAAACCCGGACAGCTCGCGGGCCACCGCGGTGACAACGACGTTGCGATGCTTGCCCTCCAGACTCAGCTTGCGGAATCGCCGGCACAGCCTGAGCTGCGCGTCCCACGCCCGATCAATGATCGGCTTGGGAAGACCCTCGTGCCGCTTCTGGATGATCGTGCTGACCTTGGCCGAATACCGATAGCTCCACGCCGCTTCGATCAACAGCTTTCGGGCCGTGCTGTTGCCGGCCTTGGTGATCCCGCCCTTGCGCACGCTCGGCCCGCTGCTGTGTTCGCTGGGTACGATCCCCAGCCATTTCATCAATTGCCGCGGGTTGTCGAAACGCGATAGATCGCCCGCTTCGGCGAGCACCCCGACAGCAACCGTGAACTGCACGCCGCGCAAGGCCTGCAAAGATTGAATCACCGGATAGAAACGCCAGGCCGGGGCCGCATCCCGCAGCGTCTGCTCCAGCCGCTGGCACTGCGCCAGACGATCTTCAATCGAACGGCGATGCTCTTCGAATGCCAACTGCGACCACACTTCGGGAAACGTGAACTTCGACAGCCAGCGACGATGCGCTTCGCGCCAGTCCGCTGTGCCGGTGTAACGCACGCCATGCACGAGCAGAAACGATTTCAGGCGCTGCTTGGCCCGCTTCAGGTCGTCCTTGGCACCGCCCCAGGCGCGAACCAGATCGCGGAACGCTTCGTCGCGTGCATCGGGAACGTGCACAAAGGACAGATCCTCTCCTCGCAGCGCCTTGACCAGCTTCTCGGCATCTCGCCGATCCGTCTTGACCCGGTCACCGGGTTTCTTCGCTATCAGCGAGGGCGCGCACACACGGCACTCGAATCCCTTCCGGCTCAGGTAGCGCTGCAATCCGTAGCCGCACGGCCCCGCTTCGTACACGAACACCACCTGCGAGGCCTTGCTCTGCATTCGCGTACACAACCGGTCGATATCGCCGTCGCGAACCCCGACATTGCCCAGGCTCGACACCTCACCAAAGCCCACCGAATACGCCGCCACGATCGTCTCTTTGTGGACATCCAGACCCACGAAGACGGTGCTATCTTTTGCCATGCTGACCTCCGCGAAAGGAAACCGATCCATGAGCGCAGTTCTATCTCGCTCCTGCGGCTCTGGCTTCACGCTAACCCGCGCTACGCCCTTCGCGGGGGTCAGCGCCTCAGAAGACGGAAGTCATACTGTCTAGGCCGCAAGATGAGATACGGGGTGCTTGCAGGAAACAGCCATATCAACTCTCGCATCTACGAGATGTTCGAGAGCATTGACCCTAGTGACATTCCGGCATTCGTTAGAAAGTTCAGGACTGAGTCGGACGATCAAAGGTTCCACACATTTCGTGAGCTCATCCTAGGGGCTGAGCTTTGCCGAAAAGGATTGAAGCTTCGATACGAAAAGAAGATCGGAGATAGGACTCCTGATTGGACAATCCTCACCCAGGCCGGTGAGGTCGATGAAATATTGGACGTGGCAACACTCCATCAGCGGCGCGCTAAAGACCTGGCCATTGGCCACACAGTCGCCAATGGCCGCATCTGGACGGGCTGGGTCACAGTCCCGCCAGACCACATCTACTCCAAAATCCGAGGCAAGGCTGATAGCTATTCGGACCTTGTTGTTCAATGCAGCATGCCGTACACCGTATGCCTGTTTGGAGAGTTCACGGCCTGCGTTGATCCCGCCCAAGTAGAGCATGTCCTATACACGCACCACGGCGGCATATTTCAAGACCGACCAGAACTTTCAGGCGTCCTGTACTTCCATGAGCGCTCAGGCGTTTATCACTACACACATTTTCCCAATCACTCATCGCTGGCTCCATCAAAGCATCTTGCACGGGTCGCAGTTGCGGCCTAACAATTCATACATGGACTCCTCCCGCAACCCGCAGGTGAAGTGAATCGCTGATCGAGGCGTGTGAAGGTGGTTGGAGTTGACCCGGTTCCGCGGACGGATTGGGATTTGATTCTCAAGCGTTGGCGGTTGTGTTGGGAAGTGGCGTGTTGGGGTTTTTCCTTTCGTAGTTGATGGGTGATTGATGGCCCAGGGCCGA
>JBQTHL010000010.1:0-110095 GCA_052389915.1 Panacagrimonas sp.
GACTACCACAGCGTTCTGGGTCCCTACCTGTCGCGCGTGGCGGATGATAGCGGGGAGACGGGAGACGGGAGACGGGAGACGCAAGGAGTCGCGCCCGATTCCGATGGGCGTGTGCCATGAGCACGGACGCGCATCGTCTCCCGTCTCCCGTCTCCCGTCTCCCGGCCTTACGCCCCGACCTCGCCGTCATCAGCGAATGGATCGAGCCGGGCAGCCGCATCCTCGACCTCGGCTGCGGCGACGGCGCGTTGCTCGATCACCTGGCCCGTACCCGCAATGTGCGTGGCTATGGCCTAGAGATCGATCCGGCCAAGTTGACGGCCTGCGTGGCGCGCGGGGTCAACGTGATCCAGGCCGACGTCGATGACGGGCTCAAGGATTTCGGCACCGACTCCTTCGACTACGTGGTGCTGACGCAAACCCTGCAGGCGCTGATCCGTCCGGACCTCGCGCTCACCGAAATCCTGAGGGTGGGCCGGCGCGCCATCGTCACCTTTCCCAACTTCGGCCACTGGCGCGTGCGCACGCAACTGGCGATGGGCCAGATGCCGCTGACGCCGGCGCTGCCGGACCAGTGGTACGACACGCCCAACATCCACCTGTGCACCGTGCGCGACTTCGACGATCTGTGCGAGCGCCAGCACTGGACCTGCCTCAAGCGCAGCCTGCTCGATCGCGCGCATCGCGACGGCGTGCGCATCAGACTGTGGCCCAACCTGTTCGCCGAAGTGGCCTTGTACCTGCTGGAAGACGAGAACTGAGCGACGGCGTCAGGGTTGCGCCAATGCCGGGAAAGCGGGTGCACCTCTACACGAAAATCGCTCTCGTCGGGACTGGCGCGCCAGCACGTCAGCTCACCCGTTCCAGCAGGGTGGCCACACCCTGGCCCATGCCGATGCACATCGTGGCCAGGCCGAACTGGGCGTTCTTTTCCTGAAGCACATGCGCAAGCGCACCGGTGATTCGCGCACCCGAGCAGCCCAGCGGATGGCCCAGCGCGATGGCGCCGCCCTTGATGTTGATGCGATCCATGCGCTCGGTGAGCTTGAGGTCCTTGATGACCGCCAGCGATTGCGCAGCGAAGGCCTCGTTCAACTCGAAGTAGTCGATGTTGTTGATGTCGAGCCCGGCCTTCTTCAGCGCCTTGATCGAGGCCGGCACGGGGCCGATGCCCATGATGGCAGGATTGCAGCCGGCAGCAGCCATGGCGACGATCTTAGCCAGCGGCTTCAGGCCCAGGGCCTTGGCCTTGTCGGCACTCATCACGAGCACGCAGCTTGCGCCGTCCGAGATCGCGGAGCTGTTGCCGGCGGTGACGGAGCCCTTGGGATTGAACGCGGGCTTGAGCTTGGCGAGGTCCGCGAGATTGGCGTCGCTGCGAACCACTTCGTCGAAGTCCACGATGATGGGCGCGCCGTCGGCATCGTGGCCTTCAATGCCCACGATCTGGTTCTTGTACTCGTCGTTGTTGAACGCAGCAGTGGCCTTCTGGTGCGAGGCCAGCGCGAACTGGTCCTGCTGTTCGCGGTTGATCTGGTGCGTCTGCGTCAGCATTTCGGCGGTCAGGCCCATCATTGCGGAGGCTTTCGCGGTGTTGATGGACAGCTCCGGTGAGCCGTCGAAACCGTGCGTCATCGGCACGTGGCCCATGTGCTCGACGCCGCCGCAGAGATAGGTGTCGCCGTTGCCGCAACTAATGTTGGCAGCCGCGATATGGATCGCCGTCATGCTCGATCCGCAGAGGCGATTCACGGTCTGGCCGGGCACGGTGATGGGCAGGCCCGCGAGCAGCAGCGCGTTGCGGGCGATGTTCATGCCCTGCTCCAGGGTCTGGTTCACGCAGCCCCAGATCACGTCCTCGACGTCGACGGGCTTGAGCGCGGGGTTGCGCTTGAGCACGGCCTTCATGAGTTCGGCGGACAACACTTCAGCGCGCACGTTGCGGAAGGCGCCTGCACGCGAGCGGCCCATGGCGGTGCGAACGGCATCGACGATCACGACGTCAGTCATTGGAATCTCCTAACAGCAGCAGATGGTTTCAAGAGGGGGTGAGAGCTTGCTGGCGGATGGCCCTGAGCAGCACCGGGGTCATGACCACGAACCAGAGGCCGAACGCGGCGAAGGGAGTCCAGAATGCGATGAGGCCGTTCCAGGCAAAGGGGCCGGACTTGAAGAACACGATCAGGCCGCCCGGAATGAACAGGACGCCCATCCAGAGGTTGAAGAAGCCGACCCAGCGCGGAAACACGGCCTCCAGGCTCTTGTCGGCGAGCGTCGCAATACCCACCGCGAACACCTGGATCATCGGTGCGGGGAAGGTCATCAGGATGAAGAACCAGGCGAGGTCGTTGAGCGCGAGCACGACATCTGAGCTGCGATCGGGGCGGTAAGAGGCCGTCACCCACAGCATGACCGGCAGCAGCAGGATGATGACCGCCACGCCTCCACCGATGGCCTGAATCAGCGGCAGCACCGGCGACGAACCCTGCATCCGGTTCATCTGCACCGACAGCACCGCGGTCCAGGGAATGATGAAGGCGGTGGAGACCATCGCGATCACCAGACCCAGGCGCATAGCCCCGCCTTGTCGCGCGAAGAACTCCGCGATGGTCGCCGCGTCGGCCGCCGGCGAAGGCGGCGGAATCAATCCCGCGAAGGCCCAGGCGCCGACCCCGAGCAGCACCAGGAAGACCCAGCCGGACCAGGTGCAGACCATTTGCATCTTGCTGTCCATAGAACGCCCCTCGCCTAGCCCGCGGAACGGCTTGTCACTTCACGTAGTACGTCTGCCCTGCCGCCGCCATTTCCTTCATGCGCGCAGTGGGTTCGTAGAGCTTGCCGAGACTGGCGTACTTCGCGCACTTCTCGATCACCGTCTTCATGCCGATGGTGTCGCAGTACTTGAGCGCGCCGCCGCGGAACGGCGGAAAGCCCAGGCCCAGAATCAGGCCCATGTCGGCCTCGGTCGGGCTCTCGACAATGCCGTCCTCCAGGCAGCGCGCAGCCTCGATGATCATCGGCAGCATGAGGCGCTCGATGATCTCTTCGTCGCCAAAATCGCGCGTGCCATTGGGCTGCACTTCCTTCAGTAGTTCGTAGGTCTGCGGGTCGGCGACCTTGCGCGGCTTGCCCTTGGGATCGGTCTCGTACTTATAGAAGCCGACGCCGTTCTTCTGGCCGTAGCGCTTGGCATCGAACATCACGTCGATCGCAGTGCGCTTGGTGCGCGCCATCCGGTCCGGATAGCCCTCCGCGAGCACCGGCCCGATGTGATGCGAGGTGTCGATGCCGACCACGTCTTCAAGGTAAGCCGGCCCCATCGGCCAGCCGAAATCTTCCATCACCTTGTCCATCTTCACGAAGTCCGCGCCGTCGCTCACCGCGAATTCCCAGCCCGCGAAATACGGGAACAAGATACGGTTGACGAGAAAGCCAGGGCAGTTCTTCACCACGATGGGCGTCTTGCCCATCGCGCTGGCGTAGTTCACGACGGTCGCGATGGCTTCCTTGGAGGTCTTGGCGCCGTAGATCACCTCTACCAGCGGCATGCGGCTCACCGGGTTGAAGAAGTGCATGCCCAGAAAATTTTCTGGCGACTTCATCGCGGTGGCCAGCTCGTCGATGGAGATCGAGGAAGTGTTGCTGGCGATGATCGTGCCCGGCTTCACCAGGCCTTCGACTTCTGCCAGCACGCTCTTCTTGACCTTCGGGTTCTCGACCACGGCCTCGACCACCACGTCGACGCCTGCGAAGTCGCCGTAGTTGAGCGTGGGCCGGATCGACGCCAGCACCTTGCCGGCCTTCTCCGGCGTCAGCTTCTTGCGCTCGACTTCCTTGGACAGCAGCTTGTTGGCTTCGCCCATGCCCAGAGTGAGCTGCGCTTCGGCGATGTCCTTCATGATGACGGGCGTGCCTCTGGACGCACTCACATAGGCGATACCGCCACCCATGATGCCGGCGCCGATCACGGCAGCTTGCTTCACCGGCTTGCCGGCCTTGGAGTAGGCCTTGCCCTTCTTCTTCAGGAACTGATCGTTCAGAAACAGGCCCACCATCGCATCGGCCTGCGTGGTCTTGGCGAGTTTCGCAAAACCCTGACCTTCGATCTTCAAGGCCTCGTCGCGCGATTTGCTCGCCGCTTTCTGAATGCCCTTCACCGCTTCCAGCGGCGCCGGGTAATGCTTGCCCGCCTGACCCGCAATGAAACCCTTGGCGGTCTCGAACACCATCGAGGCCTCCATCGGGCCGAGCTTGAGCGGACCGGTCTTCTGTGCGCGGCGCGCTTTCCAGTCGTACTTGCCCTCAATGGCCTGCTTCAGCAGGCTGACGGCCGCAGGCCGCAGTTTGTCCGGCGCCACCACCGCATCCACCGCGTGCTGCTTGAGCGCCACGTCCGGCTTCTGCTGCGTGCCCTGCGCGATCCACTCGATGGCGTTGTCGGCGCCGATCAGGCGCGGCGCGCGCACCGTGCCGCCGAATCCCGGAATGATGCCCAGCTTCACTTCCGGGAACCCGATCTGGGCTGCGGTGGACATCACGCGGTAATCGGTGGACAGGCACATCTCGAAACCGCCGCCGAGCGCCAGGCCATTGATGGCCGTGACGCTGGGGAACGGCAGGTCCTCGATGACGTTGAAGACCCTGTTGATCTCGAACGCCCAATCCGCGATCTCCTGCTCCGAGCGCTGGAACAGCGCACCGAACTCGGTGATGTCGGCGCCGACGATGAACACGTCCTTGGCCGAGGTCACGAGCAAGCCCTTGATTCCCTTGGCCTCGGTCAGCGCGATGCCGGCGTCCTTCAACTCCAGCAACGTACGGGAGTCGAACTTGTTGATCGACTCGCCGACGCGGTCGAAGATCAGCTCGGCGATCTGTTCCTCGTGGTTGACGACGACTTTCAGCGATTTGCCTTGGTACATGGCGGAACGAGCCCTCCGGGGCAGATTCAATACAGATGTGCGGGAGATCGAGATTCAGACAGCGTCGTGCGCAGACGCCGTCGGACCCGAGAAAACTTGGGGGGAGCGATCATAGCGGCCGTCGGGAGAGATCGTAAACCGTACTCCCAAGCCTTCAGGCGTAGCCTCACTTAATCGAAAATCCTTCGTTTGACAGGCACTTCCGACGATGTCTATGCTCGAATCGAACCGACTACTCAGCTCAAGGGGAGCGTCATGGCAGCCAAAGAAAAACTCGATCAGCTCAAGTCCAACATCGAGCGGCTGAGCCGCGATTCGATCGAGGTGGTCGCCAACGCCAGTCGCATCGTGTTCGAAGGGGTGCAGAAGCTGGCCGAACAGGAGTTGAAGGCCCTCAACGACTATTACAAGAACGCGACCGCCAGCCTCAAAAGCGCGGGCAAGCCGAGCGTCGGCGGCTACAAGGACGTGGCGTCGGAGCAACTCGACCTCTTGCAGGAAACGGTGCAGAAGGTCATCGACCACGCGCGGGATTCGATGTCCATTATCTCGGACACCCGCGCCGAACTGACCAAGCTGATGAGCCTGGGTCAGTCGCCCAGCGCCAAGGCCCTGAGCAAGGTCACCGCGCCGGCGCAGAAAGCCATGGAAGAAGTGAAGAAAGTCGCGGCCAAGGCACAGAAGAGTGCCGCCAAGACGGCCAAGAGCATGAAGAAGTCCTTCGAAAAGGAGTTGGCCTCGGTCGAGAAGAAGGGCAAGGCCGCGGTGAAGAAAGGCGAGGCCAAGGCGCGAAAAATCACCAAGATCGTGAAGACCGAGATCGGTTCGGTGCTCGACATCGTGGCGCCTCCGGTCGCGGCGAAGAAGGTCGTCACGGCGCGTCCGTCGGCCGAATCCCGCGCCATTCGTGCGACCAGCAAGGCCAAGAAGAAGCCTGCGCCCAAGAGCGATCCGGCAAGCTGATAGTCGATAGCTACCGCTTCTCCAACCGCCGGCCCAAGGCCGGCGGTTTCGTTTAGGAAGCCCGCACCGGATGTCCGCCGCCGATACCACGCTTTCCATCAACCTCAGCACCGAGGCTTGTCGCCTGCTGGCCGACGCCAGTCGTGTGCGCCTGCTGTTGTTGCTCGAAGCCCACGGTTTGTCGGCCGCCGAACTGACCGAAATCACGGGTCTGGCGCAGAGCCGCGTCTCCACGCACCTGATGCGACTCAAGCGCGCCGGCCTGGTTTCTGACGAGCGTACCAACGGCGCCGCGCTTTACTCCGTTTCGGCCGCAGCGGTGGCCCCCGCCGGCGCCATCTGGAACCTGTTGCGTCCGCGCGTGGACGACCCGCAAGCCCGACTCGACCGCGAACGCGCCGACGAACTGGTGCGCCGTCGACAGCAGGGACAGACCTGGGCCGAATCGGTGGCCGGACGAATGGAGCTGCATTACTCGCCGGGCCGAAGCTGGGAGGCCACGGCGCGGGCGCTCATGACCCTGCTCAGCCTGGGCGATGCGCTGGACCTGGCCTCCGGAGACGGCGTGTTCGCCGAGCTGATCGCCCCGCACGCGCGCAGCGTGACCTGCGTGGACGTGAGCCCGGCCGTGATCGGCGCCGCCAGAAAACGCCTCGCGAACTTTGCCAACGTGGCCTTCCACGAAGGCGACATGCACGCCCTGCCCTTCGCCGACGCCAGCTTCGATCACGTGTTTGCGATGCACGCCCTGAGCTACAGCGCCGAGCCCTCGCGTCTGCTGGTGGAAGCGGCGCGTCTGCTGCGCCCGGGCGGGCGGCTGGTGGTAGCGGTGCTGCGCCGCCATCAGCACGAGGAGACGCAACGCGCCTACGACCACGCCAATCTCGGACTGGAAGTCGAGGATTTGCGCGGCCTGTTCGCAACCGTGGGGCTGCACGTCCTGGAGTGCCGCGTGACCTCGCGCGAGGTGAGGCCGCCGTATTTCGAGGTGATCAGCGCGCTGGCGCAGCGCTGAGGCTCACGGCGCGGAAAGCTCGTCGGCCCACACCAGCTTGCCTTTCTTCGCAATGCTTTTCAGGCGGTCTAGATGGACCGCACATTCGGCGTCATCGGCGCGCACCACGAGCAGCGGCTGGCTCTGCACGCCGAGACGCTGCGCCCAGGAGTGGCCCATTCCCACCGTCGACGCGATGGCCTGTGAATCGAGCGAGAGCGCCGATTGCCCGCCCGTCATCGCGAGGTAAACGTCGGCCAGCAAGCGGGCGTCGAGCAGGGCGCCGTGCAGATCGCGTCCCGAGTTGTCGACGCTGTAGCGGCGGCACAACGCGTCCAGACCGACCTTCTGCCCGGGGTGCAGCTTGCGCGCCATCTGCAAAGTGTCGGTGATGGTGCCGGCCAGACTCAGCAGCTTGCCGATACCGCAGCGCGTAAATTCCCTGTCGAGGAAACCCACGTCGAAAGGCGCGTTGTGAATGATCAGCTCGTCGCCGGCGAACCAGTCCCACAGATCCTGCGCGACCTGTGCGAACGTGGGCTTGTCAGAGAGAAATGCATCGCTGATGCCGTGAACCTGGAACGCGCCCTCGTCCACCAGTCGCTGCGGATTGATGTACCGGTGGAAGTGGTTGCCGGTCGGCCGGCGATTGACCAGCTCGATGCACCCGATCTCGATGATGCGATGTCCCTGCTCGACCGAGAGGCCGGTGGTTTCGGTGTCGAGAACGAGTTGGCGCATGGGTCGGGAGAAAGGAAATAAGAAAGATCAGGTGAAGGCGCGTTGGCAGGCTTCAAGCCAAGGTCGCGATGCCTTCATTGGCAAGCTGATCCGCCGCTTCGTTACCCGGATCGCCAGCGTGCCCTTTGACCCAGCGCCACTGGACTTCGTGACGGCTGCGCGCCGTGTCGAGCCGCTGCCACAGGTCGATGTTCTTCACCGGCTTGCCCGCCGCGGTCTTCCAGTTCTTGCGCTTCCAGCCGGGCATCCACTCGGTGATGCCCTGCATGACATAGGTTGAGTCGGTGAACACGGTGATGCGGCAAGGCTCGCGCAGCGACTCTAGGGTCTGGATCGCGGCCATCATTTCCATGCGGTTGTTGGTGGTGTTGGCTTCGCCGCCGCACAGACGCTTCTCGTGCTCGTTCCAGCGCAGCAGCGCGCCCCATCCACCGGGACCGGGATTGCCCTTGCAGGCACCGTCGGTGTACGCCACCACGTCTTTCACGAAGCGGGCGTGACCGGTGAGGACTCGTCCTGCCGACCCGCGTCCGCCGCTTCACGGCGTGCGGCCGGCGCGGTCAGGCCCGTCAGCGCGCGAACCTGCGCGCGCGCCACGCGACCGACGAAATTCATCGGGATGACGCGCTTGCGCGCTGACAGCACGTAAGCCTCCGAGACCGGCGCGACCAGTGCGGAAAGACTCCAGGCCTCGCCGTCCGAGCGCGGCGCATTCCAGGGAAAGCCGACGCTGAAACGCCGCACTTCCATCAACTCGAGATCGAGCAGTTCGAGCCAGTCGCTGATGCGCCCCACGCTGTAGAACCGACTGCCGTGCGGGAACGCGCGGTAGCGCAGTCCCAGACGCTGGCGCGAACCCCAGACGCCCCAGGGGTTGAAACCCAGAATGAACAGGCGCCCGCGATCGGTGAGGATGCGATTGACCTCGCGCAGAAGGTTGTGCGGCGAGCGCGTAAATTCGAGCGTATGCGGCAAAACCACTGCGTCGATGGTGCGGGTGGCGATGGGCAGGCGTTCGATTTCGGTCAGGGCTGAGGCGCCGAGATCCGGTACGGTGCCGAGCACCGCGCGATGCAGGGTTTCAGCGCGTTCGAGCAACTGGTCGCCCTGTCCCCAGGAACCGATCTGCAGCACGTGCCGGCCGAAGATGTCCGGCAGCAGCCTGCCGAGCTCGCGGCTTTCGCTCTGGATCAGACTGCGCCCACGCGGCGAGCGCAGCCACAGTTCAAGTTCGTAGCGCGACAAGGGTATGCCGCCCGAAGGTGGACGCCAGTTGCTCATCGATTTTCTGCCGACGCTTGCATGACCGGATTCTACCCGCGGACCGTTATCATGGGTGTCCCCCGACTCGAATCATTGGAAGGACACCATGTCGACCCTGTCGCCGATCGAGCTGATCCCCATTCCCGCGTTTGCGGACAATTATCTGTGGCTGCTGGTTCGTGGCACCGATGCCGTCGTGGTCGATCCAGGCGATGCGGCTCCGGTCGAAGCAACTCTCGCGCAGCGTGGACTGAACCTGGTCGCCATCCTCGTCACGCACCATCACCCCGACCATATCGGCGGTCTGGCTCAACTGCTCGCTCAGCGCTCCATTCCGGTCTACGGCCCGCGGCGCGAGAACGCGACCATCCGGCATCTGACCGAACAACTCGACGACGGCGACCACGTGGAGGTGCTGGGTCAGCGCTTCGAAGTCATCGACGTGCCCGGCCACACCAGCGGTCACATCGCCTACTTCTGCGCCGCCACGGACTTGCAGTCGCCGCTGCTGCTGTGCGGGGACACTTTGTTCTCCGGTGGCTGCGGCCGCTTGTTCGAGGGCACTGCGGCGCAGATGCATCGCTCGCTGTCGCGGCTCGCCGCCCTGCCGGGCGCAACACAGTTGTTTTGCACACACGAATACACCACTTCCAATCTGCTGTTTGCCAAAACGGTGGAGCCCGACAATATGGCCCTGTCCGAGTATTTGCAGCGCGTGCGCGAGTTGCGTTCCGCAAACACGCCGACTTTGCCGTCGAGCATCGATCTCGAATTGAGGATCAATCCTTTTCTTCGCGCCGACCAACCCGGCGTGCGCACCGCGGCGGTGACTCACGCGGGCCATGAATTGGCCGACGACGTGGAAGTATTCGCCGTCCTGCGCGCCTGGAAGGACGGCTTCCGACCCGCGCCGGGCCTTTGAGCGAACGATGGCGGCGGCCCTTCGCCCGAGGCTGCAAGAACGTTTGCACCCACCGGTTGTCGGACCGGAACAGCCGTGCTTCCGAACCCGCGGCCAGCATCATCTGCGGCGGAATTCATTTGTTAAACTCGCGCGCCTTCAACGCTTCGCCCTCTCTCTGATGCCCTTTTTCGGCGGCCGTCCGGCCCTTAAAGCGACCTGTATCTACGCCCTGCTGGCGGCCCTCGCAGGGAGTGCGCACGCGCTCGAACCGGGCAATCCCGAGGACAATGGCCTCGATCTGGATCAGGCCGTTCAGTCTCTCAAGGACGAAATGGTTCTGTTCAACCGCGATGCGCAGATTGCGGAGAACGCGTTTCTGTTTCCGCCGCAAACGCGACTGTCGCTGTACCTGAGCAATCGTATTCCCGAGCTGCTGCTCGAGAAAATCACCGTCACCATCGACGACACCAGCCCCGTGGTTTACGAGTACAGCGAAATCGACGCGCACGCGCTGCTCGACCCGCGGGCGTTGCAGCCGCTGGTACAGATCAATATCGCTCGGGGCGCGCATCGCGTCCGCGCGGACTTCGTCGGTCGGTATGCGGAAGCCAAGGAAGGCGCTGCGCCTGTGGTCGGGCGTTACGAGGGCGTGATCGACAAGGGTGTCGAACCCGCCGAGATCGAGCTGCGGATCACGCGCGCCGCGCGCAGGTCCTCGCCCGCGATCAAGCTCAAGGAGTGGAGGGTGGCGGAAGAATGAAGTCGCGCACCCCGTTACTGCTGGCCGCAATGCTGTCGGCCATGCTCATGTCGCACGCGGCTACAGCCGTGGAGCTTTACACCCACGGTTCGGAGGACGACCCGCGGGTGCGCTCCTCGCGCTTCCTCGGCGAGGATCAGCGTTACTACTCGGCGATCACGCAGTTGCTGCAGTTACAGCGCACCGCGGGCAGCGAGTTCGAGGCCGGCACCGACTACTGGGCCGCGCTGGCGGAATTCCATCTTTCATTCGGTATGCGGGATCGCGCGGAGGCCATTTATCGCACGGTGGCCGCTTCGGTCAGCGATCCGCTGGAAGCCGGCAAGGCGCGGCTGCGACTGGCCGAGTTCGAGTACGAACGCGGCTATCTCGACGAGGCGCGCGCCAGCCTGCTGCGCGCACGCGAAAAATTGCCCGACGAGCTGGAAGACAAGTGGCGCGATCTCTACTCGCGCGTACTGATGTCGCAGGGCCGCTACAACGAAGCCGTCACGGTGCTCGATGAAATTAGCGGCAACGACGACGACACCGCCTACATGCGCTTCAACTTGGGCGTAGCGCTGATCAACGATGGCCGTGTGGCGCCGGGACGCACCGCGCTCGACAGAGTCGGCCGGCAACTCGGCGATTCCGACAACATCCGCGCCCTGCGCGACAAGGCCAACGTCACGCTGGGCTGGCATTTTCTCCAGAACCAGCTTGGCGGTTCGGCCAAACCCGCGTTTGCGCGCGTTCGCATCGAGGGGCCTTATTCCAATCGCGCATTGCTGGGTATGGGTTGGGCGGAGATCGCGCCGGAAGGCGTGCGGCAGACCCGCGCACCAATCAATAGTGAAGATGCGTTACAGCGCGAGCTGGCTCCGCTGGGCTCGCTCACCCCCGTCGGCGTACTGCTGCGCCGCGGGTTGCTGGACGACCCCTACGAGCGCGCGGGCATTCGCAGCTTCCGCCGCACGAAGGGCGCGAAGAACGAGGAAGAAGCTCTGCGTCGCGCCATCGCCTTGTGGGCCGAGTTGATCGAGCGCGATCCGCAGGATCCTTCCGTGCACGAGGCCTGGCTCGCAGTTCCGTTCGCGCTCGAACAGCTTGGCGCTCATTCGCAGGCGCTGACCTATTACGAACAGGCGGTCGAACGCCTGGACGCCGCACGCCGACGCTCGGCCGATGCCATCGCCGCGATCAAGGGCGGTCGCATGGTGGAAACAATCATGCGGCGCGAACCCGATGCCGAAAGCGGCTGGGTGTGGGAGCTGCGCGACCTGCCCGACGCGCCCGAGACCTATTACCTGCAATCGGTGATCGCAGATCACCCCTACGCCGAAGCGCTCAAGAATTATCGCGACGTGCGCCTGCTCTCTCGCAGCCTCGGCAAATGGACGGACCGCGTGACGGCGATGGATGCGGCATCGCGCAGTTCCACTACTCGCGCCATGCTCGAACCGACCATGCTGTTCGCACACGCCAAGCGCAACTGGGATCCGCCGAAAGAAGCGCTGCAAGTACGACTGAGGGAAGCCACGTTCCTGCGCCCGCCTCTAGCCGCCCAGAAGATTTCCTTCGCTCCGCTGGGTCCGATCCAGCTCGAACTCAGCGAATTGCCGACAAAATTCGATGGGCCATTCGAACAACTGGACAGCTTGAAGGCGCGCATCGAAACCTTGCAGCCCTTGCTCACCTCTGCGGCACAGGAAAGCGCCAAGCGCCTGCGCACGCTCGCGCTGGAAGAGCTCAGGGCACAGAAGAAACAGATCGAGAAATATCTGGTCGAGGCGCGCTTCGCATTGGCCCGGGTATACGACGGCGCGCTGCCGGATCAGGACCAGGACGAATTCGAAGTGCGCAAGGACGGATCGCTGATACGCGAACCCAGGCTGCCGCGGGGCGAGTTCGAAGTGGACAAGAAAAAACCCCTGGCCGACCAATTGACCAAGCCCAAGCCGGCCAAGTCGAGCACGTCCAGAAAGGGCGCGGAAGAGGAGTACGAGGTCAAGTGATGTCCTCGCGATCACGCTTCGTCCGGACGTTCGGCGCGTCCTGCCTCGCCGCCTACCTCGTGGGCTGCGCCGGAATCGGCGGCGGCAGCGAGAATCCGAAGAAAGCGGCGCCGCCTATCCGTAGCATCATCAACAAAAGCGGTGCGCCGGAAAACGCGAAGATTCCGGTCATCCGTTCGGAACCCATTGCGCCCGATCCCGACAAGGCGCTGGAGAATTACCGCAAGCTGCTGGCGATGGCGCCGGACGACGAGACCAAGGCCGAGGCCCAGCGCCGTCTGGCCGATCTTCAGGTCCAGGTGGACGATCTCGAAGGCGGATCGGACCAGAGCGCGAGCAAGCTCAAGCAGTCGATCAAGGTCTACCAGCAATTGCTGAAGGATCGTCCGCAAGACCCCAAGAACGATCGCGTGCTCTACCAGTTGTCGCGCGCGCAGCAGAACAGCGGCGACAGTCTCGGCGCCATCGCGACGCTTGATCGCCTGACCGCAGAGCACCCCAATTCTTCGCTCGCCGGAGACGGTCACTTCCGCCGTGCCGACCTGCTGTACCGTCTCAATCGCTTCCCCGAGTCGGAGCAGGAATTCTCGATCGTCATGGGTCTGGAAGACCGCACGCCATTCTTCGAACCCGCACAGTACATGATGGGCTGGTCGCAATACCGGCAGTCGAAGTTCGATCCGGCCATCGCCACGTTCTTCGACATTCTGGATCGCGAACTGCCCGAACCGACGCCGCTGGAAATCGAGGACGCCCTCGCCGAAGTCGTGCGTGGCAAGACCGATCTGGTGCGCGATTCGCTGCGAGTCGTGTCGCTGTCCTTCGCGGCGCTCGGCGGCGGCATCGCGGTCAACGAGAGCTTCGGCAAGAACGGCGACCCGCGCTTCTTCCCGCTGGTCTACAACGCGCTCGGCGCCACCCTGCTGGACAAGCAGCGATTCACCGACGCCGCGGAGGCCTTCGCGGCGTTCACCCAGCGCTACCCTTCGAACGAACTGGCGCCCACCTTCCAGTCGAGAGTCATCGCCAGCTACACCGCGGGTGGTTTCGGCGAGCTGGTGATCCGCGAAAAGGAACGCTACGCCACCACCTACGATCCGGCCGCCCCTTATTGGGCGGGTGCGGCGCCGACCGAGGAAGTCCTGACGGTTCTGCGCGGTCACCTCGAAGACTTGGCCAAGTACAACCACGCGCAGGCGCAGCAGGACAAGGTCAAGGGCCAGGCGCAGTTCCTGGTCGCAGCCGGCTGGTATCGACGCATCATCGACGCGTATCCGAAGGATCCCAAGCTCTCGGAGATCAATTTCCTGCTCGCCGACGCCTTGCTTGACGGCGGCAAGACGCTCGACGCGGCCAAGGAATACGGCGAGACCGCGTACAAGTACGCGCCTCATCCCAAGTCCGCGGAAGCCGCGCTCGCCGCGTTCCAGTCCTACGAGAAGAACGCGAAGGAAGTTCCGGCTGCCGAACGGCCCGCAGCGCTGCGTCTGGCGGTGGATTCGGGCATCAAACTTGCTGACACGTATGCCCAGCACTCTTCCCGTCTGCCCGTCTTGACCCAGGTGTCCCAGGATTTGTTCGAGGTCAAGGCGCTGGACGAAGCCATCAAGGTTTCCGCCCGAGTGCTCGCACCCGAACAGCGTGCGCCGGACAATCTGCGTCGCAGCGCCTTCAGCGTTGCCGGCGATTCGCAGTTCGCACTCAACAATTTCCCGGCCTCGGAAGCGGCCTACGCCGAAGAACTCAAGCTCACACCGGGGCAGGCGCCCGAGCGCAACGAAGTGGTGGAACAGCTCGCCGCCAGCATCTACAAGCAGGGCGAAGCTGCGCGCGAGGCCAAGGACTTGCGCAAGGCGGTCAACGATTTCCTGCGCGTGGGACAGGTCACGCCCACCTCGAAGATCCGCGCCAACGCCGACTACGACGCCGCCTCCAGCCTGATCGAACTCAAGGACTGGCCCGCGGCCTCGACGGTGCTGGAATCTTTCCGCACGCGCTACCCGGGCAATGCGCTCGCAGCCGACGTGGACAAGAAGCTGGCCGTGGCCTACGAGTCCGACGCCAAACCTGCGCAAGCCGCGGCCGCCTACGAGCGCATTGCCGCCCGTCCCGGCGAAGCGGAAAACGTTCGCCAGGCCGCGGCTTGGCAGGCAGCGAAATTGTTCGACAGCGCCAAGCTTCCGGCCGAGTCGATCCGCGCCTACCAGAGTTATGTCACTACCTTCCCGCGTCCGCTGGAACGCTCGATGGAAGCGCGCAGCCGCCTCATGGAAATTTCCAAGGCCCGGGGCGACACCCCGGCGCAGGTTTACTGGCTCAAGGAAATCGTCAGGGCCGACCAGTCTGCGGGCGCCGAGCGCACCGATGCGACCAAGACGCTCGCGGCCACGTCCAGTCTCGAACTCGGACGCATGAGCGCCGCCGAAGCCAAGCGCGTTCGTCTGACCTTCCCGCTGGACAAGACGCTGGCGAGCAAGAAGACCGCGATGGAAGCCGCCATCGCCGCGCTCAACCAGGCGGCCGGGTACGGCTTTGCCGAAACCACGACCGCCGCGACCTTCGAAGTCGCCACGCTCTACCAGGATTTCGGCAAGTCGCTGATGGAATCAGAGCGTCCACCGAAGCTCAAGGACCTGGAACTGGAACAGTACGAACTGCTGCTGGAAGAGCAGGCTTTCCCGTTCGAGGAAAAAGCCATCAAGGCGCACGAGTCGAACCTGCTGCGCATTCAGCAAGGCCGTTACGACACCTGGATCAAGCAGAGCGCCGAGACCCTGGTGCAGCTTGCGCCGGGCAAATACGCCAAGCGCGAACAGAGCGAGGATATTTATGAATCGCTGCGCTGATCTGATGCGTCGGGCCGCGCTCGCGGTGCTCGTCGCCGGGCTGATCGCCGGTTGCGCCGCCAAGAAGCCGAAGCCGGACACCAAGCCCGCTGCGTCGAAACCGGCTGCGGAAGCGCCGGCCAAACCCGCTGCCGACAAGGGCGATCCCGAAGCGCGCTTTGCCGAGGCGCTCGAACTGATGCGGCACAAGCAGTCCGGCCCGGCCGAAGCGGCGTTTATCGCGCTCATCAAGGACTTCCCGGAATTCTCGGGCCCGCAGACCAATCTCGGCATCCTGCTGGCCAAGTCCAATCGGCGCGACGTCGCCATCGCCGCGTTCACCAAGGCCGCAACCGCCAATGGCGAGAACGCTTCGGCCATGAACTGGCTGGGCATCCTCAATCGCGAAGCGGGCAAGTTCGAGCAGGCCAGGCAGTCTTACGAAAAGGCCCTGGCGATCCGTCCCGACTACGCCGCCGCGCAACTGAATCTGGGCCTGCTGCTGGACGAGTACATGAAACGTCCGGCCGACGCCCTGCCCCACTACCAGGAATACCTGCGGATCAGTGGCGGCAAGGATCTGCGCGTGCTGCCGTGGATTGCGGAGATCGAATCGCGGCTGCCCAAGCCGGCAGAAACTCCGGCTGTTCCTGCCGCAGCCACTCCCGCAGCGCCCAGCGCGAAGGCGGCAAAATGAAAATTCGATACCTGATGCTGTGCCTCTGCCTCGCCATGTCGGCGACCTGGGTGCAAGCCCAATCCACCGCACCGACGCCCCCCTTGCGCGCCGCGACTCCGGAGCCGGACGAGCAGCCCGCGGTCTCGGTGCCGGAGGACTTGCGCGGCGACTCCGGCACCACCATCGTCGGCGAGCGCGAATCCCCCATCGGCCTGTACATCACACCCTGGCGCAACGCTTACGCGGAGCAGGATATCGACCGTCCCGCCCGTTTACTCCGCGTAGACATGTCGCTCGTCGACCGGGACGTGTTTGCGCGTCAGGTCGAGTACTACGATGCCCTGACCGAAGCGGCGCTCGCCAAGCAGGCGCCGACGGCCGCAGCACCCGCTTCCCCAACACCCGATTCAGTTGCACCCCCAGCCGCACCCTGATCCATTTTTAGTTTCGCTCCCGTCTTCCACCTTTCGATCGTCAACCGAGGAACCCCATGGACTTCATTTCCGCCATCGTCCGCTTCTTTCAGCTCGGCGGGCTGTTCATGTACCCCATTGCCCTTGTGCTGGTGCTGGCTGCGGCCATCACCATCGAACGCCTGATTTTCCTGTTCCGCACCGAGCGCGAGAACCGTGCGCTGTGGGAAGACGTGCAGCCGCTGCTCAAGCGCGGCGACCTGGAACAAGCCGAGCGCAAGGTCAGAGATTCCGAAACCGCCATCGGCCGCATCCTGGCCAACGGCATCGCGCAGTCGCTGTTCGAGAACAAGCGCAGCGAAGTCGAGATCGCGACCGAAGAAGGTCTGATGGAAGTGCTGCCCGCCATCGAAAAGCGCACGCACTATCTGGCCACGTTCTCCAACCTCGCGGTGCTGATGGGCCTGCTCGGCACCGTCATCGGCCTGATCGGTGCGTTCGCGGCACTCGGCACGGCCGATCCGACCGAGAAAGCCGACCTGCTCTCGGCCGGAATCTCAGAGGCCATGAACTGCACGGCCTTCGGTCTGATGGTCGCCATTCCCAGCCTGATCCTGCACGCCTACCTGCAGAGCCGCACCACGGCACTCGTGGATGGGCTCGAAGGCGTCTGCGCCAAATTCGTGAGCGTCGTCTGCGGCCGTACGCGCGCCTGATCGTCTAACCGGGAAACCGAGACACTCCCATGAAGATGACGCGTCGCGTCCGTCGCATGGAGCGCCAGCACAAGTTTGGCGCTCGCACCGTGCGGCTCAATATCGTGTCCATGATCGACGTGTTTGCAGTGCTGGTGTTCTTCTTGCTCGTCAGCTCTTCCCTGGCTGCTGCACGGCTCAACGTGATCAATCTCAACCTGCCCTCGCCGGACAAGACCGCTGCGCCGGAAGACATGAAGCTGCAACTCACCGCGGTGGTACGCCAGGGCGTGATCGAGATTTCCGACAGCAAGGGTGCGGTGCGCAACATCGTCAGCACGCCGGACGGTTACAACCTGGGTGCGCTCTCCGCCTTGCTGGTGGAAGTGAAGAAAGCCGCGCCGACGGAGCAGAACATCACTTTGCTGATGGAACCCGACGTGGTCTACGACAACGTCATCAAGATCATGGACGTGATTCGCCTGACCCCGGCCGAGGCGCGCGCCGGCGGACTCCCGCGCGAGCTGTTTCCGCAGATCTCGGTGGGTGAAGTGAACAAGCCCGCCGCTGCCAGAGCGCCAGCACCATGAACACCGGAGCACGCCGCGCGCGCAAGATCGTCCGCGAACTCCGCCGCGAAGCCCGCGAAGGCGAACTGAATGTCGTGTCCTTGATCGACATCTTCGCGATCCTGGTTTTCTATCTGCTGGTCAACGCGCTGGTGGTGGAAATCCTGCCGAGCCCGCGCGCCCTGCAACTGCCGGAATCCTTCGCCACGGAACAGCCCGAGCAGACCGTGCTGATTCTGGTGACCAAGGACGACATCATCGTCGACAACCAGAAGGTCATGACCACCGCCGACGCCCTGGCCGATAAGGCCAGAGTGCTGGCAGATCTCAAGTACTCGCTCAACGAGAAGACGCTCAAGCAGGTCGAGGGCGGCACACCGGGCCAGGTCACGCGCGGCGACGTCAACATCATGGCGGACAAGTCGATTCCGTTTCACGTGCTGAAAAAAGTCATGGCCACGTGCAGCGACACACGCTTCGCGCGCATCTCTCTGGCCGTCATCGAGAAGAAAGGAGCAGAGCAGTGAGCGGCCGGCGACACGGTGTCTGCGCTTTTTGCAGCGGGTGCGGGAGCCGGCGGACAGGCTCATGCAGCATGCTCTCTGAGTGCATACCCGGGGGTGTGACATGAGCCTCTTCGTTCTTTCAGCGGAAGGCTGGGATTTCAACGAGCAATCGGATCGGCGCTTCCGCCGTACCCTGCTGACGCTCGGTTTCCTGTGGCTGGTTCTGGCGATCCTGATTCCATTCCTGGATCTCATCGGCGTGCAGGAAGGCGGCGGCGAAACCGTCGACGCCTATGTCGAATTCCTGCCGGAGGCTGAAATCGCCGAGCAGGTCGAAGAGCCCAAACCGGCCGAAGAAGACGAGAAGCCCAAGCCCGAGCCACCGGTTCCCGAAAAGAAGCCGGAGGAAAAGAAGGAGCCCGCACCGAAAGCCGAAGCCCCGGTCAAGCCGGAGCCGACGCAGCAGGAACTCGAACAGGCCGCGCGCGAAGTGGCCCAGCAGAGCGGCATCAATGCGTTGGCCGACCAGCTTTCCGATCTCCGCGACAACTCTCTTTCCGGGCTCGACGCTGCGCGTCCGCTCAGCGATGAAGTGGTCGTGGCGCGTTCCGGCAGCGGCGGCAGCGGCGGTTCCGCCTCCATCGCGGCATCGGCGGCCAGCGGCAGCGGCGGCATCGGCACCAGCACGGCAACCACGCCGCGCACGCAGAGCGGCGCGGGACTCGGACAGCGTCGCACCACGGTGGTCCAGGCGCCCAAGGGTATCGGCCCCGATCTGACCAAGCCCGGCCAGGACGGCAAGCAGCGGCTCGCCGGTCGCACCTTGGAAGAAATCCAGTTGGTGTTCGACCGCAACAAGGCTTCGTTCTACTCGATGTTCAATCGCGCCCTGCGCGACAACCCCGAGCTACGCGGCAAGGTCGTGGTCAAGCTCACCATCGCGCCTAACGGTTCGGTCACCGCCTGCGAGCTGGTGACCAGCGAGCTCGGCGACCCGGAACTCGAACGCAAGGTAGTACAGCGCGTGCTGCTGCTGAACTTCGGCGCCAAGAACGTACCGGAGTTCACCTACCCGAATTACCCGATCGTGTTCCTGCCCACTTGAGAGATGGCTTTTCGTTGGGCGCCTAAATGCGCCCAACGAAAATGGACGGCAATCGCGTCACTGGAATCTGCGGCGCAGAACCCCGAAACTGCGCGCTAATTCGTACGCACTAAAGGAACCATCGCATGGGCTTCATGGCCGGCAAGAAGGCGCTCATCACCGGCGTCGCCAGCGACCGCTCCATCGCCACCGGAATCGCCGAAGCGTTCAAACGCGAAGGTGCGGAGCTGGCTTTCACCTACCAGGGCGAACGCCTCAAGTCGCGAGTCGCCGACTTCGCCGCGGAATGCGGATCGAAGATCGTGCTGCCGCTGGACGTGTCGGAAGACGCGCAGATCGAAGAGGTTTTTGCCGAGCTGAAAAACCAGTGGGACACGCTCGACGTGCTGGTGCACTCCATCGGCTTTGCTCCGCGTGAGCAGCTCGCGGGCAAGTATCTCGACAGTGTGACGCGCGAAGGTTCGCGCATCGCACACGACATCAGCAGCTATTCCTTCGCAGCACTGGGCAAGGCCGCGCGTCCGCTGATGTCGGGCCGCAACGCGAGCATGCTTACCCTGACTTATCTGGGCGCCGTGCGCGCGGTGCCGATGTACAACGTGATGGGTCCGGCCAAGGCGAGTCTCGAAGCCAATGTGCGGTTCATGGCGGCGGAACTGGGCGAACTCGGCATCAGAGTCAACGGCATTTCGGCCGGACCGATCAAGACGCTCGCCGCCGCCGGCATCACCGGATTTCGCAGCATGCTGGCCAAGGCCTCGACCGCCTCGCCGCTCAAGCGCAACGTCAGCATCGAGGAAGTGGGCAACGCGGCCGCGTTCCTGTGTTCCGATCTGGCATCCGGAATCACCGGCGAGATTCTCTATGTCGATGCGGGCTACAACATCATGGGAATGAGTTTCGACGAGTGACGTCTGGCCGCTGAACCCATCATGCGACTGCTCTGTCTGGACACTGCGACGGAGGCCTGCTCGGTCGCGCTTTGGCAGGACGGTCAGGTGCTCGAACGCTTCGAACTGGCCGGCCGAACGCACACGCAGCGCATGCTGCCGATGGTGCATGGGCTGATGGCCGATGCTTCGCTGAGCTTCTCTCAACTCGATGGCTTCGTCTGCGGCGTCGGCCCCGGCAGTTTCGCTGGTGTGCGCATCGGCGTGGGCTTCATCAAGGGCCTTGCTCTGGCGCTGGATCGGCCCGTCGCCGGAATCAATTCGCTGGCCATGCTGGCGCAGGCGGCAGTAGATGCGGGCGCTTCGCAGGTTCTTGCTGCCATCGACGCGCGCATGCACGAGGTGTACTTCGGCGTGTTCGCGAGCGACGCGAATGGGCTTGCCCGGCCCATGACGACGCCGCAGGTCGCCGCACCGAGTCAGGTGCATGTCGATGACGCAGGTGTGTGGCACGCAGTCGGCAGCGGCTGGGCCAGTTACGAAACCGTGCTCAAGGCCAATGTCGCGGGGCACGTCGCGGCTATCGACGGCGCGGCCTTGCCTCATGCATCGGCGGGTCTGAAATTGGCGCTGCCGGTTTTTCTATCAAGCGCTGCGGCGACATCCGACGCCCTGGCGCCGGTCTATCTTCGCGACAAGGTGGCGCTCACCCTCGACGAGCAGGTCGCGCTGCGCGCTTCACGATAGAGCGAACCATCATGGACGAAAGCACGCGCATCAGTTACGCCGACTTCGGTCACAACTTCATTCGCTACGTCGTGACGGCGGAGCGCCTTCGCGGTGAAATCGAAACCGTGCTCAAGGCGCTGATCGAAGGCTCGGTCAAGAAGTTTCCCGCCGACTTGCTGGTCGCGTCCTACGTGTTTCAACTCAAGGACGTGGACGTACACCCGATCGCGAACAAGCTGCCGGACGTGAGTTTCGTGCTGCTGCTCGCAGGCGAGCTGAAGCTGGAAGTGAAGCTCATCAACCTGCGGCTCAAGTTCACGCTCGACGTCGAGATCAAGCTGCATCTGGACGTGCATACCTACGCGCCGCTCACGCTGAAACTGATTCTGCATCCGGTGCGGGATTCGGACATCCGCACCGAGGTCGATGGCCACGGCCTGCCGTCCGAAGTACTGGAGCATTTGCGCATCGTCGGCCCCATCGTGCGCGACGAAATCGTGCGCGAGGTCAACGAGCGCATCGTCAGTCCCGAACTGCTGGCAGCCACGGAGATCGACGTGCTGATGCTCGCCGCCACCGCGCAACTTCCTTCGGTCGTGTCGGCGATGGCCGAACCTCTGGCCGAGGTCAAGGGTGGCGGGATGAACCCCGACCCGACTGTGGCGGACCCTGTGAACAAAGATTTGCATGATGTGAGCCGCTCGAATCAGGGATAATGGCGGTTGGTCCGCGCCGGCCCTCCGCGACGGCAAGCTGTGAACCCCGCCAGGCCCGGAAGGGAGCAACGGCAGCGGTGACGCCGGGTGCCGGAGCAAGCTGGCGCGGGCCTTCTGCACAATCAAGCACTTGGAAGACTTGTCCACAAGTTTTCCGCCAATCGACTCACAGCGATTGGCCACGCGGCCCGGCCGCCCCCTGTTTGGGCCAGCGCCGGCAAGCACCTGATTGGCAAACAATTCGCCCAAGCGCCTTCGCCGCTTCTTGGAACTGGACCAATCAGGCCCCACTCTTAAGCTCGTCGCATTTTCTCTGATGGACCCCGTAGCACTCCCATGATGGAACCCTTCGAACAGCGTGTCGTCCTTGGCTGGATCAATAACCTGGGCGGCCGGCTGGAGCGTCATCGCTGGGCGCAGGAAGGCCTGGCCCGATTTCTGGACGAGGAAGCCGAGCACCTGGAGCTCGATCTCGGCGAGGATCCGCGCAAGCTCGACGCCGACGCCTGGAACACCCTCCTCGCAGACCGCTTCCGCGCGCTCGAGTCGGCCGAGCCGAGCACGCTCGAACTCAACCTGCGCTCCGTCGCTCAGTTGCTGCAACTGAACCCTGCCGAGACCGCGGTCATGAGCGCGCTGATTCGCGAGCGCGTGCTGCCGCAGGCCGAAGACCTGTTCGAGACCCTGGAACTGGACGAGTTGCGCGTCGGCGACAGCGGTGTCGTGACCCTGCTTGCCGCCATGCTGGGCCTGACCCGCGGCGAGATAGTCGAAGCGCTATCGGCGCGCGGTCGCCTGATCTCCAGTGGATTGTTCACCACCGACTACCGTTCCGACTGTCAACCCCTGGCGTCGCTGACGAGCTTCCTGCAATCGCAGGCGCAACCCGTTCCCGACGTGCGCGCCGCCTTGCTCGGCGAGCCGCTGGTGCACAGTCTCGAATGGGAAGACTACGAGCACCTGCGCGAAGACCGCGACCTGGCGTCCAATCTGCTCGGCCACGCCGTAACCGAGCAGGCCAAGGGCATCCATATCCTGTTGTACGGACCGCCGGGCACCGGCAAGACCGAGTTTTGCAAGACGCTGTCGTCCAAGCTGGGCCTGAAGCTTTACGGCGTCGGCCAGTCGGACGATCGCGGGCAGGAACCTTCGCGCGATCAGCGCATCGCCTCGTTCCGCCTGTCGCAGAAGCTGCTGGAAAACCAGTCCGACGCGCTGCTGCTGTTCGACGAGGCCGAGGACCTGCTGCGCGGTGACAGCGATGGCATGTTCGAGCCCATGCCCGGCGCCTTCGGCGGCGGCTACGGCTCGCGCGTATTCATGCACCGGCTGTTCGAGGAAACGCGCGTGCCGACCCTGTGGACGGTCAACGATCCGTCTGCGCTGGGTCCGTCGGTGCTGCGCCGCATGACCTACGCCATCGAGATGAAAGTGCCGCCCGCGCGCGTGCGCGAACGCGTGTGGCAGCGACTGCTGGCGCGCGAACAGGTGCAAGTGCCGGCCGAAGAAATCCGTCGTCTGGCGGAAGATTTCGACGCACCACCGGCCGTCGCCGCAGGCGCTGTGCGCTCCGCACGCCTCACCAGCGGCGGCTTCCAGGACATCCGTCGCGCGGTGCACTCCATCGCCAAGGTTATGCGCGGCACCGAACCGCCGCCGCGCCCGACGCACGGCGTGAGCTTCGAGCCGGCGCTGATCAATGCCGACCTGGATTTGACGCGTCTGCGCGATCGCCTGTTGAGTCTGAACACTCGCGCGTTCTCGATGTGCCTGTACGGCCCTCCCGGCACCGGCAAGTCCGCTTACGCGCGCTGGCTGGCGCGCGAACTGGGCGTAGAGGTGATTCAGAAACGCGCGTCCGATCTGCTCTCGAAGTGGGTCGGCGAGAACGAGCGCAACATCGCCGCGGCGTTCGCCGAAGCGCGCGAATCCGGCGCCTTCCTGGTTTTCGACGAGGCCGATTCCTTGCTGGGCGATCGCCGTCACGCGCACCAGGGCTGGGAGATCAGTCAGGTCAACGAAATGCTGACCTGGATGGAAAGCCATGAGTATCCCTTCGCCTGCATCACCAACCTGATGAGCCATCTCGACGAGGCCGCGCTGCGCCGCTTCTCGTTCAAGGTGCGATTCGATTTCCTGAAGCCCGACCAGCGCGATACCGCGTTCCGTCATTACTTCGGCATCGATCCGCCGCCCGGGGTACGCGAGCTCGACATGCTTACGCCGGGCGACTACGCCGTGGTGCGCAATCGCGCACGCCTGCTCGGCGTCGATGACGACGCGCCGGAATTGCTGCGCATGCTGCGCCAGGAAATCACGGTCAAGCCGAACTCGCGCCGCGAGATCGGATTTCGCGCGCCGCTGAACTGATCGTCCGTCCAAGCTGGTCGCCCACGGCGCGGTGGGCGACAATCGCAGCATGCCGACGAACCCTTACGCTCGCCCATGAGCTATCTCGCGCTTGCGCGCAAATGGCGCCCGCGCGTCTTCGCCGACGTGATGGGGCAGAACCACGTGGTCAAGGCGCTGACCCACGCGCTCGACGGCGACAAGCTGCATCCCGCCATTCTGCTCACCGGCACACGCGGCGTCGGCAAGACCACGCTCGCACGCATCGTCTCCAAGGGGCTGAACTGCGAAACCGGCGTGTCGGCGAATCCTTGCGGCGTATGCAGCGCCTGCAAGGAAGTGGATTCGGGACGCTTCGTGGACCTGCTCGAAATCGACGCCGCCAGCAACACCGGCGTCGACAACGTGCGCGAGCTGATCGACAACAGCCAGTACGCGCCCGCGCGCGGCCGCTACAAGGTGTATCTGATCGACGAAGTGCACATGCTCTCCAAGAGCGCGTTCAACGCGCTGCTCAAGACACTGGAAGAGCCGCCGCCGCACGTTAAGTTCATCCTCGCCACCACCGATCCGCAGAAGCTGCCGATCACCGTGCTGAGCCGCTGCCTTCAGTTCAACCTCAAGCGCCTCGCGGTCGCCGTGATCCGCGAACAGCTCGCCAGGGTGCTGGACCAGGAAGGTGTCGCGTACGAGATCGGCGCCGTGGGTGAGATCGCACGCGCGGCCGACGGTTCGATGCGCGACGGCCTGTCGCTGCTCGATCAGGCGATTGCGTTTGCCGGCGGCGCGAAGCTCGAACGCGGCCCCATCGAGGACATGCTCGGCACCTCCGGTCGCCAGGTGCTGTACACACTGCTCGCGGCCATCGGCGCGGGTGACGGCCCGGCCTTGCTCGAAGGCATACGCCAGCTCGATTCGCGTGCGCCGGATTACGCGGCGCTGCTCAACGATCTCGCTGGATATTTACAGCGCGTCGCAGTGCTGCAAGTGCTGCCGGGCGCGCAATCCGAAGACGACGACGCCGAGCTGCTGGCGCTGATTCCGCAACTGACCGCAGAAGACGTACAGCTCTGCTACCAGATTGCCGTTGGCGGACGCCGCGACCTGCCCTGGGCGCCTGACCCGCGCAGCGGTTTCGAGATGAGCTTGCTGCGCATGCTGGCGTTCGGGCCGGACGTTGAATCAGGCGGAACGAAGCAGGCGGCGCCAGGAGCAACGGCAAAACCCGCGTCCGCGCGCGCGCCCTCATCCTCAAGTCCCGTAATTCCTCTAGGCGGAATGACTCCCGCGAAGGCGGGAATTCTGCTTTCGCCCTCAGCTTCCGTTGAGTCTGAGAGACTGGATTCCCGCCTTCGCGGGAATGACGAAGTTGTGAGTCCAGCGTCGCCTCCTCCTTCCATAGCGCCTCAAGACCTCCCCTGGTCCGAACGCATCGACACGCTCGGCCTCGACGGCGCCGCGCGACAGCTCGCACGTCAGTGCACCTGGATCGGTCAGCAAGACGATGTGGCGCGTCTGAGCCTCGCGGCCTCGGCGGGCTTTCTGCTGCACGAGTCGCGACGTGCTGCGATCGAACAGGCGCTGGCACGGCAAGCAGGAAATCCCCTGCGGCTGGTCATCGAACTCGCGCAATCGGCGGACCTTGCGCCGACGCCAGCTCAGCTCGACCAGCAGCGCGCCCAGGAACGCCAGCGCAGCGCGGAAACCGCGGTACAAGAAGATTCGGTGGTGCGCACATTTAAGGAGCAGTTCGGCGCCAGCGTGCGCCCCGGCTCCGTTCAACCCATCAACTAGACAGGAAGACATCATGAAAGGCGCACTCGGCCAGATCATGCAGCAGGCGCAGAAGGTCCAGGAAAATCTCAAGCGCGCGCAGGAAGAAATAGCGCGCATGGAAATCACCGGCGAATCCGGCGCGGGCATGGTCAAGGTCACGCTCGACGGCCGCCATCAGGCGCGCAAGGTGGAAATCAATCCGGCCGCGCTCGGTGAGGACAGGGAGTTTCTGGAAGACCTCGTGGCGGCCGCTATCAACGATGCGGCCCAGAAGCTGGAGTCTGCGACGAAGGACAAGATGGCCTCCGTGACCGGCGGCATGGGGCTTCCTCCGGGCCTCAATCTCGGCCTCTGAAACGTGCGGGATGTGGCCGACAGGGAGCCGCGACAGGCAGCGGCCACTTTGTTCGACCGCTGCGCGCTGGCGTTCGTATCTGGGTTATGTGCCTTTTTAGTTTCTATATTCGGATGGCTCGGAGTTACCGTATTGATGGCACAGTTCGGTGCCGACTGGCTGCCCTCGTTTGACTGGGTGCTAGCGTTCTCCATGCTGATGTCACTGCTTGGTTTCCTGTTGCTGGAAAATTACGTCGTAACGGTGGTGATGACGCTGTGGCGCTGGATACTCAAAGTGCTGTACTGGGTCTGAATTCATGAGTGCCTGGCTTTACCTGAGCATCGCGATCGTCGCCGAGGTCATCGCCACCTCCGCACTCAACGCAAGCGCGGGCTTCACGCGCCTGCTGCCTTCGGTCGTCGTCGTTGTCGGTTACGTCGTCGCGTTCCTGTGCCTGGCGCAGTGCCTCAAGGCGATCCCGGTCGGCATCGCGTACGCGATCTGGTCCGGTGTGGGCATCGTGCTGATTTCCCTGATCGGCTGGATCGTGTTCCGCCAGTCGCTGGACGCCGCTGCGATGCTGGGCATGGGCCTGATTATCGCGGGCGTGATTGTCATCAACGTCTTTTCGCGCACCGTGGCTCACTAAAGCCGTGGCCAGCCGCAGTTACTTCCCGATGTTCGTCGATCTGGCCGACCAGTCGGTGCTCGTGGTCGGCGGCGGCGAAGTCGCGGCGCGCAAGATTCGCCTGCTGCTGAAATCCGGCGCACGGCCGCAGGTCGTCGCGCGCGAACTCAATGAGGAACTGCTTGGACTCGCGGCGGAAAAGAAAATCCGGCACATCGCCGCGAGCTTCGATCCCGCACAACTCGACGGCTGCCGGCTGGTCATCGCCGCGACCGACAATCGCGAACTGAATCGCGCCATCGCACAGGCGTCCGAAGCCTTTGGCCTGCTGTGTAACGTGGTCGACGATCCAGAGGCCAGCCGCTTCATCACACCTTCGATCGTCGAGCGCGCGCCCATCACGATCGCAATTTCAACCGGCGGCGCCGCGCCGGTGCTGGCGCGCCGCCTGCGCGAACGTATCGAAGCCTTATTGCCTGCGGCCTACGGCCGCGTCGCCGAATTCATGGAGCGCCACCGCGAAAGGGTCAAGCAATTGCCGTCCGATTCGCGGCGCCAGCTCTGGGAACATTTTCTCGACAGCCCCGGCCCGGAGCGCGTGCTCGCGGGCGACGAAGTCGCGGCCGTATTCGAGCTGGAAAGCCTGATCGGCTGCGGCGCACCGCGCGGCGAGGTCTACTTGGTCGGCGCCGGTCCCGGCGACCCGGACCTGCTCAGCTTCCGCGCGCTGCGCCTGATGCAGCAATGCGACGTCGTGCTCTACGACGCGCTCATTTCTCCAGCGATTCTCGACCTCGTGCGTCGCGACGCCGAGCGCATCTATGTCGGCAAGCGCCGCGCCAAGCACACCCTGCCGCAGGAAGAGATCAACGCGGAACTGGTGCGCCTAGCGCAATCGGGCAAGCGCGTGCTGCGTCTAAAGGGCGGCGATCCGTTCGTGTTCGGCCGCGGCGGCGAAGAAATCGAAGAGCTGGCCGCGGCCAACGTGCCGTTCCAGGTCGTGCCCGGCATCACCGCCGCCAACGGCTGCGCCGCCTACGCCGGCATTCCGCTGACGCATCGCGATTACGCGCAGTCCTGCATCTTCGTCACCGGCCACCGGCGCAAGGACAGTTACCTGGACCTGCACTGGGATACGCTCGCACGTCGCGGCCAGACCGTGGTCATCTATATGGGCCGCACCGCCCTGCCCGAATTGTGTGCACAACTCATCTCGCACGGCCTTCCCGACGACTGGCCTGCAGCGCTGGTCGAGCAAGGCACCACGCTGGTGCAACAGGTCGTCACCGGAACGCTGGGCTCTTTACCCGAACTGATCACGGCGCGTAGCGACATCGACGGCGCCAGCCTGGTCATCGTCGGCGAGGTAGTACGGTTGCGCGAACGCCTCAAGTGGTTTTCGCCGGGATAAGGCCAGCCCATTCGGCGCATCCCCACACACCGGGGCTTGGCGCGCAACTCATCACCGCATCGCTTTTTTGCCGACGACTTCATGCTTCAGGTCATGGTGGCGGGCAATTCCGTCGAATGTGGAATGCTGCTCGGCGAACTGACGAAAGCAACGCTCTGGCTTGAGTCGACAGAATATTCTGCTAGCGTTGCAATGTCGGAAGATAAAAACCGTTGGTCGCCTTTACCCGCCCACGTCGGGAAATACGACCCGCCGACGACACGTCTAATCAGCGGGGGGAAAACACAAATGAAAACGCATTTCGGAGGACTGCGAAGGAGCCTTGCGCTCCTTTCGCTGGTAATAGCTTGGTCTGCGCCTTCCTACGCGGTTGACGAGATACCGTTGAGCGGTCTTAGTGTCGTCGGCAACCAGATACACAACGCCGACGGTCAGAGCGTCTTCGTCCACGGCGTGAACCGCATGGGTCACGAATACCACTGCATCCAGGGATGGGACTTCGGCCACGGCCCACAGGACCAGAAAGTGCTCGACGGCATGAAGTCCTGGAACATCAACGCGGTCCGGGTGCTGCTGAACGAACACTGCTGGCTGGATATCGACACCAACGGCACCATCACCAATGCCTACATGGGCAAGCCTTACCGAGACGCCGTCGTTGCCTGGGTGAGTCTGATTACCGCCAACAACATGATCGCCATTGTCGATCTACACGCTTCGGCTGCCGGTACGCGACTGGCTCTCGGCCAGGACCCCATGCCCAATGTCGATCACTCCATCGACTTCTGGCGCGACGTCGCCAGCACCTTCAAGGGCAACAGCTCGGTGATGCTCGAGCTGTTCAACGAACCAACCCCCGAAAACGCCACCCGGACCGCGACGTTCGCTCAGAAGTGGAGATGCCTGCTGGACGGTCGCGAGGCTTGCGCGGGACTCTTACCCGACCTCCACGCCGGATACGCCGGATTCACCGGTTCCAGACTCGACTATCTCGCAGTCGGCGTGCAGGAACTGGTCAGCACCATCCGCGCGACCGGCGCTACCAATATCATCCTGGCCCCGGGGATCGATTACACCGGTAAGGTCGCGGACTGGCCGCGGTACAAGCCTTACGACCCGCTCGACAATCTTGCAGTGTCGTGGCACACCTACAACTACGGCACCTCATGCTCGGACGAAGCCTGCTGGAATTACAACCTGGGCAATACTTGGTTGTCGGCACCCATCGTTCTTACCGAGTTCGGGGTTAACCGTTGTGATGACGGAGCCTTCAACAAGGCCTTCATGACCTACATCCAGAAGAAGAAGCAGGGGTTCCTGGGCTTCGTCTGGCAGACCGTCAAGGATTGCGAGGGACATGCGCTGGTCACGGACGCCTATGGCAGCCCGAGCCAGTATGGGAGGCCCTTCCGGGACCATATTCAGAATCTGCCCTGGACGCACGACATCGGGGAATTGCCGCCCCGCACCATTCCCGAGCCAGCAACCGCGCCGAGTCCGGTAGCGAATCCGGTGCCGAGCCCGGAGCCCATCCCGGACCCGGCACCCACACCGGATCCGACTCCCGCGCCATCGACCAATCTGTTGCTGAATCCCGATTTCGAATCCGGCAGCTTTTCGCCGTGGTTCTCGTTCCAGGCTGGCGGGGCAACAGGAAAGGTTGCCCTTGATCCATCCGTGCACGTCCAGGGCGCCAATTCCGCCAGAATTACGGTCACCGATCCCAAAAGTACGGGCTATTTCTTCGCGCTGTATCAGCAGGGCCTTGTCTTGAACGGCGGCAGAACTTATACGCTGAGCTTCTCGGCCAAAGCAGAATGGGATCGTGAAATCGAGGTGTTGCTGACGCATGAACAGGCCCCATGGACCGCCATCACGGATCAGAGGCCACTGCTGTCGACGTCGTGGAAACGGTTCGCCTACACGTTCACCGTACCGGTAACCGCCTCGGGTCAACTCGTTTTCGGTCTGGCCAAGAACGCCGGCCATACATGGCTGGACTCAATCTCCCTGCACCAGCATTGAATCTCTCGCTCCTGCGCGGCGCGTAAAAATGGGGCAGCCATACGGTCGCTCCAACCACCACGCGTCGCTTGGTCAGGAATTCCGTTGCCACACACTGCTCCAACGAATGTTGGCAACGAGAATGCAAGAATCGGATGCGATAATAAGAGTTCTTCGCCCGCCCCTGACACCCCTGTCAACCAGGCCTTTCGCCCCATTTTCGGCTGCGCGCAAATTGCAATCTGGAAGCCAATTGGTCGGTTTTTTGCAGCGTAATACAGGTTTGGAATGATTGCGGAATCTGAATTCGAGGCCGAGCAGCACATGGACCGACAATCTGACGAAAGGCATATTTAGGGGTTGAATCGGCGAAGAATTCTGTTACGGTTCAATAGTCGGACGATCCAAAAATCTGGTCGCTTTACCCGTCTGTATTCGGGAAAACGCAACCCGCCGACAACATGTCCAATCAGCGGTGGGAAAACACAAATGAAATTGCATTTTGCAGGAATGCGGAAGGGCCTTGCCCTTCTGTTGTTAGGAGCGGCTTTGTCGGTGCCTGCGTCAGCGGTCGCCCAGATCCAGGTCAACGGCCTACGTGTCGTAGGCAACCAGATCGTCAACGCCAATGGGCAGAGCGTGTTCATTCATGGCGTGAACCGAATGGGCACCGAGTACCAGTGCGGTGTCGGTTACGGGTTCGGTCACGGTCCCTTGACTCAGGGCGTCATCAACGCGATGAAGTCATGGAACGTCAACGCGGTCCGGGTTCCTCTCAACGAGCAATGCTGGTTGGGTAGAAAAGTGACCAACGGCTTCATGGGCCAGCCGTATCGCAACGCGATAACGGCCTGGGTGAACCTGATCACGTCCAACAACATGGTCGCCATTGTCGATCTGCACTGGTCGTCGGCGGGCTCCAATACGGCTCACGGTCAGGAACCCATGCCCAACGTGGATAACTCGATCGAGTTCTGGCGCCAAGTCGCCCATCAGTTCAAGGGCAACAGTTCCGTGATCTTGGAGCTGTTCAACGAACCCCTTCCCAAAGGGACGAACGATCAGAAATGGCGTTGCGTCCGGGACGGGCGGGCGGCCTGCAATGGCCTACTGTTCGATATGGGACCGGGATCGACCACTGGGCATCCGATGTATTACACCGCGGTGGGCGTGCAGGAATTGATCAACGCCATCCGTTCGACCGGCTCTACCAACATCATCCTGACCCCCGGCATCGATCACAGTGGAAAGGTGGCGGAGTGGCCGAGGTACAAACCTTACGATCCGCTCAACAACCTTGCCGTGTCCTTGCACACCTACACCTTCGGGAACTCCTGTCCCAACGAAGCGTGCTGGAACTTCAACCTGGGCAATACCTGGTTGTCGGCACCCGTTATTCTCGGCGAGTTCGGAATAAATTCCTGCGATGGAGGGAACTTCAACAGGGCCTTCATGAATTACATGCAAGCCCGCAAGCAGGGTTACACCATCTGGGTATGGCAGCCGGTCAATGCCTGCGGCGGGTGGGGACTGATCACGGACGACAACGGCACCCCCAGCCAGTACGGCAAGCCGTTCCGCGACCACATCCAGAATCTGCCGTGGACCTACGACAATGGTGGGGTTCCCACTGCGCCTCCCCGCTCGGAGCCCACGCCTACACCGACTCCGACTCCGACTCCCACGCCTACACCGACTCCCACGCCTACACCGACTCCTACTCCGTCCCCCTCAACCAACCTGTTGTTCAATCCGGGCTTCGAAGCCGGCAGCTTGAATCCCTGGCTCTTTTACTTCCAGGGAGGGGCAGCAGGTAACGCCGTCCTCGATACCTCGAACAAGACGGAAGGCGCCCGGTCGGCCAAGGTCACAGTGACTAGCACTAAAACCACTCCTCATCTCGTCCAGTTGGCGCAAAGAAATCTGACCGTGAATGCGGGGCGCACCTATACGCTGAGCTTCTCCGCTCGAGGTGAATGGGCGCGGCCGCTGGACGTGGCGGTGCAACTAGGACAGGCGCCTTGGAGCGTGTTCATGGCACAAAGAGCTCAGGTCGCAACGTTCTGGAAGCAGTTCACGTACACCTTCACCGTTCCGACAACCGGCCAAGCACAGGTTGCCTTCAATCTTGCGCTGACCGGGGGTAGCACCTGGATAGACGCCGTATCTCTGCTGCAGCACTGAGCTCGTTTAGATCCAGTATCCGGAGCCGGCAATATTGCCGGCCCCGGCCATTTTTGCGGCCGTTTCGACGAGGACTTATCTGCGATGTAGCGCCGGTCTTGGTCGACGGGGAACGGACTCCGGTCTTAGTCGGTGGCCCTGCGTGACACACCCTCGGGACTCGCGATGAAGTCAGCGGCAAACGCTACGTAACGTCCTTCTTCGACAGCGCTGCGGATACGGCGCATCACTCCCTGGTAGTAATGCAGGTTGTGAATAGTGTTAAGACGCGGGCCAAGCATCTCGTTGCAGCGGTCGAGATGGTGAAGGTAGGCCCGCGAATAGTGTTGGCAGGTATGGCAGTCGCAAGCCGGATCGAGCGGCCCCGGGTCCTCGCGATGCCTGGCGTTGCGCAGCTTGATCACGCCCTCGCTCGTGAATAGATGGCCGTTGCGCGCGTTGCGAGTGGGCATGACGCAATCGAACATGTCGATGCCGCGCGCCACCGCCTGCACCAGGTCGCGTGGCGTGCCTACCCCCATGACGTAACGGGGCTTTTCGGAAGGCATCCGCGATCCGATGGTGTCGAGCACGTGCAGGCGCTCGGATTCGGTTTCGCCGACCGACAATCCACCCAGCGCGTAGCCGTCGAAGCCGATCTCGACCAGCCGCTCAAGCGATTCGCGCCGCAGGTGTTCGAGCATGCCGCCCTGCACGATGCCGAACAGCGTACCATGTGCGTCCGCATGCGCGATCTTGCAGCGCGCCCCCCAGCGCGCACTCAGCTCCATCGACTTGCGCACCTGCTCTTCGGTCGCCGGATGTGGCGTGCACTCGTCGAACTGCATGACGATGTCCGAGCCCAGAGCGTGCTGCACCTCGATGGCACGCTCGGGCGTCAGAAATACGCGATCGCCATTGATGGGCGAAGCGAAGTCCACGCCCTCCTCGCTGATCTTGCGCAACCCCGACAGGCTCCACACCTGGAAGCCGCCGGAGTCGGTGAGGATGGGGCCATCCCAGTCCATGAAGCGATGCAGTCCGCCTAGCGCACGCATTGCATCGGCGCCGGGTCGCAGCATCAGGTGAAATGTGTTGCCGAGCAGAATCTGCGCGCCGGTCGCGCGCACCTCGGCCGGCGTCAGGCCCTTGACCGTGCCGTAGGTGCCCACGGGCATGAAGGCCGGCGTCTCCACCATGCCGCGAGCGAAGACGAGACGGCCGCGACGCGCGGCACCATCGGTGGTTATCAACTGGAACTGCACGGCGCTGAATGGGAGTTGGACAGGACGGGCGCGGATTGTCAGGCTCCCTCGCGATTCAATCCAGCCACTCTAACCGTCCCATGCGCTTCGACCACGTTTCCCCGAAGACCGTCCGCTTCTGGGCGATGATCGATACCGGCGTCATTGCGCTGGCCCTGCCCGTCACCGCCAAGGCTTTTCTCGGGCTCATTTATTGGGTTAATGGTCTGCTCGGCTTCGATTCAGTCGTACCGGAGTTCGCCGCCATCCAGATGTTCTTCGTGAACCTGTCGGGCGTGCTGGTGGCGGTCTGGGCCATCGCCCGGCTGGTTCATCCGATCGGACTGATGGCCTTTATCGACAGCATCGGCCGCATTGCGGTGGCGCTGCTGATCTGCTGGTTCGTGTTGGTGGAACGCGCGCCGCCGGTGCTGTGGTTCTTTGTCTTCACCGAGGGGATCGGTGCAGTAGCGCAGTTGCGTGCCTGCAAGGGTTCGCGCCGCTAGGCCCGATGGTAGGGATGATTCGCCGTCAGGCTCCACGCCCGGTAAATCTGCTCCGCCACCAGTATCCGAACCAGCGCGTGGGGCAGGGTCAATTTCGATAGCGACCAGCGTTCTGCGGATTGCTTCGGCACTTCTGCGGAATATCCATCCGGCCCGCCGACCAGCAGCGCCACGGCCCTACCCTGCTGCATCCAGTCTTTCAGCCGGCCTGCCAACTCGATGCTGGTCCACGACGCACCGCGTTCGTCGAGCATCACGCGATGCATTTCGCGCGAGCGTTCCAGTAGTTTTTCGCCTTCGGAGGTTTTTGCGCGTTCGAGATCGGCGTTCTTGCCGCGCTGCGCGAGCGGAATCTCGACCAGTTCCAGCCTGAGTTCGCGCGGCAGACGCGCGACGTAGTCGTCAAAGCCGGCCGTCACCCAGGCCGGCATGCGCGTGCCGACAGCGACCAGCCGCAGCTTCACCCGACGGCCGCGGTCTGCGTATCCACTTCCCGCATGTCCCAGAGCTTTTCGAGCTGGTAGAAAGCGCGCGCCTGTACCTGCATGACGTGCACAACGGCGTAGCCCAGGTCGACCAGCACCCACTCGGACTCTTCCATCCCTTCCATGCCGAGCGGGCGATGGCCGGCGTCCTTGCACTTCTCAGCCACGGCCTGCGCGATCGACTTCACGTGGCGGTTGGAGGTGCCTGTGCAGATGATCATGGTGTCGGTGATGGTCGTGAGTCCGCGCACGTCGAGCACGGTCACGTCCTTGGCCTTGAGGTCTTCGAGCGCGGCGAGCGAGAGCGCGATGACCGGGTGCGGCAGGTCGACCGGCTTGGGTGGTTTGGTCTTGGCGGCGGGCTTTGCCTTGGCAGGTGCTTTGGCCTTGGTAGGCGCTTCCCCTTTTGCGGGGGCCTTGGCGGCCTTCTTGATGGCGGGCTTGGCCTTGGCGGCCGGCTTGGACAGCTTGTCAGTCTTGGGCGGGGTCTTCGTCATGGGTCAGGAAGTCGATGTCCTCGGTGGTGAACGATGCGATCACGGTTTGCGGCACGAGGCCGCGGACCGAGCGCCCGGCCTTGAGCAGGCCACGCACGCGGGTTGAAGAAATGGCGAGCGGCGGCAGCGTGGCCGTCATGAAAAGGCCCGCGGGCTGGCGGTGCAGAGCGGACGCGTCGGCGGCGCGCCGGCCGCGCAACAGCGCAAGCAGTTGGGGCGCGGGCGCCGAAGATTCGTACGGTCGCTCGGCGAACACGAGATGTGCGAGTTCCGGAATCTCGCGCCAGCGATGCCAGGTATGGAACTGGTTGGCTGCGTCATCGCCCAGCAGCAGCACGAGCGACGCATCCGGCATCTCGGCGCGCAAGCCGGCCAGCGTGTCGTAGGTATAGCTGCGACCTTCGCGCCGAACTTCACGGTCATCGACCACCAGACCCGGTTCGCCCGCACAGGCCAGGCATACCCAATCCAGACGACGCAGCGCGCTGATGCGCGGGGTATCGCGATGCGGCGGCTCGCCGCTGGGAATCAGGTGAACGCGATCCAGGCCCAGGCGTTCGCGCAATTCAAGCGCCAGCCGCAGATGCCCGTGGTGTATGGGTGCGAAGGTGCCGCCGAAGATTCCGACGGCTGTCATTCGCTACCGGACATTCCCGTCTCCGAGAACGATCCATTTTTGTGAGGTGAGGCCCTCAAGCCCGACCGGTCCGCGCGCGTGAAACTTGTCGGTGCTGATGCCGATCTCCGCACCGAGTCCGTACTCGTAGCCGTCGGCAAAACGCGTCGAGGCATTGACCATCACCGAGCTCGAATCCACCTCGCGCAGGAAGCGCCGCGCGCGCGAGTAGTTCTCGGTGACGATGGAATCGGTGTGTGCCGAACCGTACTTCGCAATGTGGTCGATGGCCTCGTCGAGGCTGTCCACCACGCGCACCGCGAGAATCGGCGCGAGATATTCCTCGGCCCAATCGGCTTCCGTCGCCGGCAGCGCAGCAGGAATGAGTGCGCGTGTGCGCTCGCAACCGCGTAGCTCGACACCGGCAGCGCCGTAGATGCGGCCGAGTTCGGGCAGCACTTTGACTGCCATCGGCGCATCGACCAGCAAGGTCTCCATGGTGTTACAGGTGCCGTAGCGCTGGGTCTTGGCGTTGACCGCAACCGCGATGGCTTTCTCGATATCCGCATCGCGATCGATGAACACGTGGCACACGCCGTCAAGATGTTTGATGACCGGCACGCGTGCGTTGTTCGACACGGCCGCGACCAGGCCTTTGCCGCCGCGCGGAATCACCACGTCGATGAATTCCGGCATCGTCACCATTTGTCCGACGGTGCCGCGGTCAGTGATGTCGAGCACCTGCACCGCGTCCTCCGGCAG
The DNA here is from genome assembly GCA_052389915.1 of Panacagrimonas sp. Classification (GTDB taxonomy): domain Bacteria; phylum Pseudomonadota; class Gammaproteobacteria; order Nevskiales; family Nevskiaceae; genus Panacagrimonas. Next base: position 36,447 of record JBQTHL010000010.1, read on the forward strand.
CCCGGCGTCGCTTAAGCCGCGTTGCACGCAGCGCGCGATGGCGAGGTTGGAATGCATCGCCTCCGAACCACCACGCAGGATGCAGGCATTGCCCGACTTGAGACAGAGGCTGGCCGCGTCCGCGGTCACATTGGGACGCGATTCGTAAATGATGCCGACCACGCCCAGCGGCACTCGCATGCGGCCCACCTGGATACCGGAGGGGCGCATCCGCATGTCGGTGAGTTCGCCCACCGGGTCGGGCAGGTTCGCCACTTCACGCACGCCCTCGGCCATGGCGGCGACGCGGCTCTCGTCGAGTTCCAGGCGGTCGAGCAGGGCGGCGTCCAGCTCGGCATCCCTGCCGGCGCGCATGTCCTTCTCGTTGGCCGCCAGGATTTCGCGCGTCTGGTCGAGAATGATGCGCGCGAGCGCGAACAGGCAGGCGTTCTTCTGGCCGGTGTCGGCGCGCGCCATGGCTCGGCTCGCCACGCGCGCGCGCTGACCCTTGTCGCGCATGTAGGTCGCGATTTCGTCCGTGCTCGCACGCGAAATTTTGGCAGCGTCGTTCATCAAGCAATGGGTCGAATCACGCGGCGCCCGGCGGCCGCTAACACCAATGTTAACAACTCCTCCCAGGCCTGCTCCTTGCCGCCGGTCGATTTGGCGAGTTGGTCGATGAGCGAGGCCTGGCGCAGCCAGCCGTAGATCTGCGTCACGCGGGTGCGCGGCAGCGCCTTGGAGAACGCCGCGATGCGCGCGCGTGCAATGCGCGCATCGGCGCAGGCGCGCGCCGCATCGCCGCTACGCGCGAAGATCTGCTGCGCCTGCGCCCACTGGCGCAGGACCCAGGCCAGTGGTCCCAAAACGGCCAGCACGTCGAGACCTTCCTCGCGTAGCCGACTCAAGGTGTGAGCCGCGCCCGCGGCATCGCCGCCGAGCATACGATCACCCAGATCGAAGGCGTCGAAGCGCGAACTGTCGGCCACCGCGGCGCGCACCGTCTCAGCGTTGATCGCACCGTCCGGATGCAACAGCGCCAGCTTGTCGATGTCCTGCTTGGCGGCGAGCGCGTTGCCTTCGGTGCGCTCGGCCAGTTCCTGCACCGCGTCGCTGTCGGGTTTGAGGCCGGCGCCGCGCATGCGCGCTTCGACCCAGCCCGGCCATTGTTCGGGCGAGATCGGCGAGGCGTAGACCGAGGCGCCCGCGTTCTCCAGCGCGACGTACCAGGCTGCCTGCTGTTGTTTGTAATCGAGCTTGCCGGCGGTGACGAGCAAGAGCGTATCGGCCGGCGGACGCGCGGCCAGTTCGACGAGCAGTTTGGCGCCGTCAATGGACGACTTGCCGCGATCCTCCTCCTCGTCGTTGTCATCGTCTTCGACCGCTTTCGCCCGGCCCGGACTCGGCCCTTTCGGCATCCGGAGTTCGACAATCTTGCGCGAGGCGAACAGCGACATACTGCCGCAGGATTCGATCACGCGGCTCCAGTCGAAGCTGCGTTCCACGTCGAAGATTTCGCGCTCGCTGTAGTCCTGCCGGCGCGCCGCAGCACGGATGGCGTCCAGCGATTCCTCAATCAGCAGCGGCTCTTCGCCCGCCACCACGTAGATCGGCAGCAATTGTTTGCTGAGATGCGTGGACAAGGCTTCGGGCCGCAGCTTCATGCGAGCATGGACTCGGCGTCGGCGCGCGCGGCGGCGAGTTCGGGCACCAGCAAGGCCAGCGGCATGCGGCGACGCAACGCGTCATCGGCTGACAGCGCCATCTCGTCACGGAACGCGAGCTTGACCTCGGCGCGAATGAAAGGCGCGTCGGCGTGCACGCGATGCGCGAGCGTGGGATCGATGGCGATGAGTCCCAGCAATTCCTCGATCAAGGTGCCGTGCCGATGCGCGGCATGAAACGCGGAGACGCCATCCACGCCGGCCGCGGCGAGACGCTTGACCGCGCTGGCCAGCCAGGTCTCGAAGTCGTCGGGGGTCGGCGCACCGGGCAGCCTTCGCAGGTGTGTACGTGACCGGATCTTTTTCTGGCCGAGCGATTTCTGCACCGCGTCGACGATCTTCACCGCATCGCAGCGCGATGTCGTGTACTTGCCGCCGATGGGCAGAATCAGACGCGGCTCCGGCTCGGCGATGTCGAACTCGCGCGACACCGCGGACAGGCTCGCCGTGTCTTCGGCCAGCAAAGTGCGCACGCCGGAGTAGCGCGCGATCACATCGCTTTCGGTCCAACCCAGGCCGGGCAGGCCGATCTTGACGCCGTCGATGAGATAACTCGTTTCCTCGTCGGTGGGCTGCGCATCGTCCGGAGACTGCACCTCCGACTCGGTGGTGCCGACGATGGTCTTGCCATACCAGGGAATCACGAAGAACACGCGGCCGTCTTTTGCAGTGAGCAGGAAGGCCTCGGTGCAACCGGCAATCTGCGGCAGCAGCAGGTGCGTGCCCTTGATGAGCTTGACCTTGGGCGCGTTTGGACCGAGCAGCGCGCGCGCCCAGGGACCGGCAGAGTTCACGACGCAGCGGGCACGCAGGTCGAACACCGTGTCCGAAACCGTGTCGCGCACTCTTGCGCCGGTGATTCCATTGGCGTCGCGCAGCAGCGTTTCCGCCTGCACGCGATTGGCGCAGACCGCACCGGCCGATTGCGCGGCCGCGACCACCGTCATGGTCATGCGCGCGTCGTCTTCCTGGCAGTCGCCGTAGCGAAAACCGCTGACCAGATTGTCCGGGTCCACATAGGGATAGATCTTGAGCAGGCTCTTGGGCTGGAAGCGCTTGTGCGGCTTTACCGGCCCGCTGCCGAAGGCCAGCGCGTCGTAAAGCGTGAGACCCGCCGACAACATCAAGGGACTCGCGCGCGGCCCCTTCCACACCGGCAGGATGAAATCCAGCGGCCGCACCAGGTGTGCCGCGATCCGCGACAAGGTCTTGCGCTCGCGCAGCGCGTGACGCACCAGCGCGAACTCGTAATGTTCGAGGTAACGCAGGCCGCCATGGATCAGCTTGCTCGACGCCGAGGACGTACCGCTAGCCCAGTCGTTCTTCTCGATCAGCGCGACCTTGAGCCCGCGATGCGCGGCGTCGTAGGCGCTCCAGGCGCCATAGATGCCGCCGCCGATGACGAGTAAATCGAAGGCTTCGGAAAGACCGGTGACATCACGAATCAGGGGGAAAGCGGACGTCTTGCTCATGCAGCCTGCTCGCTCAGACCGTTATGCCGCAGCAAGGGCTCGATGCTCGGCTCGCGCCCGCGGAAATCATGGAACAGTTTCGCCGCCTCGCGCGAGCCCCCGCGCGACAGAATTTGCTCCAGGAATTTGCGCCCTGTCTCGCGAAGCTTCTCGGGTGTGAGGCCCGCTTCCTCGAAGGCCGCGAAAGCGTCGGCCGACAGTACCTCGGCCCACTTGTAGCTGTAGTAACCCGCTGCGTAGCCACCCGCAAAGACGTGGCTGAAGCTCCAGGGCATGCGGTTGAACGCGGGCGGCTTGAGCACCGAGACTTCATCGCGCACCGAGTCGATCAGCGCCAGCACTTCGGCGCCGCGTACCGGGTCGTAGTCGCGATGCAGGCGCAGATCGAACAGCGCGAACTCGACCTGCCGCACCGTGGCCAGACCCGTCTGGAAACGGCGCGACTCCCGCAGCTTGGCGATCTGTTCGTCCGGCAAAGGCTCACCGGTCTGCCAGTGCCGCGCGTAGGACTTGAGCAGCTCGGGCTCATAGCACCAGTTCTCCATGAACTGGCTCGGCAATTCCACCGCATCCCACTCGACGCCGTGGATGCCGGACAGCGCGGCCTCCTCGACCTGCGTCATCAGCAGGTGCAGACCGTGGCCGAACTCGTGGTAGAGCGTCACCAGTTCGTCGTGGGTCAGCAGGCCGGGCTGATCGCCCAGCGGTGGCCGGAAATTGCAGACCAGGTACGCGACCGGCAACTGCAAGCCTTGCGCGGTGCCGCGACGGCCGGCGCATTCGTCCATCCAGGCGCCACCGCGCTTCTGCTGGCGCGCGTAAGGGTCGAGATAGAAGCGTCCGAAGGTCTGGCCGCGCTCGTCTTGCAGCGCGTAGACCTGCACCTGCGGATGCCAGACCGAGGGGGCTTCGACCGGCACCACGCGCACACCGTACAGACGATGGATCAAATCGAAGAGTCCATCGAGCACCGACGGCAGCGGGAAATACGGACGCAGCGCTTCCTCGTTCAGACCCAGCTTCAGCTCCTTGAACTTCTCGCCGTAGTAGGCGAAGTCCCAGGGTTCCAGCTTGTCGGGGCCGCCGAGCGTCACCGCAAACGCGCGCAACTCGTCCACTTCGGCCTGCGCGCGCGGCTTGGCGCGCACCGCAAGATCGAGCAGGAAGCGCTCCACCGCATCGGGCGACTCGGCCATCTTGGTGGCGAGCGACAACTCCGCGAAGTTCTTGTAGCCGAGCAGCAGCGCTTCCTCGTGGCGCAGCTTGAGAATCTCGTCCATCAGCACGGAGTTGTCGAACTGACCGGCCTGCGGACCCTGGTCGGAGGCACGCGTGGCGTAGGCGGTGTAGATCTCGCGGCGTAGTTCGCGGTCGTCGGCGTAGGTGATGACGGCGTCGTAGCTTGGAAAGTCCAGGGTCAGCAACCAGCCTTCAAGATTCTTCGCCTTGGCTTTCGCGCTCGCTTGTTCCAGCGGGCCTTCGGCCATGCCGGCCAGGCGTGCACGGTCGGTGATGTTGAGCGACCAGGCCTGGATCGCGTCCATCAGGTTCTCTTCGAACCTGGTCTGGATCTCCGACAGGCGCATCGAGATCTGCTTGAAGCGATCCTTCTGTTCCGGCGGCAGGCCGATCCCGGAAAGGCGGAAATCGCGCAGCGCATCGCGGATGACCTTCTGCTTGATCTCGTCGAGCTTGGTGAAACCATCCGATTCGGACAAGCGCTTGTAGGCCTGGAACAGCGGCTCGGACTGCGACATCTCCAGTCCGTACTCCGTGACCTTGGGCAGGCCGGCATTGAACGCAGCGCGCCATTCGGCCATGGAGGTCACGCCGAACAGGTGCGACACCGGCCCCCAGGCGCGCGACAGGCGTTCGCCCAGTTCTTCCAGCGGCTCTATCAGCGTGCTCCAGGTGGGCTCCGCCAGCGTTTCCAGCAGGCGTCCGAGTTGCTCGCGGCTTTCGGCAAGAAGGGTGTCGAGCGCGGGTTCGGCGTGTTCGGGTTTCAGCTCGGCAAACGCCGGCAACGAGTTGAGCGGGCGGTCCAGCAGCAGCGGATTGGTCATGTTTGAAGCAAGTCGAAAGGCAAGTTAATCGAACCAGTATTGTGCAGACTCGCCAGGGTTCAAGCGATCCGTGCCAAACCAAACGTGTGCATTGCGCACGATGACGCATTGCGTATCGACGGAGATCTTGCGCGGAGCACGCACTACGGGCGCACCGCTCGGAGCACGTCCCCACTTTCACTTCTTCGGCTTGATCCCGAACAGATTGCCCAGACGATTGCTCACCAGCCCGGTACCGAGGTTCACCGCCGCTGCGTAGTTCTCCACCAGTTCGCCGGTCTGGGTCTCGCGCAGGGCGTCCTGGAAACCCAGCTTCACCTGTTCGCGAAACTGCGGCAGCAATTCCTCTCCCGCGGCCAGCACCCCGGCCTTGACGCGCTGCTCGAACTCGACCTGGATCTCGTCGATGGTTCTTTGCAGTTCCGAGGACAGGCGTCGCTTGTAGAACCAGAACGCCGCAGCCCAGGTCAGCGCTGCCGACAGCAATGCGGTGAGCAACACGTCGATTCCGAGTGCGGTGGTCACGGTTCGTCTCCTCTTCACCTGAGCATGCAAATCCCCAGTCTGCGCGAGTCTAGCCCGCGTCTTTCGCAGGTCGCCAGAACCGGTCACGCGGGACCGGAAAGCGCCCCACCTGCGCCCCTGCGGTAACATTCATGCTGCACTGCGGTCCAAACGTGTTCACGACTCCTGACGAGGATTTCACCTGTGCGGCTCTTGTTGACCGGCCTTCTGGCCCCCCTGGTTTTGCTTGGCGCCCTGACCGGTTGTTCCGGACAGAAGATGCTCAACACCCTGACTCCCTCTCGGGGATACGACCTGGCCTCCAACTTGGTCTACGACCAGAACCGCACCTTGCGGCTGGACATTTACACTCCGCGCGGCGTGAAAAACGCTCCGGTGGTGGTGTTCTTTTACGGCGGCCGCTGGTCGGAAGGCTCAAAGGACAACTACAAGTTCGTGGGCGAAGCGCTGGCCTCGCGCGGATTCGTCGCGGTGCTGCCGGACTATCGCCTGTATCCCGCGGTGCGCTTTCCGGAATTCGTCCACGACGCGGCGAACTCGGTAGCCTGGGTGCACTCGCACGTGAACACTTACGGCGGCGACCCGGAAAAGATTTTCGTCATGGGTCACTCGTCCGGCGCTCACATCGCGGCGATGCTGGTGCTCAAGCAGGAGTTCATGGCCAATGCCGGCGGGTCGCGCACCTGGCTGCGCGGCATGATCGGCCTGGCTGGTCCCTACGACTTCCTGCCGATCACCGATCCGCAACTGCGCGACGTGTTTGCCCCGCCGGAGAAATTCGAACTGTCGCAGCCCATCCTGTTCACCGAGGGCGACAACCCGCCGATGCTGCTTATGCATGGAGAGGACGACGAGATCGTGTGGGTGAAGAACACGCGCAATCTCGCCGAGGCGGTGAAGAAGGCGGGAGGGCCGATCGAGACCGTGATCTATCCCAAGATGAGCCACAGCTTCATTCTCTCCTCGCTGGCCAAGCCGCTGCGCGGCCAGACCGACGTGATCCAGCACCTCAGCGAGTTCGTGATCCGCTGGGCGAAGGCTCCGAGCGGCGCGCGCCAGCCGAACGACACGGATATCCAGACCACGCCGCTGGCGATCGAATAGGTTTTTTCGGAGAAGCAGGCCGTGATCCGCCGCTTTGGGAACATATCTCCGACACTGGGCGCCAGCGCGTACGTGGACGAACAGGCCTGCGTGATCGGCGACGTGCACCTGGGCGACGACGCATCCGTATGGCCGTTTGCCGTCGTGCGCGGCGACGTCAACCGCATCCGCATCGGCCATCGCACCAACGTACAGGACGACTCGGTGCTGCACGTGACGCACGACGGGCCCTATTCGCCGGGCGGAGCCGACCTGGTCATCGGCGACGACGTGACCATCGGCCATGGCGTGATTCTGCATGCCTGCCACATCGGCAACCGCGTGCTGATCGGCATGGGCAGCCTCGTACTCGACAAGGCGCAGATCGAGGACGAGGTGTTCGTCGCCGCCGGCAGCCTCGTATCACCGGGCAAGCGGCTCAAGAGCGGCTGGCTGTACCGCGGCCAGCCGGCATTGCCGGTGCGCGAACTGACTTCGGCCGAACTGGCCAATCTCAAATACTCGGCCGAGCATTACGTGCGCGTGAAGAATCGCTATCTCGAAGCCCCCTAAAAAAATTCGCCACGGATTGCGCGGATGAACGCGGATCAAGACAAAAACTCAGTGGATGGGTCTTGTCGTTCGGCAATTGATCGCTTCGGCACCGACGCACCTTTCATTTCTTAATCTGCGTTCATCCGCGCAATCCGCGTCCAAGAGCTTTTCGACGATAAACTTCCCGCTTCCAACGCCCGGACAATCCACCCATGCCGACCCTCGTCCTCCTGCGCCACGGCCAGAGCCAGTGGAATCTCGATAATCGTTTCACTGGCTGGGTGGACGTGGATATCACCGAGGCCGGGCGCAAGGAAGCCCTGAACGCGGGCACCTTGATGAAAGCCGAAGGCTTGCACTTCGATTGCGCCCACACCTCCGTGCTCAAGCGCGCCATCCGCACGCTCGACACCGCGCTCGATGTGATGGACCAGATGTGGGTCCCCGTGTCCAAAACCTGGCGCCTCAACGAGCGTCATTACGGCGCGCTGCAAGGCCTGGACAAGGCCGAGACTACGGCCAAGCACGGCGAGGCGCAGGTGAAAATCTGGCGCCGCAGCTACGACGTACCGCCACCCGCCATGTCGACGAGCGACGCCGGGCATCCGGCAAACGACCCGCGTTACGCCAAACTGGATGTCAGTGTTCTGCCCGGCACCGAGTCGCTCGCCACCACGCTCGATCGCGTGCTGCCCTACTGGCACGACCAGATTGCGCCGCAGCTCAAGGCGGGGCAGACCTTGCTGGTCACGGCGCACGGCAATTCGCTGCGCGCGCTATACAAGTACCTCAACCATGTGTCCGAGTCGGACATCCTCGAACTCAATATCCCGACCGGCATCCCGCTCAAGTTCGAGCTGGACGCTGCGCTCAAAGTGCAGAGCTATCGGTACCTCGGCGATCCCGAAGCAGCCAAACGCGCGGCCGAAGCGGTGGCCAATCAGGCGAAAGCGGCAAAGGGGTAAAGCGGCAGCTCAGCGAAGTCTCACTTCGCCGATTTGGCAACCAGGCTGTAGATCACCAGCACCACGATCGCGCCGACCACCGCACCCATGAATCCCGCGGGCTGTCCCGGCGCGTAGAGCCCCAGCGCCTGGCCACCGTAGGTCGCGGTCAGGGCGCCTATTACGCCTAGCACCGTGGTCAGGATGATGCCCATCTTGTCGTCGCCCGGTTTCAGGAAGCGGGCCAGCAGCCCGACGATGAAACCGATGACCAGCGTTCCGATGATGCTCATGTCTCGCGCTCCTGGATCAGGCGCCGGACGGCGCGTGGCGGATCGTACTGCAATGTGCCGATCCGCCTTGCGGTTCGCAGGGCTACTCGAAGCGCCACTCCAGACCCGCCGTCACCGACGCGCCCGGCAGCGGTGCAACATTCTTGATGAACGAGGTGTGGCGTCGCGCATCCTCGTCGAGCAGATTGCGTCCTCGAAGGAATATCAGAATCGTGCCGACCGGCGACCCGAACTCGTAATCCGCGTCCACCGACAACAGCGCATATCCGTCGGTCCCGGTTTCGAGTGAAGCGATGCGGTCTTGTTTCTGTACGCGCGTGAAGTCGACGCTCGCACTCCACGGCCGGCCATGTGCGTGAAAGCCCAGTCCCAGACGGGCCGGTGTGATTCGAGGCAAATCGTCGCCGTCGGCAATGCGGCCGCGGACGAGGTCGCCGAACGCACGTGCGCGCAACTCCGTTTCTCCGAGCTGCCAGCCGTAGCCGATCTCGCATTCGGTTCCCCAGAATCGCGCCTCGCCAGAGCGGTAATTGAGCAGCAGCAGTTCGCCGTCGGGATCGAAAGCACCTTCTTCGTCCACCCGATCAGCGATGCCGTCGACGCTCGCCACGCCACCGCCATCGGCGTCGAGTCCCGCATCGATCTCCTGCTGGAAAACGTAATCCGAGATGCGTTGATAAAACAGATTGATTCTCCAGTTGATCGGGCCGCCATGACGATCCAGGCTCAACTCCAAATTGTTCGCGGTCTCCACGTCAAAACTCGCGTCGCCACGTTCGAAGCTGCTGGTGGCCAAGTGCGGGCCGAAGGAATAAAGCTCTTCGGCCACCGGCGAGCGTTGCGCGCGAGTGGCGTTGAACTTCACGTGGTATTTCTCGTCGAGCTCGAACAGCGCGCCGCCCGACAAGGACACGGGCGAGAACTTGCGCGGCGCCAGGTCCGTCTCCTGCGGCTCTATCTTGTCCTGATCGGAACGCACGCCCAGCTCGATGCTGCCGAACGACGTGGCTTGCTGTTCGATCAGGAACACGCCCACGCCGCGCGTATCGGTGAAGGGCACGAAGGCTTCATCGCCGATAGCCTGGAATTCGCGATCGCGCCGCTGCACGCCGAACACACCGCGAAAACCCGCGAAGGGCTGGTGCACGAGCTCGATCCGGCTCTCGTTCTGCTGGTTCTTGAATACCGTGCCCGGTTCGCCCGGCCCCTCGAACTCGGTGTGCTCGTAGTCGTTGAAACCCGCTCGAAAGCGGATCGAGTCCCAACCGTCGAAAGGTTTGAGCACGCGCGCTTCGATGTCGACGCGAGTCTGCTCCAGATCGATGAACGCGGCTTCCTCGTTGGGTAATCCATACGTGGTTTCGAATTGGCTTACGCTCGCCGCGAGCGAACCGCGTTCCCAGAACTGAGCGGCGGAAACGGCGCCGGACTTCCTCTCCACCGCGCTGTTGGGCAACACGCCATCCGTGCCGCTTCCGTCCGCTGCGGAGTTGCCGTCGATGTCGTAGTCGTCTGCATCGAGGTAGGCGCCGTCAACGCGTAACTGCGTCCCGCCGACGCCGTAGGCGAAATAACCGGAGGTGTTGCGCTCGTCGCCGTTGCTGCCGAATCCGCTGCGCAGCTTGCCTTTCGATCCTTCGGTGACTTCGTTCGGCAAGCGCTGGTCGACCACATTGACCACACCGGCCGAGGCGCTGCTGCCGTAAATCAGTGTCGCAGGTCCCTTAAGGATTTCGATCTGGTCGGCCTGCGCCGGATCGATGCTCACGTCGTGGTCGGAGCTGACGTCGGACGCGTCCATCGACGAGATGCCGTTCTCCAGCATCTGCACGCGCGGCCCGCCCTGTCCGCGGATGACCGGCCGGCCGGCGCCGCGGCCAAAGTCGGTGGAGGACACGCCCAGCTCGTGCTCCAAAGTCTCGCCGAGCGTGGCGCCGCGACGGCGATCCAGTTCCTCGCCCGCGAGAATTTCCGTGGGCTGTACCAGCTCGTCCGACGTGCGTGCGAAAGGATCGGCCGTGACGGTGATGGTTTGGATCTCGACCGGATCGAGTGGCGGCGGCGCAGCTTCCTGCGCAACGACAAGTGTGGGAACGACAACGACGAAAGCGCCGGCAATGGCGGCGCGCCAGGCCAGGGGCCCGAATGAAACTGACATGAAGAATCCTCGCGAACGTGAACCGCGCGTCGATGAGGTCGCGCAGAAAAAGGCTCAGAAAAGACGGGTCGACCGGGCTCGATGAATGAGCCCGGAGCGAATCCGGTCAGGCGAGGACAGCAGGAGGTCCGCGGGCGCGGGAAGGCGCTCGATAGCCGGCCGGTACGGCCGTGTTGTCGATGGGTTGGAACGCAAGGGCAGGCGCCTTGAGATCGAGCTGTGCAAGAGAATTGGCAGGGCCAGCGCTATTGCCGTGCGCAAAGGCGCAGATAACGCAGATTTCGTGATGCGCCGCCGTTCCGGCATGTTCCGGCGCGTGCTGCGCGGACGCCCACAAGCCGAACAGCAGGCTTGCGACGAGCAGCAGCGGAGTCAGCGCGCGACGGGGCATGGACCAAAGTCTACTGCGTCGCGCCGACCGGAATCACGTGAGCAATCCCCTGCCCCGCAGCCACGCGCGCGCATCGTCGCTGTCGTGTTCGAACCAGGCACGCGCGGAACCGAGAATGAAGTGGTAGCCCCAGGCGTCCATGTCGGCAAAACAGCGCTCCTGCGAATACCCCGCAAGACTATCGGCGAGCACGCACTGGAGGTAGCACACTGCGTTCTCCTCGGAGTCCGTGCCGCCTGCGTCGGTGTCCAACCCGGCGCGGCGCTGCGTGTCCATGCACAGGTAGTGGCTGGCCTCGTGCAGGACGGAGTGAACCGGCGTATCCGCACGCAGGTACAGCGTGGAACCGATGAGCCCTGCCTCGGGCTCGCCCCAGTAGGACCCGGGTATCAGCGCGTCATCCGCAATCAGAACCAGCTCAAGACCCCGAGGCCCGAACAGGACGCGCAAGTCTTCGATTCCCAGTGCGGACACGAGGGGCATGGTCGATTCCGACTTCGGTTCGACGCTGTGATTCGGACGTGTCGCTTCCCGCATAAGTGGCTTGCCCGCCTGACCCCTGAATTTCGCCCACAGAAAACCCGCCGGAAGGCGGGTCTAGGGGAGGAGTGGCTGGGAGACTAGGGCTCGAACCTAGATAAACAGTGTCAGAGACTGTTGTCCTACCATTAGACGATCTCCCAACGGGAGCCTTCCTCCGAGTATCCCTGCGACCGGATTATCCGGTCGCAGGAGCAGCCTGCATTTTAACGCTTGGAGTACTGAGGAGCTCGGCGGGCCTTGTGCAGACCGACTTTCTTGCGCTCGACTTCGCGCGCATCGCGCGTCACCAGACCAGCGCCGCGCAGAATCGGGCGCAGCGTCTCGTCGTAGGTGAGCAGAGCGCGCGTGATGCCGTGACGGATCGCGCCGGCCTGGCCGGACGGGCCGCCGCCAGCCACCGTGATCTTGATGTCGAAGCGCGTCAGCGCATCACAGAGTTCGAGCGGCTGGCGTACCAGCATGCGCGAGGTCTCGCGGCCGAAGTAGGCCTCGACGGTCTTGCCGTTGATGGTGATGTCGCCCTTGCCGGGGCGCATGAACACGCGGGCCGCGGCGGTCTTGCGCCGGCCGGTGCCGTAATTTTGTACAGGAGTCTTGGTCGCCATGTGTCGGTACCGGTCAGAAGTTCAGGGGCTGTGGCTGCTGCGCGGTGTGCGGGTGCTCGGCACCGGCATACACCTTGAGCTTGCGGTAGACGGCGTAGCCCAGCGGGCCCTTGGGCAGCATGCCCTTGACGGCTTTTTCGAGCAGGCGCTCAGGGTGCTTGGCGAGCAGGTCCTGCATCGTGGTCTGCTTGATGCCGCCCGGGTGCTGCGTGTGGCGCCAGTAGATCTTGCCGTCCTTGCCGTTGAGCTTATTGCCCGTGGCGACGATCTTGGCGGCATTGATCACGACGATGTAATCGCCGGTATCGCAGTGCGGAGTGAACTCCGGCTTGTGCTTGCCGCGCAGACGGCGGGCAACTTCGGTGGCCAGTCGGCCGAGGACTTTGCCTTCTGCGTCAATCACGAACCAGTCGTGCTTGGCGTTCTGGGCATTAGCCATGAACGTGCTCATCAGTATCACCCTGTGGGTAGTTATAGTTCGGTTGCCGATACGACAGGCAACTTCAAAACGCCGCGCAGGATAGTGAGGCGACCGGCTGAAAGCAAGCTGCAAACCGACTTGCTCACCGCCTCTATGCTAGGCACTCCCCTATCTTGGTCGAGATCACACGTTGCAGAATAGCGGTCCACGATAACTCTCCCGCGGCGCCGGAAGCCGGCGCGGCATGGGTCTGAGCACAACACAAGAGCGGAGCAATGCCGAAGATTGTTTTCATCGAAGCCAGCGGCAAGGAGCACGTCGTCGACGCCAAGCTCGGCGAATCCGTGATGCAGGCCGCGACTTCCAACATGGTGCCCGGCATCCTGGCCGACTGCGGCGGTAGCTGCACCTGCGCGACCTGCCATGCCTACCTGGACGAGCGTTGGGCCGACAAGCTGCCACCGGCCGGAGAGGATGAAATTGCGATGATCGAAGGCGCGCTCGACACGCGGCCTACCAGCCGCCTGACCTGCCAGATCAAAATTACGGACGCGCTGGATGGCGCCGTGTTCGTACTGCCGGCGTCGCAGTACTGAGAAACTCCGCGCGCACAGAGATATCGTTCATCTCGATTCAGAACGGATTCATGGCAGCGGCCTTAGCTTCGATGCATCTTGTCGAGGAGCATCACCATGAATCTCAAAACACTGATCGCTGGCGCCGCATTGACGCTCGCAGTTCTTCCAGGCTCTGCATCGGCGGGCGGCATCGATATCCGTATCGGAGTCGGGAACCCTGGCGTCGTCTACCACGATCGAGCGCCGGGCTACCGTTACGACCGCCGTCCTGTTTACTACTACGACCGCTACCGCCCGGAACCCACGTACCGGTATTACGGCAGACCCGTCGTCGTTTACCAAGACGATCAGCGCAATGATCGCTACTGGCGTAGCGATGCCCGCTGGGACGGTCGCCGCGATCATCATGATCGATCGCGCCATCATCATTGCGACGATTGATCGGCAGCCGGCTCCTGAAGAAAATCTGAGCTGCGTCGTAGGTCGGGCTTCAGCCCGACATTGCAGCGGCGCAAGTCGGACTGAAGTCCGACCTACGCCGTAGCTGCAATGGAAATATTTAGTTGCGCGGAGCCATCCCGCGCGCCACCAGATCCATGGTCGCGTCAACCTGCTGCGAAGAAGGCGATTGCCCCAACCACAGGCCGTGTCGCATGGCGGCGTAATGCATCACACCCATCAGGCTCCATGCACGCACTTCCGCATCTCCGGGAGTGAGGTCGCCGCGGTGTGATGCGGCCTGCAAGTCGGCGGCGTAAGCCTTGGCGAATTGCTCGTGATACTCGCGGAACGCCGGCTCGTCGACGAATTGCGATTCCTGCACGATCCGGTAAGCGCCGGGACGTGCGCAGACGAAAGCAACGAAGGCTTCGAAACTACGGCGCTCGGCATCCATCTGATCGTCCGCGCCGGTAGCGGCCGCGCGCACGACGCGCCTGAGGTTGCGGCCGATCTCGCGCACCAGGGTCACGAAAATTTCTTCCTTGGCGTGGAAGTAGAGGTAGAACGTGCCCTGCCCCACACCCGCACGCCCGGTGATGGAACTGACAGATGCGAGATGAAAACCTTTGGAACCGAACTCTTCCTCGGCCGCCACAATCAGCTTGCGCCGGGTCGCTTCGCCGCGCGGTGTGACCGGCACCAAGGGGCCAGGAGAATGAGCCCGCATCGGTTCGTGTAGAGCGTGGTGAGTGTCGAGGATCATGGGGAGCTGTTTTCGTGCGCTGGCGTTCGGGATCGGATATCTCCCGGATCGTGCTGAAGGATAAATCCGGGAGCCACGGCGCTACTTTCTCAGCGAGCACGACCGTTCGTGAACCGAACGGGACGAGCGGCCGGTCTGAGGTGAAGGCCGGTCAGCGGACGAGCGAGAAGCGCTTCTTGCGCGGAGCAACCGCACGTTCGAGGTGCCGTTCCTTCAACACCAGCAGACAGTTCTCGAAGGCGCGCGAAATCGCAGTCTGATGGCGGATGCGCTCGATCTTGGGCCAGGTTGCACGCTCGCCTTCGCGGATGAACTGAGCCAGTTCCCGCGTATCCAGATTGCTGAACATGCGCAGCAACTGCCGGGGCGTGTGTCGCGGAACAATATTGATGTCGCCCGAATAACGCTGCGCGATGACGGCGTTGAGCTGGTCCGCCACTCGTCGCACGGGCGATTCTCGCAGGTGCGAGCGCGCCAGCCGCACCGTGCCGCGTCCCGCATCGAGAACGAGTTGGCGCGCCAGCGGAAAGATGCCGCGACGTGTCTGCCGATCGTCGATCATGAACGGCACGACGTGCGGGTTGGTCTGACTGACGATGTAGTGGTTGACGTTGTGCAGTCGCGCCAAGCGCAGCATCGGCAGATCGCTGTAGACGGTGCCGTCGATCCATCGCTTGGACGGCATGTAAGGCACCACCTCGCCCTCGAAATTGCGTGCTGTGAGTTGCACCGGCGGGAACACGCCGGGCACGGCGCAGGACGCGAGAATCGAGCGACCGATCATCACGTACGGCGCGGTGAGATAGTTGAGCAGGCGACCCTGCTGGTGCGTCTCGGCCGCGGAAACGGTTACGCCGACGATGCGCCGCGTCCGCTCGAAGGCTTCGGTGAAGGTTTCCTCGCCCACGTTCAGCGCGAGGCACTGTTCGAGCTGGGTCGGGTTCATGAGCCCGCCGCTGCTCAGGACGCTGCGCAGGCTCACCCGCTGGAACGCTGCGAGGTTCAGGGATTCGGGGTCGAAGAGTTGCGGCAACTGGGCGTCGCTGCGCGTGCCCACCATGCCGCCGATGATCGCGCCGGCACTCGATCCGCTGATGACGCGCGGCAACAGGTGCTGCTCGAACAAGGCCTTGATGACGCCCAGGTGAAACATGCCCAGAGTCGCGCCGCCGGACAGCAGCAAGGCGCTGCGACCGAAGCTGGTGCCGGTGCGCTTGAAGAAAACGATCTTGTCGTCTTCCGAAAAATCCTTGAAGTCGCCGGCGCAGACGTAGTCCAGGCAGCGCACAACTTCGAACAAGTACTCCTCGATCAGGCGCTTGGTGCCGAAGCGCGCAAATCCGTACAGGCCGGGGTTGGTGATGTTGCCGAGATTGCCGTGCAGGCCTTCGTGCAGTGCGTGTACCAGGCGTTTGGCCTCGCCCGCCGCGCGCAACTCCCGCATTTCGGCGAGGCGCTCGCGAATCAGCAGATGGTCGTACTCGTCGCTGGCCTCGTCCTGCTTCCAGGCGTCCGCGCCCTCCAGTCGATCCAGATCGCGCGCTACCTCACACCACTCGGCGTAAGTCTTCGCGTGGTCCAGGTCGCGCAAACGCGCGGGGACCGGATTCTTGAACGAGCGATAAACCAGCATGCCGCGAGTGTATGCGAACCCCGGCCGGAGACCTCATGACCCTGCGGCCGCGTCGTCCACCGCCGCGGCAATTCCGCCGCTGCGCGTATTCATGTGGATCGAGGAAAATCCCCGAGCATGGAAACTACCGAACTGCTGTTCGCCGCGCTGGCGCTGGTCATGATCGCGATCGGTCTCGCCGGCGCAATCCTGCCGGCGCTGCCGGGCCTGCCGCTGGTTTTTGGCGGGCTGTGGGTGCTGGCCTGGGTCGGCCATTACGAACGTGTAGGTGTGTTCACGCTCAGCGTGCTCGGCATATTGCTGGCGATCGGGCTGGCGCTGGATTTCATCGCGGGGAGCCTGGGTGCGCGCAAGTTCGGCGCAAGCCCACAAGCGGTGGCGGGCGCCACGCTGGGGACTTTCATCGGACTGTTCTTCGGATTGCCCGGGCTTATCGTCGGCCCCTTCGTCGGCGCCGTGCTCGGCGAGGTCAAGGCGCGCAGCGGCGTCGGTCAGGCGGCGATATCCGGAGTCGGCGCCTGGGTGGGGCTGATCGTCGGCATCGTCGCGAAGCTCGTCATCAGCATCGTGATGATCGGAATCTTCGCGTTCGACTGGTTCGTCTGACCGAAGTCAGGACCGTGTTGGGATCCTGATTCTCTCGCCCGCACGCAGACTACTCGAACTGCCCATCTCGTTGGCGCTGCGCAGTTCCGAAATCGAAACCTTGTAGAGCTTGGCGATCGAGGACAGCGTCTGCCCCGAACGGACCTTGTGCGTGCGATACCGCTTCTTCGCGACTTTCTTCGGCGCGACCGCGTCAGCGGATTTCTGCTCGTCTACGGTCAGGCCGGGCTTGGACTCTCCCACGGCAACCAGTATCGGACCCGGACGAGGTTCGACTCTGGGCGGTACTTTGAGTACCCGCCCGATCTTCAGCCGGGTCTTTGCGCTCAGGCCATTGGTAGACATGACCGCGCTCTGCTTCACCCCGTACTGCTTGGCGATACGCGACACGGTGTCGCCGCGCCTGACCTTGTGCAGCAGGAAATAAACGCGCTGGCTGTCGAAGCGCTCGTGAGAGCCGAGCGAGGCGTAACCCACCTCGAAATTCCGTGCTGCGCCGGCCGGCACCCGGATGAGATGACCGGGCGGCACGTAGAGCTTGCCCTCGATCACGTCCGGTCGATACGCGGGATTGAGCTTGCGGAACAACTCGTCATCCGCATTGCACAGCCGGCGCAAGGTCTCGTAGGGAACGTAGTGACTGGTTTCCACCACGTCGAAATCCATCGGCGACTGGCGCGCGATTTCGCCGAAATGTTCGCGCCAGTTGCGCTCCACATCGGACGCCGCAAGAAACTCCGCATAGAAGTTGCGCGAGGCGAATCCGAAGCTCTTGGCCTTGTAGCCCCGAACCAGGTCGGGCAAACCGGTGCCGCCGGTCAGGGCCAGACCGCGGGCGACGCCGCCGCGGCCATGGTTGTAGGCGGTCAGCGCCAACGGCCAGCTTTGCAGCACGGCGTAGTCGTCACGCAGATGACGCGCCGCGGCGTCGGTGCTGGTCCAGGGATCGCGCCGATCGTCCACCACCTCGTTGAGTCGCATGTAGATGCGCGCGGACGCCGGGATGAACTGCCACAAGCCGGCCGCGCCGACCTTAGAGTAAGCCTCGACATTGAAACTCGACTCCACCAGCGGCAGACGCGTCAGCCGCAGCGGCAGTTCGTAGGACTTGAACACGCCCTCCATCGCCGGCAAGTACTTGCCGGAGATTTCCAGCGCCAACTGGGTGCGTTCCTTGAGGCCGCGCTGAGCACGCACGGTGTCGCCGGCTTTCCTGAAACGCTGGTCGTCGTCGATACGCGCGAACAACTGGTGAATCCTGCGCTGTTCTGAATTGAACGATTCCGGCGAATGACGCGATGCATGAATCTGCGACAGCAGGACCTCGTAACGCTTCTTGGCCTTGGTCTCCTCGACGTTGCGCAGCTTGCGCAAGACGCTGTCGTCCAGCCGCAGCGCGTCGTCGCGGAAATCCAGTACCTCGAACACCAGGTTCGGATAATCCGCCGAGTGAATCGCACTCTGGTTCTCGGAGTACTCCGAGAACACCTTGGTCCAGAACGCGACGTTGGGTTTGAGGATGTCGTAACGCGGGAACTGGGCATCGTCCGCCACGCCGGACGAAGGCGCTATCACGACCGGCTTCGCGGGCGGCGCCGTCGGCACCGTCGTCGGCATCTGGACCTGCGGCGCGAGAGGTCCGACCAGGGCCGGCGCAGCAATGCCGACAGGCGGCTTCGCGGGCTCTTGCGCGCCGACGGCGTTCACGCCCAGAAGCACAGCTGCCCCTACAATGCCGCACGCTGTCCGCAGAAACCTCATCGACCACCTCAAGCTGTTGATGCTTCGCATATAGCGAACGATGCTAACGCTCCGACCTCAGTTCATCAACGGAAATTTCCCCGGTCCGACACCGGGTATCTACGGGCCGATGCCAGGTGCGCACGCAAACTCGTCAATCTGCTTTTCGTAATGCCCGCCATGCCCTTCCCCGCCATCGATCCGTATCACACCCATCGCCTGCGCGTCAGCGAGCTGCACGAGTTGTACGTGGAAGAGAGCGGCAATCCGCAGGGGCGTCCGGCGATTTTCCTGCATGGCGGTCCTGGTGGAGGCGCCGAGCCCTGGCATCGCCAGTTCTTCAATCCGCAGCGCTATCGCACGGTGCTGTTCGATCAGCGTGGATGCGGGCGTTCCACGCCTCACTCCGAGCTGCGCGAAAATTCCACCTGGTATCTGGTGGCGGACATGGAGCGCATCCGCGAGGCGCTCGGTATCGAGCGCTGGCTGGTGTTCGGCGGGTCCTGGGGATCGACCCTGGCCCTGGCCTATGCAGAAACCCATCCGGAAAGAGTCAGCGCGCTGGTGCTGCGCGGCATTTTTCTGCTGCGCAAGCGCGAGATCGACTGGTTCTACCAGGAAGGGGCGAGCTGGATTTATCCGGACGCGTGGGAGCATTTCCTGGAACCGATTCCAGAAGCCGAACGCGGCGACATGGTCGCGGCCTATCACCGCCGACTCACCAGCACGGACCCGCTGGTGCGCAGGCAGGCCGCGCGCGCCTGGAGCATCTGGGAAGGCTCCACCAGCAAGCTGATGCAGAACCTGGACATGATCACTCGCTTCGGCGAAGGGCATTTCGCCGAAGCCTTTGCACGCATCGAGTGCCACTACTTCGTCAACAAGGGTTTTTTCATGAGCGACAACTGGCTGCTCGAAAACGTCGATCGCATCCGGCACATCCCGGCGCTGATCGTGCAGGGCCGCTACGACGTGGTCTGCCCGATGCGCTCGGCCTGGGACCTTCATTGCGCCTGGCCAGAAGCCGAGTTTCGCGTGGCCGCCGATGCCGGCCATGCGGCCAGCGAACCGGGAATTCTCAATCAGTTGCTGGATGCGACAGAGCGGTTTTCCAGCTTGACCTGAAACCGTGGTGCACCTCTTTCAGCGGGCCCAGTCCAGCCCCAGCAGTACGGCATGCCGCTCGTAGTCGTAGCGCTCCAGACGCGACTGGTTGTCGGTGTAGCGATAGTCGAGCCGCAGGCCCCAACCCTTGCCGAGTTTGAGCAAGCCAAGGACTCCGAACTGCGCCATATCGTCTACGCGTCGCTGCTCGACGATTTCAAACCCGCTACGGAACCGACTCGCATCGCGATAACGGCTGTGGCGATACCGCGCGCTCCAGTCCAGCGACAAGGCCGGCGTCAGGCGATGACTCAGGCGCGCGCCGATTCCGTGCCGGGTTGGCGACTGGCTGAAGAATTCGTCTTCGCGCTCCAGGTCGCGACGGTCGTTCAATTCGGTTTCGCAATTGAGCCGAACGCGGTAACCAGGCAGTGCCAGGGAATACGCCAGTTCGGCGCGCTGGCTCTGGCCATCCGCGTACTCGTAATCGTCGCCGCCCTCGATGAAACTTGGCCGGTAGCGCAGGCTCAGATTCGACACGCCCGCCGACCAGCCAGCGTCGAGGTTCAGTCCGACCGCATTCTGGAAACGTTCGCTGCCCAGCCACACGGCCTCGGTTTCCACAGCCGCACCGAACTGCCAGGCTGACACCAGCCAGCTTTTGCGCAGGCTCAACTGCGCGCTGTGCTGATCCAGTTCGTGGTCCGGCAGGTAGTTGCGCAGGTAGCCATTGCCGCGCAACTCGGCACCGAGGAATCCGTCAGCCAGATAGCGCGCAGCGGCAGACAATTCGACGAACTCGGCGTCGGCATCGACCTGGGCCAGCCGCACGGTCTCGGACGACTGCGTGCGATTACTGTCGAACCCGGAACCCGCAGTCGCCGATGCCGACCATCGGCGCGAGCCCGGAGTCGCCGCGAGTCTTTGCAGCGCCATGTCCGCAAGCTGGCGCAGTTCGGCCGAATCGGTCATGGCCTGCGTCGCGCGCAGATGTGCTGCCGCCTGCTCGGCCTGCCCGCTCTGCGCAGCCACCAGGCCGAGGTGGTACTCGGCGACGGCCGCAAAGCCGGGGCTGCTGCGCAAGGTCTCGAACGCGCTGCGCGCCGACGCGTAATCGCCGAGCTTGTAGTGACTGAGCGCGAGATTGAAGCGCAACTCCTCGCCATCCAGACCGGCCGCTTCCGCCTGAAGAAAGCGCTCGCGCGCGACGCGGTATTCGCCGGCGCGGTAGGCCGCTACGCCGGCTTCGAACGGCGAGGCTGCGTTGGTTTCTACCGCATCGGCTCGCGCCGCCCACAGGAGCGCTGCCGCGCACAGGACGAACAGGCGCGGCCATAAACTCCGACGGTAACGACTGGCGCGGTGGTACAGGCAGTGTTCCTTGCGAGGGCGGCGATCCTCGCTATGTTGCCAGTGGCGCGAGCCCAGGCTTCAGGCGGTGAACGACGATACCGCTGGAACCCTATCTCAGGGTGATTCGTCCTGCGCCGGTGGGGTCGTTTCCGGTCCCAGGGAGTCCGTCGCTCCGAGGGCGCTCGGCGCACTCTCGCCATGAATCAGCGAGTCGGCGATGGAGTCCTCGTATCCCGTCATGCCGCCCGTTTCGGCACCTGGCGCAAGCGGACGCGGCAGGGCAATGCGTGCGGTCGGTCCATTGGGCACCTGGCCGGCGCCGATCACATCCATCTCCAGACCGTCGAACGGGCTCTTGGCCGAGGCCTGCGCGGCAAACATCAGAGCCGCCGCGCCGAGTAGATAAATCGATCTCCTAGACACGCGACACCTCCTTGCGCAGACGCTCGCCGGACGGCGGCGTCGCCTGCACCTGCACCGTAAACTGCCGCCGCTCGCCGCCCAGATTCAGGGTCGCGGTGAGCACGCCGCCGCTGCCGCGCACCAGCACCGGCAGTTCCAGCAGATTGGGACCGTATGCCAGGTCGGTCTGCCAGCTCAGTTGCCGCTGACCGGGATAGCCGGCCAGCTCGACACCCTCAGGCAAGGCCAGATCGATGCTGACGCCGGTGAGCGCCGTGGCGCTGCGAAACAGCAGGCGCACCGGCTGCACCTGAAAGGGCTGATCGATGGCGACATTCGCGATCTGTGTCTCCACCGGTTCGTAAGCGAACCACAGGCCGAGCGCCAGCACCCAGGACGCGGCCATCGCCCAGACCAGCGCGCGCCGCTGAGCGTGGTGCGCTCGTTGCGTACGCGGCTGAGCGCGATGCGCGTCGGCCAGCACGCGCTCGGCGAAGCCCGCGCGCGGCACCGGGATGGGCAGGGTGCGCAGTTGCCGATGCAGCAAGGACTCGAACTCCAGGCGCGCGCGGCAGCGCGGACAGTCGGCGGCGTGGGCGAACATGCGCCCCTGCCGCTCGGTGTCCGGCTCGTCGTCCAGCAGTTCGCGGAAGTCTTCGCAGTTCATCGCTTGCTCTGAGGCTTCATCCCTTTTCAGGTTCGATCTCAGGGTCGCCATCGCCCTGGTCGATACCGTCGTCGATGAGAAAGCAGCAAGGCGGATCGTAAGGCAGCTTGTGACTTCCCAGATTGAGGCTGGGCTGCTGCGCCGAGTTGGCCAGCACGCCGACCGCGGAAATCGTGTACAGGAAAATGTCCTCGCCGTTCTGCATGTAGACCGCACGACGCGGCTCGGCGAGGTTGTAGGCGGGTGCGCAGAAGTCGTCGGTAGCGGGTGGTTGATCGATCGGGGTGAGCGCGAGGTCGAATGTGGGAGATGGGGGGCAGAAATCGCGATCGGCCAGGAACTGCTCGTGGTCGATGCGCCCGATTTCGCTCAGCGGCGTCGCCGTGCCCGGCGCTACGCGCACCACGAGGAATCCGGTGAACGCGGTCGCCGGGTCCTCGCTGTAAGCACTCAAAGGCAGGGTGAGGGTGCCGGGCGAGGCTTCGGTCTCGGAGTCCGCGAAATAGCTGAAGGCGTGCGGATCGTGTTCCGCCGTGCTGTAGCTGTACCCGTCGCTGCCGGCCGGCAGGGAAAGTGCCGCGACCTGGCTCACGTCGGAAAGATCGCTCACGTCGAACAACTGCACCGCCACCGCGCCGCTGAGGCCCTCGTCGGTGCCGTCGCGGCCGACCGTGAGCAGGTAGTCCTCGCCGATCGGCGCGAGATAACTGGAGAAGCCAGGAATCTTCAGCTCGCTCGCCACTTGCGGATCGCGCGGATCGCTCAGGTCCAGCGCGAACAGCGGATCGATCTGGCGGAAGGTGACGATGAACCCGCGATCCCCCAGCAGGCGCACACCCTGGATGCGCTCGCCCGCCGCCAGACCCTCGATGCTGCCGACGATGGGCATCTCGCCGCTGGCCTGCGCGTCGAAAATGCTCAGCCCGTTGATCGTATCGGTGCTGACGGTGCCGACCACCGATCCGGTGCTGGCCACCCGCAAAAAGCCCTCGTGCTCGGAAAACGCGTACGAGCCGTAGACGCTTCCCGGCACCTTGCCCAGCGCACGGTACGCGGCCGGTCCGGTGTCGGACAGGGCTAGGCGATAGATCACGGTCTCTTCGATCTGGCCGGGCCCAAAGAACCAGCCCGCACTCGGCTGCGCCAGATACAGATTGGCGGCCGAGGCGTATACCAGCCAAGCGTTGTTGATGATGCCGCTGGTGGCGCGCGCACCACCGTCGACGTTGAAGCTGTCGATCAGCGCCACACCCAGTCCCGTGGTTACGTCCGGGTGCGAAATATCGCCGCAGTCCAGCACGGTTTCGGTGCGCGGCTGGCCCGTCAACTGGCGGAAGCTGCGCGGCAGCAGCGCGGCGCTTCCTGAGGCCTCCAACCGCAGACCGATTTCCGCGCGCACTTCGGATTTGATGCGCTCCACGTCGGCTTCCAGCCCGCGATCACGCGCGGCGAAATAGGCGTCGCGCAGCGCCTGCAATTCCGCGTCAGTGCCGCCGTAGAGCCACTCGGGACGCGGCACGTCGAAACGGCTGACCCGGTGTACGCGCTGACCGATGCGACGCGACTCCAGCGCATAACCATCCACGCCGAGGCGTTCGGTTTCAACCGGGGCGGCGGGATTGGAGATGTCGATCAGCACGCTGACGGCGTAGTTGCGCACGCCGTCGAAGCTGGAGCCGAGCACCACCACGCGCTGACGCGCCTCGTCCAGAAGCAGGTCCGAGGCGAAGAAGCTGGAATCACTTTCGGCCAGGTCCAGACTCAGCAGTTCGCGGCTCGCGAGTTGCTCGGGCGGGAAGGCTTCCAGAATGGTCAGCGTGGTGCCGGAGAGTATGTAGAGACGGCCGGCGCTATCGGTCTTGACGATGTCGGCCTCGTCCACCCCCGCTTCCTGCGTGTTGGTGCCGGACACACGCCCAGGGCCGCTGCTGTCGGTCTGCCCTTCGCCGGGACCGGCCGTCTGGACCGGCGGCCCCAGGAAGATCGGATAGGCGGCGAAGCCCAGACAGGCGAACTGCTGCAAATACTCTTCGGTGAATCCGTCGGCGGCGTAATCAACGAAATCCTCGCAACCGGATTCGAAACTCTTCAGCGCCAGCAGCGAACTGGGTGTGCCGCGCGCCGACACGACGATCGATCCGCCGCCACCCCCACTGCTGCAAGCGGAAAGCGCCAGAGCTGCGAGTGCAAAAACCGGCAGACGTGAAATGTCCATGCGTACTCCTCTCGAATGTCTGTCAGTTGACACGCTCGGACAGGGCAGAAGGTTCCATCAACAACCGTCGCATGCGCGCGCGGGCGCGGTGCAGGCGCGACTTGAGCGTGCCCAGCGGCAGGTCGTGCGCCACCGCCAACTCGTCCAGGCTGTAGCCCTCGATGTCGTGCCAGGCGATGACCGCCCGCTGCTCCGGCGGCAATTGCTGCCAGGCGGCGCTCAGGCGCCGCTGCGAGAGCAGACGCTCCGCAGACTGTTCGGGCGATTCGGCGGCTTCGTCGACGAGCTGGTCGAGAATCTCCGAGTCGCCGGTCGCAATGCCAATACCGGAGACTTCGCGAGCACGGCGACGCGCGTCGTCGACATAGAGGTTGTACAGCGAGCGCGCCAGCCAAGGCCCGAGAATTTCGACTTCGAGGAGCCGGCGTTCCTGAGGAATCAGCTTGATGAGCAGGCTCTGGACCAGGTCTTCGGCATCGTCACGCGAACCGGTGAAGCGGAAGGCCAGGCGGTAAAGGCGTTCCAGATGAGGACGCACCAGCTCGTCGAACCCGTTGCGGCCCGGCTTGACGCGCAGTTTGGCGAACAGATTCATCCCTAGTCGAAACTGCCGTGTTCATTGGTGGGCACCCGATTCACCATTGACACGCTGCGCACCGGGAAAAGGTTCCCGGCCGGTTCGCGTCAGAACAAGCGGCTCCAGAATCCGCCCTTCTCTTCGGATTCTTCCTGCTCGCCCTTTTCCATGACTTCGATTTTCTGCATGTCGTCGTAGACCACCCGCGCCTTGTCGCCGTAGAGCGCCTTGTTGGTGATCTTGGTGACGGTGAACTTGTGCACGATGTCGTTCTTGGTAGTGATGCGAACGTTATCGCCTTTGTTGACGCCGGCGATGATCGACTCGGTGTTGCTGGTATCGATGACCTGCTTGCGCGCGCAACCCATGGTTGCGGCGAGTCCGACGACGAGGGCAATGCTGACGACAAGGCGGGTGAGGGACACGGACATCGATCAATCTCCGAAGCTAAGTCAATACGGCGACGATACCACGATGCCCTCGCCCTCCAGATTCGCGCGCGCCATCGGTGGCAGTGGCCGCCCGATCTGCGGCGCCGTTCAAGCCGGCTCCAGCCAGCGCAGCAGGTGCGGATGCAAGACCTCGTAAGGCTGATAGCCGATGGTCAGCTTCTGCAGCCGGGGGCCGCTGCGCAGCAACACGGAAGGGTAGCCTTCGATGCCACAGCGGCGGACGAAGTAAAGATCTTCGGCCAGGGCTTCGCGAGCTGCCGGAGCGTATAGCTGTTCCAGAAAGTCTGCGCGTGCAACTCCGTAGGTCTGTGCGTAATCCGCCAGCACTTCCGGATCCTTTAAGTCACGACGCCCCACGTAGAACGCCTGCTGAAGACTCCGCAGGTAATCCAGACCGCATTGAGGCCGCAGGCGGATCATCCAGGACAGGGCCTGGCAAGACGGCCCGGTGTTGTAGACGTAGCTCGTCTCCAGCGGCTGGCTGAAATCGAACGGCTGGCCCGTGCGCTTGGCCACTTCCTGCCAGTGATGCGTGATTTCGCCGACTTCGTGCGCCGACAGCGGCATCTGCGTGTCGGTGCGCAGCCCGCCGGGCAGCACGCGCAGATCGGCCTTGTCGCGGATCAGCTCGGCCACTTGCGTGATGACTGGAGAAAAACCCCAGCACCAGGAACACATCGGATCCGCGATGTAGATCAGTTCCTTTTCCACAGGCGTCATTCCTCCATCCGAACAAGTGTTACGGCAGCGGGCTCTGACGCACTTCCAGCCGGTCGTCGAGCGGATACACCGTGCCCCACTGCTTGCAGCTCGGACAGTGCCAGAACAACTGCGCCGGCTTCATGCCGCAGCTCTGGCACTGGTATTTCTGTCTCGACGCACTCAGCGTCCTGACCGCGCCGCGCAAGGCACCGGAGACGCGGCCGAGCAATTCGCCGTCGTCCGTCGGATTCAGATTCGCGACCTGTTCGAGCACGCTCCAGGTCGGGTGAGCTTCGAAGGCGTCGAGCAGAAAGCCGGATGGGTCCATGCCGGTCTCGCGCAGCAATTCGGCGCGCACGACCTCCGCCACACCGATCCTCTGGTCCTCGGGCAGGTCTTCCAGCCAGTGCACGAAATACTCGGGACGCCCCCAGTCGCGGCAACTCAGCCACAGCGGCTGCACGACTTCGGACAGCAGTCGCGGCTCCTGCTCGGCCACACGCGCGAAGCCGGTGCTGGCCTCCGACCAGTCCTTTCGCTCCTGGGCCAGGCGCGCGATCAGGAGGCTCGCACGCGCACAACCCTTGTCGGTGTCCAGCGCAATCCGCGCGAGCCGCGTGGCCTCGTCGAGCTGTTTGGCGCGACGTGCCTCGTCGGCCAGTTCGCAGTGGTACTGCGCGGTGATGGCGCGGCGCGACACGCCACTCGCCGCCTCCAACCGGCGGCTCACCTCGATGGCCTGCGGCCAGTCGTGCGAGCTCTCGAAAATCGACACGACCGCTTCGAGGCAGGCCAGCAGCTTGTATCCGCGATCGGCCAGTGCGGAGTAGATTTTTTCGGCGCGGTCGAACACACCGGCCTTGAGGTAATCCTCCGCCAGTTCGAACTCGGTGCGGTTGCGCTGCTGCGGGCTCAGGCTGCTGCGCGACAGCAAACCCTCGTGCACGCGCAGCGCGCGATCCACTTGTCCGCGACGGCGGAACAGGCTGCCAAGGGTCAGATGCAATTCGACCGCTTCCTCGGTCAGCTCGTCCACACCGAGCAGGGCAGCGACGGCCTGATCGGGATCGTCGCTGGCCAGGGTGCTGATGCCGGCCAGAGGGCTCGGTGCGTGGTGCGCGGAATTCGATCCCGGTGTGCGCCGCGCCAAGTACCAGCCCAGCGCGGTGCCCAGCGGAAACAGGATCCAGCCGAGCGAGCTGTCAAGCATCCTTGAGCGGCAATTCGCGCAGGGTTTTCAACTCGGCCTCGGCGTGCTGCGCCTGCTTGCGCAGTCGCCGGATTTCGGCCTTCAGACCCAGCATGCGCCCCATGCAGATCAGCAGCGTGAGCATGACGGCCACCACGAATTCGCCGATCACCAGGGCAATCAGGGGCAAGGTGATCGATCCGGCGAGATAGTCGAACTCGACCTCTTGCGCGTTGAAATACCCGATCGACGCACCCAGCAAAAGGAAGATGGCCAGTGCCGCGATGACAAGGACACGGAGCACGGGCCTTTACTGCGGACCCGCGACGGCGGCATTGACCCGCTCGCGCATTTCCTTCCCGGGTTTGAAATGCGGCACGTGCTTGGCGGGAATGCTTACCGGCTCGCCGGTCTTGGGATTGCGGCCCACCCGGCGCGGACGATGATGCAGCGCGAAGCTGCCGAAGCCGCGAATCTCCACGCGATCCTGCTCGGCGAGCGCCAGGCCGATGCGCTCCAGGAGGTGCTTGACCGCCAACTCCACATCTTTTTGCATGAGATGCGTCTGACGCGCGGCCAGTCGTTCGATGAGTTCGGACTTCGTCATGGGAGCGCTACGAGCAGCGAGGGGACGCTCCGACGATAGGCGAAAAAAAAGGGCCGCGCAAGCGCGGCCCCCGAGTTTTTTTCTTTTGTTTTCGTACGGATACGACGGTCAGGTGCCGTCTGGTCCCCCACCGATCTTCTGCTTGAGGATATCGCCCAGGCTGGTGCGGCCGGTCGAAGCGTTACGGCTGTACTCGGTGAGGATCTCCGCTTCTTCCTGGATTTCCTTCTCGCGCACGCTCAGCGACACGATGCGGTTCTTGCGATCCACACCGATGAAGCGTGCTTCCAGCGCATCGCCTTCCTTGAGCACGGTGCGCGCATCTTCGACGCGCTCGCGCGACAGGTCGTTGGCCTTGATGTAGGCCTCGACGCCGTTGCCCAGGTCGATCACCGCGCCGCGTGCTTCCACCGTCCGGATGGTGCCCTTGACGATGCTGCCCTTCTGGGTTTCCGCCATGAACTGCGTGAGCGGATCCTGCGCAACCTGCTTGACGCCGAGCGAAATACGCTCGCGTGCTGCGTCGATGGCGAGCACCACCGCATCCACGTCCATGCCCTTGCTGAAGCGGCGCACGGCGTTGGCGCCGTCGTCGTTCCAGTCCAGGTCCGACAGATGCACCAGGCCGTCGATGCCGCCGTTGAGGCCGATGAAGATGCCGAAGTCGGTGATCGACTTGATCTGGCCGGACACCTTGTCGCCCTTCTGGTAGTTCTGCGCGAACTCTTCCCAGGGATTGGGTACGCACTGCTTCATGCCCAGCGAAATGCGGCGACGCTCTTCGTCGATGTCGAGAATCATCACCTCGACTTCCTGGCCGATCACGACGGCCTTGCCGGGGTTGATGTTCTTGTTGGTCCAGTCCATTTCGGACACGTGCACCAGGCCTTCCACGCCAGGCTCGATTTCCACGAAGGAACCGTAGTCGGTGATGTTGGTGACCTTGCCGAACATGCGGGTCTTCTCGGGATAGCGACGCGCGATGTCGACCCAGGGATCGGCACCGAGCTGCTTGAGACCCAGCGACACGCGGCGACGCTCGCGGTCGTACTTCAGAACCTTGACTTCGATTTCGGTGCCGACCTGCACGACTTCGGACGGATCCTTGATGCGCTTCCAGGTCATGTCGGTGATGTGCAGCAGACCGTCGATGCCGCCAAGGTCCACGAACGCGCCGTACTCGACGAGGTTCTTGACCACGCCGCGCAACACCACGCCTTCCTGGAGATTCTGCAGCAGCGAGTCACGCTCGGCGCTGTACTCGGCTTCCAGCACTTCGCGACGCGACACCACCACGTTGTTGCGCAGGCGGTCGAGCTTGATGACCTTGAACTCGAGCGGCTTGCCTTCGAGGTAGGACGTGTCGCGCACGGGACGCACGTCGACGAGCGAACCGGGGAGGAAGGCGCGGACGGTGCCGATGTCCACCGTGAAGCCGCCCTTGACCTTGCCGGTCATGATGCCGATGACGGTTTCCTTGCCTTCGAACGCCTTGTTCAGGCGATCCCAGGTCTTGATCCGCTCGGCCTTTTCCTTGCTGAACTTGGTTTCGCCGAAACCGTCTTCGACGGTTTCCAGAGCCACTTCCACGTGGTCGCCTACTGCGACCCGGATTTCGCCATCCACCATGAACTCGATCAGGGGGATCACGCCTTCGGACTTGAGACCCGCATCGACGATGACGACGTCGGGTTTCACTTCCAGCACGATCGCGTTGACGATGGTGCCTGGCTGCATCGACTGGCCACCGGCCAGACTGGCTTCGAACATCTCTTGGAAGCTTGGTTCTTTAAAACCGGGCTCAGCAAAACTTTCGCTCATTAGGACTCGCTCTGAAGACTGCCGCGCACCGGAACGGGCAGAAAGGTAGATAAGTGAGGTCGTTCCGGTACGACCCCCGTACAACGTTTGCAGCGCATAAAACAAAACTGACGCCCCATCGGAACGATGGGGCGTCAGCGGAGCAAGCCTCGGGACTTCAGAAGTTCGTCAATCCGTTCAAATACTTGAGCTGGATTCAATAAACTGGTGTCGATCTCGACTGCGTCGGCTGCTGGCACCAGCGGTGCCGTCGCCCTGGTCCGGTCGCGCTCGTCGCGCGCACGGATGTCCTCGATGAGGGCGGCGAGGATAACGACTTGACCGCGCGCACTCAACTGTGACGCGCGCCGTTTGGCGCGTTCATCTGCACTCGCCGTGAGAAATATTTTGAGGGCAGCATCGGCAAAGACCACCGTGCCCATGTCGCGACCGTCCGCAATCAGGCCGGGCGACTGCCGGAAATCGCGCTGGCGCTGCAGCAGCGCATCGCGCACGACGGGAGCCGTTGCGATCTTCGAGGCCAAGCCGCCCGTCGTTTCGGAGCGGATTTCTCCGACGAGATTCACGCCGTTCACGAGGACGGCCTCGTCGTCCTCGGTATCGCCGTCGAAGCTGATCTCGAGTTTCGCGGCCAGGGCCGCGACCGCATCGACATCGGCGAGATCGAGGCCCGCTCGCGTCGCCGCCAACGCGAGGATGCGATAAAGCGCGCCGCTATCGAGCCGACGCCAGCCGGGCAAGCGCAAAGCCAGGCCGCGCGTGACCATGCCCTTGCCGACGCCGGAAGGGCCGTCCACGGTAATGACGGGAATGAGGTTCATCTTCTGGGGCGTCCGGACTGCCAGGGCGTGTTAACCATTATTTGGTCGTCGCGGCGTGGGTCGTTTTTGCGCAGCGCAAGGAACGGAGCGACGAAGTGTGTTGGAACACATGAGGAGCGACTGACGCAGCGATGCGCAGAAACGGCCCCGCCCCGGAGGGTTGCCCCTGGATTTTCCGCGATGCTGCGTTGTTCGTCGTTCATTTGCATCTGCAAACTTCTCTCCTCGCGCCTTGCCTCACGAAAAATCCGGGGGCAACGCGGCGATCAAATAATGGTTAACACGCCCTAGGGATTCGAGGGCGCGGATTCTGCCACCACACCCCGCGTTCGTTTCGGCAGCGAAGGCGTTCGCAGGCTGCGCGCCGGAACGCCGTGCCAGCGGCGGAACGAGCGGCTGAACGCGCTCAGTTCCGAGTAGCCGAGGACCTCTGCGATCTGCGTCAGGCTCATGCGGGAATGCCGCAGGTACTTTGCCGCCAGGTCGGCGCGCGCGGCGTCGCGAATCTGTTGGAAACTGTGGCCTTGCGCCTGCAAGTGCTCCTGCAAGGTGCGCGGCGCCATGCCGAGCGCGCGTCCGAGATCGGCCAGCGTGCAGGAGGCGTACGGCAGCAGCGCGCGGACGACACCATCCGCGCGCTCGACCAGGCCGGGGTCCGTCGGCTCGCCCTGTTGCCGCAGCACATGACTAAGTAATTCGCGGGTGCGCGAGCCCTCGGCGCGGAGCGAACGATCCAGCAGCGCGCGCTCGATGAGAATGCTGTTGTCGGCCTGATTGAAGCTCAGGTTCGAGCCGAGCACGCGGCGCATTTCCGCGCGGTCCGGTGGCGCAGCGTGGCGGAAGGACACAGATGCGGGCTCCCAGCCGGCGGGCGCGTGGCGCCGAATCTCCGCGCACAGAACGGCGACCGAGAATTCCGCCATCTGCACCTCGCGTTCCGCGATACCGGTTGAAGTGGCCCAGCACAGCCGCCGCGCGCTGCCCTCGCGCCGAAAACTGGTCACCGCGGCCTGGGTATAGAGATCGAAATGGGTGACCAGATCCTCCAGCATCTGCTCCAGGGTCTGCGCCTGCCGCAGCAGAATCCACAGCGGCCCGACCACGGCCATTCCCGTCCGCGCCGCCATGCGCAGGCCGAAGCTGCGACACCCGGTCATCTCGGCCGCGCGCTCGTAGAAGGCCAGGACCGGCGTTGCGGGCACCGGGATGTCCGGGTCGCGCAGGGCAACGGGGTCGATTCCCAGCTCCTGCGCCAGCGCGACCGCATCCCTGCTCCACTCCGCCATCAGCGGAATGGAGCCCACCAGGATGGCGCTGCGAATGTAGTTGCCGGACATGAGGGGATCCGCGCGCAGGGTCAAGTAATCCGCGCGTATCGTCAACTCTACACGCGCGTACAGGCCCATGATTCGTTCACGAGTTCGACGCCCCGCCATCCAGCGCGGCAACCGATCAAGGGCTCAAGGCGTCTTTAGGAGAACACATGTTTCATACACAAGAGCAGCACGATGTCCTGATCATCGGCGCCGGCCTGTCCGGCATCGGCATGGCCTGCCATCTGAGCATGCAGAACCCGAACAAGCGAATCGCGATCCTCGAACGTCGCGAATCGCTCGGCGGAACCTGGGACCTCTTCCGCTACCCAGGCATCCGCTCCGACTCCGACATGTTCACGATGGGCTTCGGCTTCCGCCCCTGGCGCAGCTTGAAGGTACTGGCCGATGGCCCCGCGATCCGCGAGTACCTGACCGACACCGCGCGTGAGCATGGTGTGCACGACAAGATCCAGTACGGGCTCAAGGTGCTGCGCTCGGACTGGTCGAGCGCCGACCGGCGCTGGACCGTCACGGCGAAACACGAGGCCAGCGGCGAGACGCGACAGTTCCATGCACGCTTCGTGGTCATGTGCACCGGCTACTACAACTACGACGGCGGTCACGAGCCGCCGTTTCCGGGCATCGAGCAGTTCAGGGGCACGCGCATCCACCCGCAGTTCTGGCCGGAGAATCTGGACTACACGGGCAAGCGCGTGGTCGTGATCGGCAGCGGTGCCACGGCCGTCACACTGGTGCCTGCGATGGCCGACAAGGCCGCGCACGTGACCATGTTGCAGCGCTCGCCGTCGTACGTTTTCGCACTGCCGAACTACGACAAGATCACCGAAAAAATGCTCAAGGTGATGCCTGCAAAGTGGGCGTACGCGGTGACGCGCTGGCGCAACACCAAGTTCCTGCGCTGGAGCTTCAAGGCCGCGCGGCTGTGGCCGCAGGCGATGCGCAAGCTGCTGCAAGGCGACGTGGCCAGACGCTTGGGCCCGGACTTCGACATGCGTCACTTCACACCGAGCTACAAGCCTTGGGACCAGCGGATGTGCGCGGTGCCGGACGGCGATCTGTTCAAGACCCTGCGCGGCGGCAAGGCTTCGGTCGTCACCGACCGCATCGAGCGCTTCACGCCGGATGGCATCCAGCTCGTCTCCGGGCAGGTGCTCCCGGCCGACATCGTCGTCACCGCCACCGGCCTGGAACTGCAAGCGCTCGGCGGCATGGAAGTGCGCGTCGATGGCAAGGAGCAGCGCGTCACCGATAAAAAGCTGTACAAGGCGGTGCTGATCGAGGATCTGCCCAACATGGCCCTGATCGTGGGCTACACCAACATCAGTTGGACGATGAAAGCCGACATCGCCTCCGCCTACATCTGCCGCCTGCTGCAGCATCTCGATGCCAAGGGACTGGAGGTCGCGACGGCGGTCGATTCCGAGGGCTGCACCTCGACCGACTCGATCTTCGGCTCGCTCAGTTCCGGCTACGTGCAGCGCGCGAAGGATCGCATGCTGCGCCAGGGCACGAAGGCTCCCTGGCAGGTCACGCACCACTACGAAACCGACAAGGCCATGCTGACCGAAGCCCCCATCGACGACGGCGTACTGCAATTCAGCCGCGGCGCGCCGGTGGCCGCACAGCCGGCGACACTGGCACGCGCCGCCTGAGACGCGAGAGGATCAGCGACGGCGCAGCAGGCCGTCGTCGATCAATTGCTGGAAATGCTCGGTCAGGGTCTGGTCGAGCGGCCGGTACTTCAACCCGAGTTCCCGCTTGCTGCGCGCATTGTCCAGCTTGAGCGGCCAGCCCACATTGGTGCTGACGAACTTGCGCGAGATGCCGGCCGTCAGCGGTCCGAACAGCCAGGCCGCGGCCTTCGGAATCTCCATCTTCGGAAACGGGTAACGCCTGAACTTCGGCTTGAGGATTTTTGCCATGTCCAGCAAGGACGCTTCGCGCGCCGCGATGATGTGCCGGCCGTTCGCGGAAGGCGTATCGCCCGCCAAGATGTGCGCCCGCGCCACGTCGCGCACATCCACCAGGCTGAACATCAGCTTCGGCACGCCTGTTCGCAGCTTGCCGTTGCCTAGATTCAGGATCGTCTCGATGCTGGTGGACTGGCTGACGGTGGTCAGGGAGGGGCCGAGCACGAAGGCCGGGTTGATACACACGAGGTCCCAGCGCTTCTGCGCCTTGGCCATCTTCCAGGCCTCGCGCTCGGCCACGACCTTGGAATACGAGTACGGCTGGTGAACAACGCTGCTGCTCGTGTTCCAGTGCTCCTCGTTGAACACGCCGCCGGGAATGTCCTTCAGGTCCTGGTTGTCGCCGAACACCGCCGCGATGCTGGTGGTGAGTACCACGCGCCTGACTGACGGCGTGCGGTTGCAGGTTTCGAGCACATTACACGTGCCTTCCACCGCCGGCCGCACCAGCGCTTCGTTCGCGTCGGCGAAACCGCTGATGACGAAGGGCGAGGCGGTGTGCATCACCAGTTCGCAACCCGCCGCTGCGGCGCCGTAGCTGCCCTGCTCCAGCAGCTCGGCCTTGAAGAATTTGAGCTTGCCCGGCGCCTTGGCCGCGATGGCCTCCAAATGACCGACGCTCGATTTCTTCGAGGGATCGCGCACCGTCGCGTGCACGGTGCGACCGTCCTCCAGCAGGTACTTCACGATCCAGCTCGCGATGTAACCGCTGGCGCCGGTGACGAGAATCGGGGCGGCTTTATTGATGGTGGTCATGCGCGATCTCCCAAGAGTCGGAACAGCTTGCGATTCTTTTCCGCACCCTGCCAAGGGCAGACGCGCCGCACCACCGTGTCGACGACTAGAACTTCAGGCCTGCGCCTGCCGCCAGCCTCGCAAAACCAGGGAACGAGGTGTTCACGTTGGCCACGTCGAGAACGCTGATCGGGCCGCTGGCACGTAGCGCTGCCATCGCGAACGACATGGCCACGCGGTGATCGCCGTGCGAATGAATTTCGCCTCCGCGCATCTGCCCGCCGCGGATGCGGGCGCCGTCCGGCGTCGCCTCGGCTTGGATGCCGAGCGCGCTCAGGCCATCGACCATGGTCTGGATGCGGTCGGACTCCTTGACCCGCAGTTCTTCTGCGCCGGTCACCAGCGTATCGCCTTCCGCGCAGGCCGCGGCAACGAAGATCGCCGGGAACTCGTCGATGGCCGAGGCCACCAGCGCAGGATCGACGGCGATGCCGCGAAGACCCTGTCCGCGCACGCGCAGATCGGCGACCGGCTCGCCACCGAGCGTGCGTGGATCGAGCAGCTCGATGCTTGCGCCCATCGCAAGCAGAATGTCGATGACGCCGGTGCGCGTCGGGTTGATGCCGACGTCCTTGAGCAACACGTCCGACCCCGGAACGATGGCCGCCGCCATCAGGAAGAACGCGGCAGATGAAATGTCTGCGGGGACGGGAATGTTCGTGCCAATCAGCTTCTGCCCTCCCGTTATCGCGGCATGGCCGTGCGCGGCCTCAAGCTTCACCCCGAAGGCTTGCAGCATGCGTTCGGTGTGATCGCGCGAGGCCTCGGGCTCGGCCACAGTGGTGCGTCCTTCGGCATACAGGCCGGCGAGCAGGATGCAGCTCTTGACCTGGGCACTCGCAACCTTCGAGGCGTGCGAGATGCCGTGCAGACCCGTCACCGGATGGAAACGCAGCGGCGCCATGCCGGCGTTCGACTCGATGCGCGCACCCATCTTCGCAAGCGGGTCGATCACACGCCTCATCGGCCGGCGCGACAGCGACTCATCGCCGATCAGCGTCGTCGGAAATTTCTGCGCCGCCATCAGGCCGGACATCAGGCGCATCGAGGTGCCCGAGTTGCCGAGATCGAGCGGCGCACTCGGCGCCTTCAGTCCATGCAGGCCTACGCCATGCACGCGCAGGCTCGTATCGGACAGCCGCTCGATGCGCACGCCCATCGCCTGGAACGATTTCATCGTGCACAGGCAGTCCTCGCCATCGAGGAAGCCGGTGATTTCGGTGACGCCTTCGGCGAGCGAGCCGAGCATCACGGAACGATGCGAAATCGATTTGTCGCCGGGCACGCGCACCGTGCCGGTCGGTTTGCCGCCCGGCTCGACGGTCCAGTTGAGGCTTGCGGCCGCGTCGCTCACTTCGGGTCGCCCCCCGGCGCGTAACGCTGGTGCAAGTGCACCGGCGCGGCGGCCTTGCGCAGGCGGATGTTGAGCATCTCCACCACGATGGAGAAGGCCATCGCAAAGTAGATGTAGCCCTTGGGCACGTCGTGATCGAAGCCGCCGGCAATCAGCACCGAGCCGATCAGGAATAGGAAGGACAGCGCGAGCATCTTGATGGTCGGACGCGCAGAAACGAACCGGCCGATGGGGCCGGCGAACATCATCATCAGGCTCACCGAGGCGATGACCGCGGCGATCATGATCTCGATCTCGTCGACCATGCCGACGGCGGTGATGATCGAGTCCAGCGAGAACACCATGTCGATGAGCATGATCTGCACGATCACCGCCGTGAACGTGGGCGCGACCTTGGACGAGGCATGCCCTTCCACGCCTTCCAGCAGTTCGTGGATTTCCATGGTGGCCTTCCACAGCAAGAAAAGGCCGCCGACGATCAGCACCAGGTCGCGACCCGAAATGCCCTGACCCATGACTTCGAACCAGGGCTGGGTCAGGCCGATGATCCAGGTGAGCACGAACAGCAGGCCGATGCGCATGACCATGGCCGCGGCCAGGCCGATGCGGCGTGCGAATTCGCGCTGATGCGCCGGCAGCTTGTCCACCAGAATGCTGATGAACACGATGTTGTCGATACCCAGGATCAGTTCCAGCATCGTCAGGGTGAAGAACGCGATCCATGCGTCCGGGCTGGCCAGCAATTCCATCATGCGAGTTGAATCCTGTAGTTCATTCGATCTGCGGAAGGTAGCGCTCGCGCGCTGCGCGTGCGCGCTCGAATCGCTGCATCAGTTCGGGCCAGCGTTCGGCCCGCATCAGGAGCAGAAGTTCCTGCAACTCGCCGATCTGCCGTTCCAGCAGGTCGCCGACTTCGCGGCGATTGGCGCGCACAATGTCGTGCCACATTTCGGGGCTGGAACTGGCGATGCGGGTAAAGTCGCGAAAGCCGCCGCCCGCATTCGGAAAAATATCCTCGGCCTGCTCCAGGCGCGTGAGCATGTCGACGAAGGCGAACGCGAGCACGTGCGGCAGGTGCGAGGTGGCGGCGAAAATCGCATCGTGACAACCGGGCTCCATCTCCACCACGCGGCTGCCAACGGATTCCCACAGCGCGCGGATCTCGGCCAGCGCAGTGGCGTCCTGTCGCGGATGCGGCGTGAGCACCACGCGCCGGCCGCGGAACAACTCGGCCTTCGACGCGGCGACTCCGCTCTTTTCGGTTCCGGCAATCGGATGCGCCGCAACGAAGAGGGGAGGAACCTCGCCGAACACGCGCGCGATGTCTTCCAGCACCGAGACCTTGGTACTGCCCACGTCGGTCAGAATCGCGCCAGCGCCGAGCCCTGCCCGCACCGACTGCGCCGCTTCCGCGGTGTGCAGCACCGGCACGGCGAGCACGATCACATCGGCGGACTTCGCCGCGGCTGCGGCGCTATCGGCCAATTCGTCGATGACGCCCAGTTCCAGAGCGCGCGCGCCCTGTTCGGAGTCGCGATCGAAGCCGGAAATCCACTGCACCCGCCCGGCCGCACGCAGCGCACGCGCCAGCGAGCCGCCGATCAGCCCCAGCCCGATGACCGCGATTCGCGTCACGCCTTGAGGATGTCGGACAGGGCGTCGAGGAACCGCGTGTTCTCGCGCTCCGTTCCGACCGTCACGCGCAGGAATTCCGGCAGGCCGTAGGAACCCATCGGCCGCACGATGATGCCGCGCTCCAGCAGACCCTGATGGATGGGCTTGGCGTCGCGGCTAAAACCCACCGTCACGAAATTTGCCTGTGAAGGCAGCACGCTCAAGCCCATCGCCTTGAGTTCCCGGTCCAGCCGCGCGCGCTGCGTGGTGTTGAGTTCCACCGATTGCCGGACGAAATCCTGATCGTCCAGCGCCAGCTCTGCCGCGAGCAGCGCGAGGCTGTTGTTGTTGAACGGCTGGCGCACGCGGTTGAGCAGGTCCGCGACCGTGGCATGCGACAGCGCGTAGCCGGCACGCAGACCCGCGATGCCGTAGATCTTGGAGAACGTGCGTGTGACCACGAGATTGGGGAAGCGATCCAGCCAGGGTCGCGCATCCGGTCGCAGCGCCACATCCTGGTAATCCCAATAGGCCTCGTCGAGCGCGACGATGACGTGCGGCGGAACCTGTTCGAGAAAGCTCAGGATTTCCGCGGGCGACACCCAGGTGCCGGTCGGGTTGTTCGGGTTGGCGACGAAGATCAGGCTCACGTCCGGACGTTCGCGCAGCATGCGTCCGAAGGCTTTCAGGTCGTGCCCGTAAGGCATGGCGTGATCGGGCGGGTACGCCGGCACACGCACCGATTCTGCGTTCTGCGCCTCGGTCGCAATCGGGTATACCGCGAAGGCGTAGTCCGAGAACATCACCGCACGGCCAGGGCCGGCGTAGATGCGCGCGAGGAATTCGAGGATATCGTTGGAACCGTTGCCGAGCGTGATGCGCTCCGGCTCGATGCCGTGGTACTGGCCGATTTTCTGCTTGAGACGATAACCGCTGCCGTCGGGATACAGCGCTAGATTGCCGGTGGCGACAGTCGCTGCAAGCGCTTCGCGCGCACGCGGACTCATGCCGAGCGGATTCTCGTTGGACGCGAGCTTGATGACGTCGGCCAGCCCCAGCCGACGTTGCAACTCGTCGATGGGCATGCCCGGCGTGTAGGCCTCCAGCCCGAGAATTCCGGGTAGGGCATTGCGGGTCAGGTCGGAAGTTTTGAGAGCAGTCATTCAGATCACGGCGCGCGGGTAGGAGCCGAGTATTTTGAAGAACGCGGCGTTGGCACGCACTTGGTCGAGCACGTCGTGCAGCCTGGTCTCGCTGGCATGACCGCCGAAGTCGATGAAGAAGTAGTAGTCCGGCACCGGTGAGCCGCGCACCGGGCGCGACTCGATGCGCGTCATGTCGATCTGCGCGTCGGCCAG
The DNA here is from genome assembly GCA_052389915.1 of Panacagrimonas sp. Taxonomy (GTDB): domain Bacteria; phylum Pseudomonadota; class Gammaproteobacteria; order Nevskiales; family Nevskiaceae; genus Panacagrimonas. The sequence continues at coordinate 75,302 of JBQTHL010000010.1, forward strand.
CGGCTTCAGCAGATTGAAGAGCGCGCCCGGCTGGTTGCGATGCGCCGTGGCCACGAGGGAAGTGATGTCCGCACCGGTAGCGCTCGGGTCCTGCTTGCCGATGATGAGAAAGCGCGTGGTGTTGCCCGGTTCGTCCTCGATGTTCGAGGCCAGGATGTTGAGGCCGTAAAGGCGGGCCGCGGGCAGGCCGGCGATGGCCGCCCCGCCCTTTTCCGCAGCGATGCGCGCCGCCTCGCCATTGCTCGAAACCACCTCGCGTTCGGCCTTCGGCATGCGCGAATCCAGCCACTTGCGCGTTTGCGCGAAAGATTGCGGATGTCCGAATACTGTGGTCACCGCAGCAAGACCGGCTTCGCGCGACAGCAGATGATGGTGCACCGGCAGCATCACTTCGCCGCAGATGCGCAGCTTGGTGTGCACCAACGCGTCCAGCGTGTGCGTGACGACGCCACCGATGGAATTTTCCACTGGCACCACGCCGTAATCGGCGGCGCCCGATTCCACGTCGCGAAAAATTTCGTCCACCGCTGCGAGCGGGCGCACCGTCACCGAGTCGCCGAAATGCTTGAGCGCGGCGGACTGCGTGTAAGTGCCTTCAGGACCGAGATAAGCCACGGTCAGCGGCGATTCCAGCGACAGACAGGCCGACATGATTTCGCGCATCAGGCGCGCGATGACCTCGTCGGTCAGCGGCCCGCCGTCCGGGCCGTGATTGCGCTCGATGGCGCGGCGCAGCACTTCGGCCTCACGCGACGGGCGATAGTGATCGCCCGTGTCGCCCTGGCTCTGCTTGAGCCGAGCGACTTCCTGCGCGATGCGCGCGCGGTCCGAGATCAGGCGCTGGAGTTGATGGTCCAGCGCGTCGATCATTTCGCGGGCTTCGGCGAGGGTTTTCATCACCACGGGGTTTCGATGGGGTCGCGCCGGATTATCGGCCCGGCATGAGGATGGTGGGGTTGTTCCGGATCGCGGCGCAAATCGGCACTCGGCTCAGGGTGTTTCGGCGGACGCGTTGTGCCGGGTATCGAACTCGGCGAGAGCAGCATCGACATCCACCTCGGCATCGATCGAGGAGCAGAATCTCAGGAAGTCTTCCTTTCCATTCTCCAGCCTAAACTGCATGACTTTCGATTTATCCTTCAAGAAAGCTTCGATGTTGGAGTTGACCGTGTTGCAGTAGTCGCGCGCTACAGACATGGGACTGACCCCTTTCCTCAGGCCCAGGAGAATGCCCCTGCCACGGTAGGCCTTGAGCATGCCGACGTCGTACCGGTTCGCGAAGCTCGCGGCTGTCTCGCGCAGATCCCTCTTCAAGTGAACGTAAAACGGCCTGTCTCCATAAGCCCGATCCAGCCGTCCCAGGAGCCATGCGAGACGGTTGTCCGCTTCAATGTGCCTGGGGGGGTAAGCAAAACGCTTTCGCCCGATCTGCGCGGTCCGGGATTCGTGCGCTGAAGTGAAATTCGAGATGTGGGAGCACGCTTCGATGAACGTTGTAGAGCCACACCGTCCGGTGCAAAGGACGAACACGTTCACGGGCATCCTCGTAAGTGGGTTGATAGCGGCGGCCGGTGACCGGCAACCTGCCGAAGGGGTCCTGGAACCGTCGAAGAAACGCGCGGAAAGCAGGCAGCGCTGGGTTCGCCGCGGCTGCCGATCTTAGCCGTTCATCGGCCTGAAATCATGCGCACGTTAAGCACGCCCGCAATCCGCGCAATCTCGTCCACCGCCGCTGGCGGCACGGCGGAATCCACGTCCACCAGGGTGTAGGCGATATCGCCGCGCGACTTGTTGAGCAGGTCGGCGATATTGAGGTTGTGCTTGGCGAGGGTGGTGGAAATCTGTCCGACCATGTTCGGCACGTTGGCGTTGGAGATGCACAGCCGCGTCTTGCCGGGCAACAGCGGCAGCACCGCTTCCGGAAAATTCACCGAGTTGGTGATGGTGCCGCGCTCCAGAAATTCGCGAAGCTGGTCGGCCACCATCACGGCGCAGTTGTCCTCGGCCTCGTTGGTCGAGGCACCCAGATGCGGCGTGGCGATGACACGCGGATGGCCTTTGAGAGTGTTCGACGGAAAGTCGCAGACGTAAGCGTGCAGGGTGCCGGCGTCGAGCGCTTCGATGACAGCCTTCTCGTCGACGATAGCCTCACGCGCGAAGTTCAGGATCACACCCTGCTTCTTGAGCAGCTTGAGCCGGTCGGCATTGACGATGCCGCGCGTGGCGTCCAGCAACGGCACATGCACCGACACGCATTGCGAGCGCGCCATCAAATCGTCCACGGACAGCGCCTGACCGACGCGCGCGTCCAGCTTCCAGGCGTTCTGTACGGTCATGGCGGGGTCGAAGCCCCACACTTCCATGCCCATCTCGACAGCGGCATTGGCGACCTTCACCCCGATGGCGCCCAAGCCGATCACACCCAGGCTGCGACCCGGCAATTCGAAACCGACGAACTTCTTCTTGCCCGCTTCGACCGCCTCGTGCATCGCCTTGTCGTCACCGTCGAGCTTGCGCACGAAGTCCAGCGCCGACGCGATGTTGCGCGCCGCCAGCAAGAGGCCCGCGAGCACCAGCTCCTTCACCGCGTTGGCGTTGGCACCCGGCGCGTTGAACACCGGCACGCCGCGCTTGCTCATGGCGGCGACCGGGATGTTGTTGGTCCCGGCCCCGGCGCGACCGATGGCCTTCACGCTGCCGGCGATGTCGAGCTTGTGCATGTCGGCCGAACGCACCAACACCGCGTCCGGATGGGCTATTTCAGAGGCGACCTCATAACGCTCGCGCGGCAGACGGTCGAGGCCGAGGACCGAGATGTTGTTGAGGGTCTGGATTTTGAACATGGGAAGAAGCCGGGAGACGGGAAGTGGGAGACGGGAGACGATCAAGGCGGCTGCGGGGCTTTCTCTCCCGTCTCCCGTCTCTCGTCTCCCGACCTTTTCAGCCTTTGATGCGCACGAATTCCTTCATGTAATCGACCAGCGTCGCCACACCGGACTCCGGCATGGCGTTGTAGATCGAGGCGCGCATGCCGCCGACCGCGCGATGTCCTTTCAATCCATTGAGGCTCGCCGCCTTGGCGCCCTTGAGGAAGTCGGCGTCCAGCTCCGCGTTCGGAAGCGTGAACGGCACGTTCATCCATGACCGGTCCTTCTTCGCCACTGGATTCTTGTAGAAGTCCTGCGAATCGATGTAGTCGTACAGCAGGCTGGCCTTGCGCTGATTGCGGCGCCCGATTTCGGGCAATCCGCCCTCGCTCCTGATCCACTTGAAGACGAGACCCGACACGTACCAGGCAAAGCAGGCCGGCGTGTTGAGCATGGACTCGTTGTCCGCCACCGCCTTGTAATCGAACACGCCGGGCGTGATGGACGCGGCCTGCCCGATCAGGTCTTCCCGCACGATCACGATGGTCACGCCGGCCGGGCCGATGTTCTTCTGCGCGCCGCCATAGATCAGGCCGTACTTCGACACATCGACCGGCCGCGACAGGATGTTCGAGGACATGTCCGCCACCAGCGGAACGCCGCCCGTATCCGGTACATACTGGAACTCCACACCGTGAATGGTCTCGTTCGGCGTGATGTGCACGTAGGCCGCGTCGGGGTCGAGCTTCCAGGTCGACACATCGGGAATGTGCGTGAACTTGTCGGCTTCGCTGGACGCAGCGATGTTGGCCTTGCCGTACTTGCCGCACTCCTTGGCTGCCTTCTTGCCCCAGTCGCCGGTCAGCACGTAGTCCCCGCCGGCCTTGCCGCGCAGCAGGTTGAGCGGGATCAGCGAAAACTGCGCCGTAGCCCCGCCCTGCATGAACAGCACCTTGTAGTTGGCCGGAATGCCGGCCAGCTCGCGCAAATCCTTCTCTGCTTCCGACGCAATGCTCATGAACTCCTTGTCGCGATGGGACATCTCCATCACCGACATGCCGGAGCCGCGCCAGTCCAGCAATTCTTCCTGGACTTGTTGAAGGACCGGTAGAGGGAGCGTCGCCGGACCCGCGCTGAAATTCACGATTCTTTTCATTTCGAAACCTTGTTATGAGGAGCTGAGTTTATGAGGAGCTAGGCATCTCAGGGATTCTTGCCGAGCCAGTTTTCGACGTTCAGCCCGGTCACCATCCGGTACGGCGCAAGATCCTCCGCGACCAGGGTGTAGCGATGCGTCATGGCCTGCGCCGCAAGCATCAGCTCCATCGGCCCGATGCGCTCGCCACCGGACTCGAGGTAGGCACCCAGGGTCGCGGCCTGGCGCGCTTCGGCATCGCCGAATTCCACCGTGCGCACCGACTCGGTCATGGTCTTGAGCAGCCGCGCATAACGCGCCTGCGCTCGCGGCTTGGCCCGCAGCCCGATCTCGACCTGCATGCGGCTAAGCACGGACATGGCCACCTCGCCAGGTCCAAGCTCCGCCAATTTGAGCACCACGGGCAAACGGCCGCGCAGCGCCGCCGACAAAGTGCCGGCATCGAGCAGGTACTTCATCGGGAGTTGAGGGTCGCCATCGGGCGCCAGGGCTCGAACTCGGCCGGCCCGGCACTGAGTTCCGGCGCCGGGTTGCGCCAGTGATCGCGCAAGTCTTCCGGCCACTCCAGCGCTTCGTTGCGCACCAACCAGTCCTGCACCGCGCGAACGATGATGCGATTGCGGGTAAAGCCCACGCGCTCCACCGCGGCGTTGAGTCGCGCCACGGTTTCCGGGTCGAAATGCACGCTGAAATTCATGCGCGCATTAAAACATAACAGGTGATGTTAGTCATCGATTCGAGTGCATTTCCACGACTTCAAGACGATCCAGCTCCTTCGGCGGGACAATCCGAAATGAATTCTCCATGGGTGCGGGCGTGCAGACCACCAACTGTCGAAGGACTTTCATTGAAGCGTCAAGGCGGCGTCATGCATGGCGCTCAGGCTGCATGGGCGCGGCTTCAAGGCTGCGCGCCATCCTTCCATCAGGAGCACTCATGTCCCGCATCTCGACCCTCGCCGCGGCCTTGCTCGCCGCCGCCTGCGCACTGCCCGCGCACCACGCCACCGCCCAGACCGGTGAACCCGGCGTCCGCCTGTCGCGCGGAATCACCGTCATCGGCCATCGCGGCGCCAGCGGCTATCGGCCTGAGCACACGCTCGCAGCCTATGAACTGGCCATCGACCTCGGCGCCGACTTCATCGAGCCCGATCTGGTCATCACCCGCGACCGCCAGCTCGTCGCGCGACACGAAAACGAGATTTCCGGCACCACCGACGTGGCCGATCACCCCGAGTTTGCGGACCGCCGCACCACCAAGACCATCGACGGCGTCGCGTTCACCGGCTGGTTCACGGAAGACTTCACCCTGGCCGAACTCAAGACCCTGCGCGCCCGCGAACGCATCCAGCAGGTCCGCGAAGAAAACACTCTGTACAACGACCGCTACCCCATTCCCACGCTTCAGGAAGTGATCGATCTGGCGCGGCGCAAGAGCCGCCAGACGGGCCGCGTCATCGGCATCTACCCGGAGACCAAGCACCCGAGCTTCTTCGACGGCATCGGCCTGTCGCTGGAGGAACCTCTGGTCCGCGTGCTCCGTCGCAATGGCCTCAACTACCGCGCGGCGCCGGTCTTTGTGCAGTCTTTTGAAGTCGCCAACCTGCGTCAGCTTTCCCGCCTGACCCGCGTGCGCCTGGTGCAATTGTTCGGTGGGCCGACCCAGCGTCCGTTCGATTTCACGCTCGCAGGAGACGCACGCACCTATGCCGATCTGGCCACGCCCGCAGGTCTGGCGCAGATCAGAGCCTACGCCGACGGCATCGGCCCGCCCAAGACTTCTATCGTTCCGCGCGACTCCGCCGGCAACTCGCTGACTCCGACCACTCTGGTCGTCGACGCGCATGGCGCTGGCCTGATCGTGCATCCCTACACCTTCCGCAACGAGAACACCTTCCTGCCGCTGGAACTGCGCGTGGGCGATAGCGCCAACCCGGCGTTCCCGACGTTCTACGGCCGCGCCATCGACGAGTTCCTGCAGTTCTACGAACTGGGCGTCGACGGGCTGTTCACCGACAACCCCGATACCGCCGTGGAAGCACGCAAGGAGTTTTTGTCGCGACCCTGATGCGGGAGGGCCTGTCGCAGTCCTTACAGGCTCGGGAGGCGCGCTCCCGCGAAACACCAGTTTCGTAGGAGCCATCAACGCGAATCGCGCCGTTATCGCTGAGCAACCTGCAGGAGGGGCTTTGCCCCGACGGGCGTTCTCACGACGAGTCGCGGTCCGTTCTGCGAGTGCCTGTCGGGGCAGAGCCCCTCCTACGCTGGGAGCTTGTTTGATGGAAGCGGGTCATGCCCGCGACGGTGTCATCGATACCGACGCACTCACGAATCCTTGACGCCGTATATTTTACGGCGTTATGGTTTGCGCATGCCCCGCGCGCAACTGACCGTCGACGAACTCGAAACCATGCGCAGCCGCCTGTCTGAGGCTGCGCTGGAAATCTATCGCAGGGAAGGTCTGGAGGCGCTGAGCTTCCGTCGTCTGGCCGAAGCGGCCGGCATCAGTCACACCCTTCCTTACCGCTACTTCGAGAACAAGGAAGCGCTGCTCGCACGCTTGCGTACCGACGCGGTACGACGCTTCGAACATTTCGTGCGGGCGCGTGAGCCGGCGCTGGGAGCGCCGCTCGCGAAGATTCGCGCGGTGGCTGCGGCGTACATCGAATTCGTGCGCGCCTACCCCTCCGATTACGTGCTGATCTTCGCCACGCACCAGCCGCCGCCTGATCTGTATCCAGAACTGCTCGCCGCCCGGCGCAGCCTGTTCGAACACGCGGTCGAGGTGGTGCAGCAGAGCATCGACGAGGGTGAAATCCTGGGCACCGCACGCGAACTGGCGCACGCGGTCTGGGTCAGCCTGCACGGCCTGATGACGCTGCATGTCGCCAACCAGCTCGTGCACGGTTACGAGATGCGCGACCTGGTGCAGCCGCTGATGAATCGCATCCTGGGCACTCCGGCGGTTGCGGCTCCCGTTCTTGCCTGCGCACCCGCAGCCGAGCGCAAGCAAGCAGAAGTCGCGCGTGCACGTCGCGCGCTCGACGCGGCCTGATCGCCGCTTCCAACGATGCAGCCATCGCACGTCCATCTTTCCGACAGCCGGAACCCCCCGGGCAGGAGCATCGCAACATGAGCAAGGCCATCGTCCCCATGGACGTGCTGACGGCGGAACAGAAAGCGCGATTCAAGCAGCTCACGAGCGCACCGCCCGTAGCCTGGCCGACCGTCATCCTGTGGGCGCTGCTCACCGTCACGTACGTTGCCGTCTACTGGTTCTGCGGCACCGGGCGGTGGCCCTTGTGGGTGGGCACCCTGCTCAACACCGCGGTCGGCTACGTGTCGTTCAGCGTCGCGCACGATGCGATCCATCGCGCCATCTCTTCCAACACCCGCCTCAACGACACCGTAGGGCAACTCGGCGTCCTGCTGGTGCTGCCGTATGTCGATCTGCGCATGTTCCGTTGGGCGCACGTCCTGCACCACCGCTTCGCCAGCGGAGACCGGGATCCGGACAAGGTTCTGCACGGCGCGTGGTGGACCTTGCCAGCGCGCTGGATGCTCATCGACGCGATCTACTTCGTGCACGCGCTCAAGCACGGCGACAAGGTTTCCAAGCCATACCTGCAGCGCTCGCTGACCTACTCGTTCTTCGTGGCGGCGGCCGTCGTCGCGCTGACCTACGCCGGTTATGGACTCGAAGTGCTGATGCTCTGGTTCCTGCCTTCGCGTCTGATTCTGCTCATTCTCGGCTTCAGTTTCTTCTGGCTCCCGCACGTCCCGCACGACGTGACCCAGGAAGAGAACTTCACGCGCGCCACCACCATCCGGCAGGGCTTCGAGTGGGTGCTGGGGCCGGTGCTCCAGTACCAGAACTATCATTTGATTCATCACCTTTATCCGATGACGCCGTTCTACAACAACGAAAAAGTCTGGCGCCTGCTGGAACCCGAACTGCGCAAGAAGGACCTCGCAGTGCAACACGGCCTGGACATTCATCCGGTGATCTACCTGGCACCCAAGGCCTCCGCCTGATTCGTTTCATCAGGGACATTCCATGCGTCGATATCAATGCCGGTACTGCTCCCACATCTACGACGAGAAATTCGGCGATCCGGACAGCGGCATCGTGCCGGGAACGCGCTTCGACGATATCCCGGACGACTGGCAGTGCCCCGAGTGCGGCGCAGCCAAATCGGACTACGACCTGATCGAGGAGTAGTCCGAAGTGCGCGCGCTGCAACCTGCACTCTGAATGCATACTCTCGGATCGTCTTTAAGATCTACCGCGGCCCGCTGCGTGCTGGCGCTGGCGGTAGCACCCATCTCGTTCTCGGCCGACGCCACCAACGGATACTTCCAGCTCGGGCAAAGCGCCGAGCAACGCGCGATGGCCGGCGCCGGTACGGCCCTGGCAGGCGATCCGGCGCAGATCACATTCAACCCGGCCGGCATCCTCGGTGCGTCGCGCCAGTTCGTCACCGATCTCAACATCGTGTACGTGAACCTCAATGTAGAGGCCGGCGAGCGCGACGATTCCGCGGGCGCCGGACTTTTCACTCTCGAGCCGGGACGATTCCAGTCGGGCCTCGAATGGTTTCCCATTCCCGTCGTCGCACTGGGCATGCCCATAGACGAGGTGTCGAGCTGGGCCATTGCCATTCACGGCGGCGGTCTCAAGAGCAAAATCACGGAGGGTTCCGCACGCTTTGCGGAAGGTCTTCCGCTGCTGGCCACCCGCTGCGAGGGCGCTTACGGGGGCGGCCCCGCCCTGCCGGGCTCCCCCGACCTCGCCGGGCTATGCGGTAACGGCGATCCGACCGCTTCCGCAGGTCTCGTCCAGCTCTATATCCGTCCCGGCTATGCCCGCCAGATCACGCCGCAAGTATCGGTCGGCATATCGGGAATCGTCGTGGTGCAGTCGGTTCGTCTGCGTGGGCTGAGTGCGTTTGCACCGTTCTCGGTAGATCCCAAGCACGTCAGCGATCAGGGCAGTCCGCATTCGCCCGTGTTCAGCCTTGGCGCACGTGTCGGCATTCAGGCCGCACCTCTGTCCCGGGTCAGTGTCGGTGCGTCGTACCAGACGCGCATGCGCGCCGAATTCTCCGATTACGCCGGCCTGCTTCTCGATGGAGGCCGGCTCGACATCCCCGAAATGTGGAACCTGGGCTTGGCGCTGCGCCCGAAGGCGAACCACCTGCTCGCCATGGATTTCGAGCGCATCAACTTCAGCGACGTTCCGTCCTTCGGACGCAGCCTGGAACCCAACGCCCTGGTCAACCGCTGCCTGCTTCCGCGCCTGCTGGCGCCCAACGCAACATCGGAAGCCTGCCTCGGCGGAGACCAGGGCCCGGGGTTCGGCTGGCGCGACGTACTGTCGTACCGGATCGGCTACCGATGGCATGCGTCCGACCGTCTCGAGGTGTCCGCCGGCTACGCATTCGCGCGCCAACCGATCCGGCGCAATCAGGTCCTGCTCAATGGCCTGACCCCACCGACGAGCGACCATCACTTTTCCGGCGGATTCACCTGGCGCTTGAATGCCAAGACCACGTTCAACTTCGGCTTGATGTACACCCCGGACAATCCGCTCACCGGCAAGAATCCGCTCAGCGCGGTGGACGCCAACCTGGTGCAATTGCTGGCCGGGTCGGTGGGTCCGGGCTCTGCGGGACTCGATGACGCTTTCGGGCCCGACGCCGACGATCAGGACCTGACGATCAGCTTCGAAATCCTCGAACTGGTGATCGGTCTGAACTTTGACTGGTAGCGGTTCCGGCGAATCGGCGCACGAGTCTGCATAGACCGACCGATTCGTAATCAGTAGGTCGGAGAGACTGAAGGATTGGTGCCGGAAACAGGAATCGAACCTGCGACCTACTGATTACGAATCAGTCGCTCTACCGACTGAGCTATCCCGGCGCGGGCGCGCATTATAGGTAGGCAACTTCGCGCGAACAATCGACCGTGAACATGCCGCAGAAACGACCGTTGAAACCGTTCGTCTCGTTGCGAATCCGATACGGGCCGCACATCGCTAGCGTGAACCGGTGAGTATGAGAGCAATCCCTGTAGAGACAACGAAGGGACTCGATCGACGTACGACCGGTATAGCCGCGCCGTTCATCGGTCTAACGACACCACTCATCCCCGGTCGAAAAGCTGGATCAGCGCTCAGTCCTTACCTTTCCCGGATGAAGGATCATTCAGGATTCACGCTCATCGAGCTGATCGTCACGCTCGCGATCGCGGGAATATTGTTGGCCATGGCTGTTCCGAGCTTTCGGGAGATGACGCTCAACAATCAGCGCGCGGCGCGGGTGAACGAACTGGTGACGGACCTCACGTATGCGCGCTCGCAGGCGGTAGGGCTGCGGCTCGGTTTGGGGCAGCGAGTGGTGGTTTGCAGAACGGCGTCACCGAACGCACCGAACTGCGGAAGCGGTAGTGGCTGGGAGCAAGGGTGGATCGTATTTGTAGATGAAGGCACAGCGCCAACCCCGGTCTATAACGCCGGAGAAACCATTCTTCGCAGACACGGATCGCTGATATCGGCGGCAGACCTGGCGCGACCGGCGGCCGAGCGCTTCACCCTACGCGGCAACAACAACGTGTCCGTCCGTGTCGGCTTCGCCGCCAGCGGCATCACGGGGAACAACGGCACTTTCGTGGCCTGCGATTCCCGCAACGACTTCACCAAGGCGCGGGCCGTGGCAACTGCCGTTACGGGCCGGGTGCAGTCTTTCGACACTCATCAGAACCAGGGATCAGGGCCGCGTGATCCGCGCCTGCAGCCGAGTGTCACCACGTGTCAGCGTTGATCTCGTGAAAGCGACCCGCCAGCCAACGTTGCGTTTCCAAGACAAGGGCTTCTCGCTGCTTGAGGTGTTGATCGCGGTCGTCGTCCTTTCGATCGGCCTGCTCGGCTTGGCTGGCTTGCAAGTGCTTTCCCTGAGAAACAACACGCAGTCGTACGAGCGAAGCCAGGCAACGGTGCTGGCATACGAAATCGCCGATGCAATGCGCTCCAACCGTATCGCCGCCGGAGCCGGTGCTTTCGAGCTCGCTGCAAACGCAATTCCGGCCGATGGGCTGGACTGCGTTGGCGACAACATCTGCACCACCCGCACTCAAGCGGCCGCTTACGCTCTGGAGGAATGGCATCGTCGTCTGCGTACCGCCCTGCCTGCGGGCACGGCGCGCATAGCGTGTTCTGTAAGCCCCTGCGCCCTGGGAACGATGCAAACGATCTCTGTAATCTGGGACGAGAATCGCACCGGTGCCGCCAATGCCAGTTGCCCGGCTGCTGACGATTTTGACGAGGGCACCCACCTAGCCTGCGTTCAAGTGAGCCTTGCGCCATGAGGCCTAGTCTCGCTGCGGCGCGCACTCCACGCGGGTTCTCGCTGGTGGAATTGATGATCTCCATGGTCATCGGTCTGATCGTTGTTGCAGGCGTGATCTCGATCTTCCTGAGCAGCAAGCAAGCCTTTCGAACTCAGGATGGGCTTAGCCAGGTCCAGGAGAGCGGACGCTTTATAGGCTATCTGATGTCTCCTTACATCCGTCAGGCAGGTTACCTGCCCGAGCCTCTGTTGCAGACCGATCCAAGCGATCACTTCCGTGGGAATTGGCAGCCGATTTTTGGTAGCGACGACTCGTTTTTCCCGGTTAGCAGATTTACCGGAGTGGTGGGCGTAAAACCGGGCACGGACGCGATCATGGTGTCATACGCCGGCAATGCAAATCCTCTCGGTACCTGCCGCGGCGGGCAGATCGACGATACGCAGATCGTGACCAATGTTTTCTACGTTTCGGAAGCCGATGCAACCGGACTCAGTGCCCTCAGTTGCGGCACCGCAGTCCATACTTCCGGCAGCGGGGCGAGCCTGCGTTCCGCCGAGTCCGGGGCCATCGCCATCACCAATCCCCAGCCGTTGATTCAAGGCGTGCAGAACATGCAAATCCTGTACGGCGAAGACACCAACTCAGCGGACGATGGTTCGCTAGTGCCAGGACAATCGGGGCTTTTCCCCAATCGATACGTCGACGCCGATCAGGTCACAGACTGGAGCCGCATCGTCAGCCTCCGTATCTCGGTCACGGTGGATGCGGCGGAGCGCACCGAGGGATCCTTGAGCGTCGGCACCTCGACCAGTGGCGATACTCAAGACGACCTCGTCGAGGGGGGGCGCATCCGCCGCACCTTCACCACCACCCTCAACATCCGCAACCGTTTGCGAGCCTGATCATGCGCATGCCTAGCCTCCTTACCCACCCCCGCATACGCGCACAGAACGGCGCAGCACTGATGGTGGCGCTCGTCATCCTGGTCGCGCTGACCTTGCTGGGTCTGGCCGCCATGAGCGGCAACACCTTGCAGCAGAAAATGGCGTACAGCGCCGGACAGACCAACCTGGCGTTTCAGGCTGCGGAAACCGGGCTGGCCGCGGGCGAGTCGTGGCTCGAAGCTCGCGTTGCGCAACCCATTCCCGATTGCAGCGAAGAATGCAGCGCGACCGCCTCGATCTGGCCTGGGCCAGTGGCGGGTGCAACCCCGGCCATCACGCTCGACAACTTCCGCGACTCCGAGTGGTGGAACGCGGAAGCCCGATCGTTCGGGCTGAACTATCTCGACGGTGCCACGCCGGTGACGCTTGCCAATCAGGCCATTCCCTACGCTCCGCAACAGCCGCGTTACGTCATCGAAGAACTCGGCAAGGACCCGACGGGAAGTCTGGTTCTGGGCGGCCCCAGAGTGTTTACGCTCTGGTTTTACCGAATCACCGCTCGCGGCACCGGCGCCTTTGCAGACGGCCCGCCGACCCTCGTTCAGAGCGTTTACACGAAGGGCTTCTAGACGATCGAACATGGATACCAACAGCCCTTCGCTGCACCGGAGCATGACGCCATGAAACGGCTCTCATCGTTAACAGGACGCATCGCAGTGTGGCTGGGTGCCGCTGGAACGATGATGGCCTCCGGTGCCTCGTACGCGGTACTGCTCACGTTCCCCGACGCACCGCCGTTCCTGTCCACGCAGGTCACGCCCAACGTGATGCTGCTGGTGGACAACTCCGGCAGCATGGACAACATCATCTGGACCACGGACTACGACCCGCTTACCACATATCCAGACCGCAGCACCAACACCTGCGGGCCGCTGAACAATCAGCGCTGCTGGTTTCCGCGCCAGGGCAATGTCCTGATCGAGCGCAACGGCAATATTCTCGACTGCGCGCTGCCGCCGGGTCCGAGGGCCAACTGCAACAACCTGTCCGCACCGGCGACTGCGACGAGCATCGGACACGGACCCGAGAAGGGTTCCTGCCCGGCTAATTTCCGGGCCGGAAGACTCAACGGAAGTGGCTCTACCCGCTGCCTGCGGTTGCCAGATCCTGCGGACCCGGTCGATACCGGCGTTACGCGTTACGACGGCAATTACCTGAACTACCTGTTCGACACGCAGGTTCCCGACGGCGGTAGCGTGGACCTGCGCACCACCATCCCCAGCCAGACGCGGCTCCAGGTTGCCAAGAGCGTTTCTTCCGCACTGGTTACGGCCAATCCCGATCTGCGTTTCGGGCTCTCCTCGTTCAATGCGCCGATAAGCGGAAACAATGCGCCCGGCGGCTCGATCAACGCCGCGTGCGGATCGACTCAGGCCACGGTGCTGAGCGCCATCAACGGGCTGAGCGCCGACTCCAACACCCCGCTCGCGGAGGCGTTTTACGAAATCACCCGGTACTTCGGCGGGCTCACCCGGTTTCAGGGTTCGGGCAGCGGCAACTACGTCAGCCCGATCCAGTTCCGCTGCCAGAAGAATTTCGTGGTCGCGGTGACGGACGGGTTTCCCACCTACGACCAGAGCTTCCCGACCACCGACCCCGCCGACGTGGCCGACGCGACCCGTGCGCTGCCCAACTGGGACGGCCTGGCGCCAGCAACCAACTCCAGCCAGTTCCCCAACTTCCCGGCTTTCTCGGACGGCTTCGGCGGCGTCGAAACTGGCGCCGAAGCCCTGTCCCTGTACCTCGACGACCTGGCGAAATTCGCTTTCGACGTGGATTTTCGCACCAGCGGCAACGACAACAGCGGCGTGTCGTTCCAGGACCCGTTGTTCCTGCAGCAGAACATCCGTACGTACTCCATCGGCTTTGCCATCGCCAACCAGATGCTGGAGGACGCAGCGTCCTACGGCGACGGCCTCTACTTCACCGCATTCGATTCGGCGGGTCTCACAACCGCTCTGCAAGGCGCGCTGTCCGACATCGCAGCCAAGTCCGGCAGCTTTGCTTCCGCCACGCTCAATTCGACCAGCCTCAACGCCAACGCGCGTCTGTTCCAGGCCAGTTTCAACAGCGCCAACTGGACCGGCAATCTGCGCGCAACACCCATCTCCACCGGCCTCGGCGGGCCTTGCGCGGGCGTGGCGCTGGGCCAGTTGTGCCCGGACGCATGGAGCGCTGCCGGACTACTCGACGCCCTCGCACCCGGCAGTCGCATCATCCTCAGCTACAACCTGGGAACCCGGGCCGGCATTCCGTTTCGCTGGGCCAGTCTGCCGGCAGCGCAGCAGGCGCTGCTCAATCGCAATGCCAACGGCTTTCCCGCAACCGTAACCGCCGACACGCGCGGCGCACAAAGACTGGACTACCTGCGCGGCGACCGTAGCCAGGAAGGTGCGACCAACTTCCGCGTCCGCGGCGGGAAGCTGGGCGACATCGTGGCGTCCGACCCGTTCTTCGTCGGCGCTCCAAGCGCGGCGCTGCCCTTCGCCGGCTACTCCGCGTTTCGAACTGCTCGCGCAGGCCGCACGCCGATGGTCTACGTCGGCGCCAACGACGGCATGCTGCACGGCTTCAGAGTCAGCGATGGGCAGGAACTCCTGGCCTACGTGCCGGGCTCGCTGTACGGAACCAACGCCAACCCCAAGCTGGCGCGGCTCACCGCGCGGCCCTACAAGCATCTGTTTGCGGTTGATGGTTCGCCTTCGGTTGCGGACGTCCAGCTCGGCACCTGTCCAGGCCCCGATGACTCCTGCACCTGGGCGTCCTACCTGGTCGGGAGTCTGCGCTACGGCGGACAGGGTCTGTTTGCGCTGAACGTGACCGACCCTGCGACCTTCACCGAAGCCAACGCGGCGAGCATCGTCAAATGGGAATTCACCGACGCCAACGATGCGGACCTGGGCTACACCTTCAGCCAGCCGGCCATCGTCAAGATGAAGAACGGCAAGTGGGCCGCGATCGTCGGCAACGGTTACAACAGCGGCGAGGCCGACGCGTTCACCAGCACCTCGCGGCAGGCCGCGCTGTTCATCGTTTTCATGGACGGTCCGGGCGCTGGCGGCGTCTGGACCGCAGGCACTCACTACATCAAGATTCCGGTCGGCCCCACGGGGCTGGATAACGGCCTGGCCACCGCCGCACCGGTGGACCTCGATGGCGACAATGTTGCCGACTACATCTTCGCCGGGGACCTTCGAGGCAATATGTGGCAGTTCAACGTGACCGATGCGAGTTCTGCCTCCTGGTCGGTGGCCTACAGCGGTGTGCCGCTGTACGCGGCAGGCGCAACGCAACCCATCACCGCGCCGCCGGACGTGGGGCTCAACCTGCTCACCTCCGACCCGGACGACCTGATCGTCTACTTCGGCACCGGTCGCTTCATCCAGGCCGCAGACAATTCGCAGACGAGCCAGACCACCCAGACGTTCTATGGAATCTTTGCCGACCCGAGAGCAACGTCGGGCGGGGTCACGAGCAACAATCCGACGACACCGACACTGACCCGCTCCAACCTGCAAGCGCAGTCCGTGCTTCAGGAAACGACCCTCAACGGTAACCGTGTTCGCATCACCTCGCAGAACGAGATCGATACCGCCAGCGACAAGGGCTGGTACATCGACCTGATCGGTCCGAGCGGCAGCAATCTCGGAGAGCGCCAGGTCAATCGTCCGATTCTGCGCGACGGCCGCATCGTGTTCACCACGCTGGTCCCGTCCGGCAACCAGTGCGACGTTCGCGGCAGCGGCTGGCTGCTGGAGGTGGATGCGCGATCCGGCGGCCGGCCCGCAAGGCCCGCACTGGATGTCACCAACAATCTCACGGTCGATCAGGCCGATGTGGTGTCTGTCATCATCGACGGGCAGACGGTGAGCGTGCCGGTCAGTGGAATTGCCTCGGACACCGGTATGCTTTCCACCCCCGCTGTTCTCGCGCTGACGCCGGGTCAGGAAGTGAAGTATTCGGTGCGCTCGGACGGCACCACGGCGATTTTCGGCGAAGCCGCGACCAGCCGAACGGGCCGTATCACCTGGCGGGAAATCCTTCAGTGAAAACGCACGTGACGCGGGTGCAAGGATTCAGCCTGATCGAGCTAATGATTGTCGTGGTGATCGTCGGCATTCTTGCTGCGCTGGCGTACCCGAGCTACACGAGCTACGTCGTGCGCAGCAATCGGGCGGATGCGCAGCAGGCCTTGATGCGCATGGCGCTGCAGGCCGAACGACACTTCACGCAGCGCAACAGCTATGAAGGCCTGGGCGTTTTCGTCGGTTCGCTGATCGACGAAGCCGAGCGTCCGGGCGTTTATACGTTCGAAGTCGAAGACGATGCCCTGGAGTATTCGATCACGGCCGCTCCTGTCGCCGGGAAAAGCAACGCGGACGACGGCGATCTCGAAATTCGCAGCGACGGCACCAAGACCCGGGACGGCGACAAGAGCTGGTCGGACCGTTAGCTCGATCCGTCCCAGCTCACCGGCTCCAGCGCCTTCTTCAGGAACGGAATCATCGCGTCAGCCTGGTCCCAGCCCCACTGGAACGCGCGATCAAAATCGCCCGCATTCGGCAGCAAGTTGATGGGCGACAGCGTCGGCTCGAACCGCATCAGCCAGTCGAAGTAAGGGCGCTGCTGATTGAGCTGTAGCTGCACGATCTGGGTGACCGGCCACAGCCACAGATGCTTCGGATCGAACTGCGGATGGAAGCAGTCGAGCGCGAGGTAGAACGCGTTGCGCGTACCGATGCGGCCGGCTTCGACGCCTTCCCAGGCCAGCTTCGCGGGCACGTTGGCAGCGACACCGCCGTCGACGAACAAGGCCACGTCGTTGTCCACGCGCAGACGCGCCAGCGCGGCATCTGACTGCGCGTCGCGCGATGGCGGCTCGTACTGCAACACCGCGGGAATAGCCGCGGACAGGCCTACCGCATCCACCACGCGAATGGCGCGCGTGTCGGGGTCACGCCCCAGAATCAGCGGCTTCACGACGTTGGGATTGACGAAGGTTCCGAGCAGCAACATGCGCTCCGCAAGCAGGCGCGAAAAACTCCGACTGCTGCGCTCGGTCGAAACCAGGTTCTTGAGCGTGGCCGGCAGGTGGTCGTACACGCGAGTGCGCACACCGCCGATCACCGCATCGTAGGGAATCTCCAGGTCGGACAAGCGCAGGGGCGTTCCGTCCGGATAGCTCATCACGCGATGCATCGCCTTGAGATGCAGACGCATCAATCCGGGCAAGGTGTGCGTGGAGCCGAGGTAAGGCCGCGCGAAAATGCTGCGCAGGCTCAGGCTCTTGGCCCATGCGAGCAGCGCCTCGATGTCGAGCTTGCGCGAGCGTGCGAGGAACGCGCCGATCAGCGCGCCGATGGAGGAGCCGATCAGGTAATCGGAAGACAGTCCCTCCGCTCGTAATCTCGCGGCGGCGCCGATGTAGACGTACCCCGCCCCGCCACCGCCGCCCGCAATCGTCACCAGTGCCTTGCGGCCGGCTTCGGCGTCCAGTTCGGTTTCGGAAAAATCGGCGTGGTGGCGGGCCAGCAGTCTCGGCCGTGCATCGGCCAGCGCAGCGGACAGCGGAGCCAGAACCGAAGCGCTCTGACTGAGACGTTCCTTCAGTTCTTCCTCGCTATGCAGCGGACGGTACAGCGCGCGCAGCACCAGTTCGCGAAACGGATCGATGATGCCGGGATCCACTTCCACCTCGGGTCGCGCGATGCCGCGCAAAGCAGCGCGCGGCGCGAAACGATGCAGCCGCGAGAATCCCAGGATGTAGCGCAGTCGCCGGAAGTCGCGTTCCGGCATCACATCGGGATGCGCCAGCCACGCGCGCACCAACGCCATTTCCATGCGCTGAAGCTTCAGCAGGGTCTTCGTCCTCGTCGGCAGCGCCATCGCCTTCTCCCCATTCGTGAACGGCCGCGTCGAATCGCGCGGCTTCAACAATGGGAACGATGCTGGCCTGCGCGGGACACGTCAATTGCAGCGCAGCCAAATCCGCGCACCGGCCGATGCGGGCGCCGCTTCGCGCCCCGCATCGGGTCACACGAGATCAGGCCGCGCGCTTCATCGCCGGCATGGAGTCGAGGAAGGCCTGCCACGCGCCCTGCACTTCCTTCCAGCCGACCGCGACGATCGGATTGCCTTCGGGCGTGATGAACAGCAGCGGGCCGAGGAAGGTCATGTAGAACTCGCTGTCCACGGGGAACGCAGTCTGGTCGTGGCGCGCGCCGGAAGATTCGTAGCCATAGCCCGGCGCCACTGCCGTATCGCCGCCAGCGGCCCTGCCGCCGCGCACGTCCATGCGGCCCTTGGTCAGCAGGTACTCGCCCGGCCCCTGGTGAATGTGCGGGTTGAACGACGAGCCGGCCGGGCAATCGAAGTAGGCCGTCCAGGAACCCATCTCCGGCGACACATGCAACAACTTCCAGCGGATGCCGCCCGTAGCCAGGGCGTCGGGAAACGGCGCCCAGTCGAGCGCATCGACCTGGACGTACTCTTCTGCGATCTGGCTTTTCATGTGTTCTCCTCTCGTGGCTCGATGCAGGGTGCGGGGCCTGCGCGCAGGCCCGCGCGAACTAGACGATTGCGGGTCGGCGACGTCAAGTAGTGCCTTTACTAAAGGCACGCCATGTGTAGGAGCGGGCCATGCCCGGGACAGCAGCAGGCAAGGCGCTTCTAAGGGCGTCGCGTCCACGCCGCCGGCTCCGGCCCACCGGTAGCCCAATCGAGCAGTTCGACAGTATGTACAACTGGCGCTGGCGCACCGCCGGAAAGCTGTGTCAGGCAACCGATGTTGCCGGTCGCGATCAGATCGGGTGTGGTTGCGCGAATCGCTGCGACCTTGCGATCACGTAACTGTGCCGCAATCTCCGGCTGAAGAATGTTGTAGACGCCGGCCGAGCCACAGCACAGGTGACTCTCCGCGATATCGCGCACGCGGAAACCGGCGGCCACGAGCAACTGACGCGGCGCTTCGCGAACGCGCTGGCCGTGTTGCAGAGAGCAAGCTGCGTGATACGCCACGCTCAGTTCCTGCTGGAGTACGGGCGTGGGCAAACCGTGCTGCGCAACCCACTCGGTGATGTCGCGCGTCAGTTCTGAAATCCGGCGCGCGCGCTCGGCATAGGCCGGATCGTTGCGCAAGATGAAGCCGTAGTGCTTGACGCTGGTGCCGCAGCCCGAGGCCGTGATCAGGATGGCATCGAGCCCGCCTTTGTCGATGACACGACCCCAGGCGTCCACGTTGGCTCGCGCGAAGTCCAGGCTTTCGGCCTCGCGACCCAGGTGATGCACCAGCGCGCCGCAGCAACCTTGGCCGGGCGCCGGCACCATCTCGAAGCCCATGCGCGCCACAAGGCGCATCGCCGCTTGTTGGATGCCGGGTTGCAGCACGGGTTCGGCACAGCCTGTGAGAAAGCTCACGCGGCCTTTGCGCGTTGCGGGTAGGAGGGGCTTTGCCTCGACGGCCCCTTCGCCGATCGACGCGCAGCCCGGGCTTGCGGGGTGCTGTCGGGGCGGAGCCCCTCCTACAGCGGTTGTTGAGCCTGTCGAAGGCCCGCGACCGGCCAGCTCCAGCATCGCGCGCAAAGATCTGAAAATTCCGTGCGATGGAAGCAGAGACCGCAACGGCGCGAACAGGCGTCCCGCCGCCAGCGCCACCGCAAAGCGTCGCGGATACGGCAGCAGCTTCGCGAGCACCGAACGAAACACGCGGTCATGCCAGGGCCGCCGATACTTTTCTTCGATGTAAGCACGCGCATGATCGACCAGGTCCATGTAGTTGACGCCGGACGGACACGTCGTCATGCACGACAGGCAGGACAGGCACTTGTCGATGTGCGAAACCGTCTTGGCGGAAGGCACGCGCCGATGCTCCAGCATGTCCTTCATCAGCATGATGCGGCCGCGCGGGCCGTCCAGCTCGTCGCCCAGCAACGCGTAGGTCGGACAGGTGGCGTTGCAGAAGCCGCAGTGCACACAGGTGCGGATCGCCTTTTCGGAAGTCGCCAGATGCGGATCGCGCAACTGCTCGGGCGTGAAGCGGGTCTGCATGCTCAGGTCGTTCGCGTGGTGGCGGGCCATAGCGGCTCGCCTGCAAAAACGCCGTGCGGATCGAAGCTGTTGCGGATGCGCTGGCTCAAGGCAGCCAGCGCGCGGTTCTGCGGATGCGCAGCCGGCACCTCGCGCCGTACCGATGCCGGCGCGCGCATCAGCCAGGCGTGACCGCCAACGCGCGAAACCTCGTGACGCACGACGGCGCTCGCTGCGTCGGTGCTGGAATTCAGCGCCATCCACACCAGGCTTCCTCCCCAGTCGTAAACGGCGTCGCTGGGGACTTGTCGCGAAACGGCAGCGACCGCTTCGGCACTCGCATTCGCGGGCAGCGCCAGGCGCCACACGATACGCGTGTCGGTCTGGAAGACCTGTACCTCGCGCGCCGCGCGCCACCACTGTGCCGATGCTTCTCCATCGAGGCTGCGCATCGACACGACCGGACCCGGCAGCTCGGTGAGTTGTTTCAGACGCTCGGCGATGGACGAACGGAGTCCTTCCAGTCGAATCGCGGTAATGCTCTGCCCCGCCTCACGCATCGACGGCAGATGCGCAGCAGCCGCTACTTCCAGCGGCGCGCGCATCAGCTTGCCCATCGTCGCCACCGCATCGCGGTCGTCCAAGCCCTCGACGAGCAGCGTGGTCTCGTGCTGCGGTCGCGGCAATACGCGCAAGGTGATCTCGGTCAGGACTGCGAGCGTTCCCCATGACCCGACCATGAGCTTGGGCAGGTCGTAGCCGGTAACGTTCTTCATCACGCGGCCGCCTGCGCGAAACACTTCACCGCGACCGGACACCGCTTCGAAACCGAGCACGTGATCGCGCACATTGCCGGCGGACAGTCGATTCGGCCCTGCCCATCCGCTGGCGAGAATGCCGCCCAGGGTCGTGCGTCCCGACCTCGTGCCCAACAGTCGCGCGTAGTCGGGAGGATCGAACGCCAGTCTTTGGTCACGTTCGGCCAGCACGGCTTCCACTTCCGCCAGTCGCGTTCCGGCACGCGCGGTCAAGACCAGTTCTTCGGGCTCGTAGCGCGTAATGCCCGCGAGACCCGATACGTCGAGACCTACGAAGCTCTCCTCATCCACGACGAAGGTGGATTTCGACCGTCCACCCAGCACACGCAGGCATTGCCGCTCGCGGGCTTCCGCCACCACGTCGCGAACCTGGTCCACGTTATCCAACCGATAAACCGGCGCCGGCACGTTAGGGCCTGCTAACAATCATTTGATCGCCGCGGCGGAGGTCGTTTCCGCGCAGCGCAAGTAACGACTGACGATGTGTATTCGATATACATGAGGAAAAAGAGACGCAGCGATGCGCGGAAACGGCCCCGCCCCTTCGGGCTGCCCCCGGATTTTCCGCGATCCAGCGTTGCTCGTCGTTCATTTGCATCTGCAAACTTCTCTCCTCGCGCCTTGCCTCTCGAAAAATCCGGGGGCAACGCGGCGACCAAATGATTGTTAACAGGCCCTAGAACCTCGGCAGATGCGGAAACGCGACGCGCCCGCCGTGCACGTGCACGTGGCCTATCTCCGCACAACGATGCAGTTGCGGAAACACCTTGCCGGGGTTGAGCAGGAGCTGCGGATCGAACGCGCACTTGAGTCGCTGCTGATGCGCCAGATCGATCTCGCTGAACATTTCCGGCATGAGATCTCGCTTCTCGACGCCCACGCCGTGCTCGCCGGTGAGCACGCCGCCGACCTGGACGCACAGGCGCAGGATTTCGGCGCCAAAGGCCTCGGCTCTCTCCAGTTCGCCCGGCTGATTGGCGTCGTAAAGAATCAGCGGATGCAGGTTGCCGTCTCCCGCGTGAAACACGTTGGCTACGCGCAGGCCGTGGCGCACCGACATCTCGCGCATGCGCGCGAGCACGTTGACAAGTTGGCCGCGCGGAATGGTGCCGTCCATGCAGTAGTAGTCGGGCGAGATGCGTCCCACCGCCGGGAACGCGGCCTTGCGTCCGGCCCAGAAGCGCAGGCGTTCGTCCTCGCTGTTCGACAGACGACAACTCGTGACGCCGTTGTGCACAGCAATGTCGCTCACCTGTTGCAACACCTCGTCGCACTCGGAAGCGATGCCGTCCGCCTCGACGATCAACAGGGCTTCGGCGTCGAGCGGATACCCGACGTGAAGGAAATCCTCCGCGGCCTGCGTGGCGAGTCGGTCCATCATCTCCATGCCGGCCGGGATGATGCCGGCGGCGATGATGTCGGCCACGGTCTTGCCGGCCGACTCGATGCTGGGAAACCCGAGCAGCGCGGCGCGTGCGTGCTGCGGCCGCGGCAGCACGCGCACGGTGACTTCCGTAATCACGCCAAGCATGCCCTCGGAACCGTTGACGATGCCGAGCAGGTCATAGCCCGGAGCATCCAGCAGCTTGCCGCCGATGCGCATGATTTCTCCATCCATCATCACCAGTTCGACGCCGAGCACGTTGTTCGTGGTGAGGCCGTATTTCAGGCAATGCACGCCACCGGAGTTTTCGGCGACGTTGCCGCCGATGGAACACGCGATCTGGCTGGATGGATCGGGCGCGTAATAGAAGCCCTGTGCTCTCACCGCTTCGGTGATGCCCAGATTGGTCACGCCGGGCTGCGCCACGACCACGCGATTCTCCAGATCGATTTCGAGAATGCGGTTGAAGCGGCTCAGCCCCAGAATCACGCCGTCCACCAGCGGCAAGGCGCCGCCGGACAGCGAGGTGCCTGCACCACGCGCGACGACTTTGACCTTGCGTTCGTTGCAGAATTTCAGGATGCGCGCGACCTGCTCGGTCGTGCGGGGCAGCACGACGCCCAGCGGCAACTGACGATAGGCGGTCAGCCCATCGCTCTCGTAGGCGACCAGCGATTCGTCGTCGCCGATCACGCCGTCGCCACCGAGAATCTTCGACAGGCCCGCAAGAATTTCTGCGCGCCGCGCGAGTACCGCCTCGTCCGGCGCCGGCATCTTCAGGCTCACTTGACTCGCTCCTTGCGATCAGGAAACGACGTGCCGGCTCTGCGCGCGCGCCGACAGAACCTCGATCCAGTAACCGTCCGGGTCCTTGATGAACGCCAGGCCCTTCATCCTGCCGTCGTCGGGACGCTTGGCGAACTGCACGCCGAGTTTCTCGAAACGCTCGCAGGCCGCATACACGTCCGGCACCGTGATGCCGATATGGCCGAAGCCGCGTGGATCGGTGTTGCCGTTGTGATAGCCGGCGAAAGCCTCGTCGCTCTCGGTGCCCCAGTTATGGGTGAGTTCGATGGCCGCCTTCTGGAGGAAGGTGAATTCGGCGCGCGCTGCTTTTTCTTCCGGCAAGGGGCCGTCCTCGGGACGCAGGTAGGCCAAGAAATACAGCGAGAATTTCATCTCCGGAAAGTCGAAGCGGTTGAGCAAGGTCATGCCCAGCACATCGCGGTAGAACGGAACGGACTTCTCGGGATCGCGCACGCGCAGCATGGTCTGGCTCAAGATGAACTCGCGCGTTGTTTCCAGCCCCTGGGCGGTATCGGTCATGGGAATTCCTGTGGAGAGGTTTATGGATTGGGCGAACCAGCTTCGATGCGTCGATCAAAGCCCACCGCGCCCCTCCGCGCAAGCCGTACGCGCCCGTGATCCGGATCGCCATGCGCCACAACGAACGAAGGCCGGAGAATTCTCCGGCCTTCGAGACGACGATCGTGGACGATCATGGTGGAGCGGAGGAGGATCGAACTCCCGACCTTCGCATTGCGAACGCGACGCTCTCCCAGCTGAGCTACCGCCCCGAAAAGGGGCCGCGAGTATAACGACGGAGCTTGGTGCGCGGTAGTCTTGCCCGGACATGCGGACATCTCGAACGGCGGATGGAGCGAACCGCGCTCGCGCCCCTTCACGGGCGCGCAAAAGCCTGCTAAAAGGCGCGCCGTCGTCGTTCAATGGATGGCCTGTTCTTCAACCATGGCTCGCAAGCCGAAGCAAAAACCGCAACCGGAACCGTCGAAGAGCTTCGACGAGGGCGTGCCGTTCGAGTCCGACGCCTCCGACGACGACACGCCGACTCCGGAGCCGGAGGTTCCGCCGCCCAATACCAAGCTGCGCGACTGGCGCGACGTGGAGCGGTTCAAGGAGCTGCGCAACCTGCGCAAGCTGGTGGACGACGATCTCGACGTCGACCTCGATTAGATCGTAGTACCCAGCGCCGACAGCTCCGCCAGCCCGCGCAGAACGTGCTTCATCGCCTCTTCCGGCGTGTCGGCGTAGCTGAACAGGTCCAGATCGCTATGCTTTATCAGACCCCGTCGCGCGAGCGATTCGAAATTGATGGTCTCGCTCCAGAAGGCGCGGTCGTAAAGCACGATCGGCATCTTCGAGGACTTGCCGGTCTGGGTCAGCGTGAGCAACTCGAACAATTCGTCCATGGTTCCAAAGCCGCCGGGGAAAATCACGGCGGCTTCTGCCAGGTTCATGAACCAGAACTTGCGCATGAAGAAGTAGTGGAACACCAGCGCGCGGTGCGGCTCCAGGAACGGATTGGGCTTCTCTTCATGCGGCAGCGAGATGTTAAGCCCGATGTTGAGCGAGGCATCCACGCGCGCAGCGCCCTCGTGTGCCGCCTGCATGATTCCTGGGCCGCCACCGGTCACGATGTAGTAGCGATCGGCCAGCGCGTGTTGTTGCGTCGTCCAGCGCGCCAGCAACTCCGCCAAGTCCGCGGCGCCGCGGCAGGCGTCTGACTCCTCGGCCAAGCGGGCCGACCCGAACAGGATCACGCCGCGCTGCACGCCCAGTTCGCGGAAACGCTTTTCCGGATCCAGGTATTCGCACAGCAGCCTCACTCCGCGTGCTTCCGGACTCATCAGGAAGTCGCGATTGAGGTAGGACTTGGGCAGGATCTTGGAGGGTGCGGGGGCGTCGGTCACGGAGTCATTTTTCTAGGGGTGCAGGTCGATCATACGGGCGAAGATGTTTCAGGCGTCCCACACCACCGGCCGCCGCAACGCAGACCAGCGCGCCACGCGCGGCTCGTAGTGCGGTTCCACCACGTTGCGCTTGACCTTGAGCGTGGGCGTGACGAAGCCGTTGTCCACGGTCCAGGTATCGGCTGTCAACGCGAGAAAATCCAGTTGCTCGTGTGGATCGAGCTGTGCGTTGACCGCTTCCAGATGCTGGCCTAGCGAAGCCGTCAACGCCTCGCGGCGAGAGGCTTCCTGGCACGCGCTGATCTCATCGGCCGACAGAATCAACACGGCGAAGGGCTGCGCAAGATTGGCGCCCATGACGCAGCAGGCTTCCACGCTGGTGTGCGAACCCAGGCGGTTCTCGATGGGCGCGGGCGCGACGTACTTGCCCTTGGAGGTCTTGAACAGTTCCTTGAGACGGCCGGTGATTTTCAGCCGGCCCTGCTCGTCCATCCGGCCCAGATCACCGGTGCGCAGCCAGCCGTCCGCAGTCATGGCCTCGCGGGCTTTTTCGGGCTCGCGGTAGTAGCCGAGCATCGTCGCCGGGCTGAGTACCTGCACCTCGCCGTCCGACGCGAGCCGGCTCTTCACACCCTCGTAAGGCTGCCCTACGTAACCCGGCCGGATATCGCCTGGAACACTGGAATGCGATACGCCGCAGTTTTCGGTCATGCCGTAGACCTCGAGAATCTCCAGCCCCAGGCGCGCATACCAATTCAGCAAATCCGGCGGCATGGGCGCCGCGCCGCCGGCTGCGACGCGACATTGATCCAGGCCCAGGCCCGCGAGAATCTTGCGCTTGACGACGCGCTTCAACAGCGGCACGCGCAGCAGGCGATCCAGCTTTGCGCGCGGCATTTTCGAGAACACGCCTTGCTGAAATTTCACCCACAGCCGCGGCACAGAGAAGAAGAAGGTTGGCCGCGCGCGACGCAAATCCTGAGCGAACGTGTCCAGCGACTCGGCGAAATAGATGCGGACACCGACGATCAGCGAACCCAGCATCTCGACCGTCTGCCGCTCGGCAATATGCGAAAGCGGCAAGTAAGACAGCAGCCGATCCGCAGGGCTAAGTCCGCCAAAACGCTTGCCGGCGGTTCGCGCGGCCCAGGCGAAATTGTGAAACGAATGCATCACGCCCTTGGGCATGCCGGTGGTGCCGGAGGTGTACATGATGGTGGCGAGTTCGTCGCCGTCGCGGTCAGGCTCGCCGGTCAGAGGCGGCGTTGCGGCAATCAGTTCGTCCCAGCCTGGACAGTTTTCGGGCGGCGACAGCGGCAGGCGGATGCGCTGCACGGAATCCGGCACACCCAACCGCATCGCAGGCCAGCCGTCGAGCTTGCCGATGAACAGAGCCTTCGCACTGCTGTGCTCCAGAACCTGGCGCACCGACTCGGCCGTCAAGGTGGGGTACAGCGGCACGGACACGTACCCGGCCATGAAGATGGCGAGGTCGCTCATGATCCAGTGCGCGCAGTTCTTCGACAGGATGGCGATGCGCGTGCCCGGCTCCCAGCCGAAGCTGCGCAGGTGCGCGGCCATCCGCCGTGCCTCGTCACTCACCTGCCTGACGGTCAGGTCGCGCACCACGCCTTTGCCCATCGGTTGGGTGAAGGCGATGGCGTCCGGCCGCTCGCGCTCGCGGCGGTAGAAACAAGCCAGGGGCAACTCCTCTCTTGCGAGTGTCATGTGGTTTTCCGTGTCGGGGCTTGCCGCGATGCTAGCGCAGGGATAGCGTTGCGTCAGCCGATTTATCTCTGGAGCGGTAATCTCGATGACTTACGCCTCGCCCTTCTACAACAAGGATCATGAACTGTTTCGAACCCAGGTTCGACGCTTCGTGGAAAAAGAAATTTCACCTCATATCGAGGCCTGGGAAACAGCGGGTGCCTTACCGCGGGAATTGCACGAGAAGGCCGCCGAATGCGGAATTCTCCAGATCGGGTATCCCGAACGCTGCGGCGGTATCGAGGTTCCCGACCTGTTCTTTGGCAATGCGCTGGTTGAGGAATTGGCGCGCGCCGGAAGCGGCGGACTGATTGCCAGCCTGATGAGTCATGGCATCGCCACGCCACCTATCGCGCATATGGGAACACCGGCGCAGCAGGAGCGATTTGCGCGGCCGGTGCTGGAAGGTCGCAAGATCGCGGCGCTCGCCATCACCGAGCCCAGCGGCGGTTCGGACGTGGCCAACCTGAAGATGCGCGCGCTGCGCGACGGCGATCACTACGTCGTCAATGGTAGCAAGACCTTCATCACCTCCGGCATGCGCGCGGATTTCCTGACCTGCGCCGTTCGCACCGGCGGACCCGGCATGAACGGCGTGTCGCTGCTGGTCATCGAAGGCGACACGCCGGGACTCTCGCGCACGCCGCTGGAAAAAATGGGCTGGCGTTGTTCGGACACGGCCACACTTTATTTCGAGGATTGCCGCGTATCGGCCGCAAACCTGATCGGCCGCGAAAACCAGGGCTTCATGGCGATCATGCTCAATTTCAACCAGGAGCGGATCGCGCTCGCGGCACAGGCCTACGCGTTTGCGAAGATCTGCTACGAAGACTCCTTCGAGTATGCGCGCTCGCGCGAAACCTTCGGCAAGCCACTGATTCGCAACCAGGTGATCCGCCACAAACTGGTGGACATGTGCATGCGGCTGGAGGCAGTGAAAGCCAATCTCGACATCGTCACCTGGCGTGTCTCCAACCAGCAGACGCCTATCGCCGAGGTGTGCATGCTCAAGACCTTCGCGTGCACGGCGCTGGAGTGGATTGCCAACGAAGCCATGCAGATTTTCGGCGGCGCCGGCTATCTGCGCGGTGCGCGGGTGGAACGGATTTACCGCGAGACCAAGGTCCTGAGCATCGGCGGCGGCTCGCTGGAGATCATGAAAGACCTCGCGGCGAAACAGCTCGGGATGTAGCCCCCATTGCAAAATCCAGCGAAGTCAGTAAATTGGCGTCCAAAGTTAATGTAGGTATGGACATTTACCGGAAATCTGCCTCGGCTAGACTCCGGTCCCGTAGTTTCTTCGCTGAAATCCGTCTAACGGTTTTGCGTCTCAGGGGGCAGTATGGCAATCGGAAAAAGTATGCGTGACAGGCTGGTCAAAAGCCTGATCGGCGCGAGCTTGGCGGGGCTTTCTTTCGCGGCGGTCGGGCAGTCCACACCGGGTTGGTACTTCGGCCTGGAGGGCATCTATTCCGAGGTCGATGACTTCGACGGCACGCTGACGACGACGATTCCGGATCGTCTGACCGGCTCAGGCAATAGCTGCATCATCAAGACCGATCTGCTGAACCTGCAGATCAGTCTCCTGCCCAATCTGTGTGTACTCGGCAACAACGGCACCGAAATATTGAACCCGGGTGCTTCGCAGACCGCCCCAGCCTTCGTGACGATGGATCCCGGCTTTGGCGGCGGATTCTCCTTCGGTTATCTGTTCGATGGCGGCCTGCGTCCCGAACTGAATCTGCGCTACATCGAGAACGACATCGAGTCGATCGAGGTGAATGGAGCTTCGGGGTCCAGCAGCGATGCCTCGCTGCGGGCCATTCGGGTCATGGCGAACGTCTGGTACGACCTGGACTTCGGCAATATCGCACCGTACTTCGGCGCGGGCATCGGCATTCAGAACACGGAGCTGAACTCCGGCAGCAACAAGGCCGATGACGATACGACCGCCTTCCAGCTCGGTGGCGGCATCGGCTACTGGTTCACCAATCAGACTGCGGTTTCGCTCGACTACCGCTTCATCTCGGCCGAAGAACCCGCCTACGAAAGCAAGGCGCCGAATACCGGAATCCTTTCGACTCTGGAAGGCGAGTACAAGTCGCACAACATCGGCGCCAGCTTCCGCTACGCCTTCGGCGGCCAATTCAAGGACACCGACGGCGACGGCGTGATTGATCGCAACGACAAGTGTCCGAACACGCCGCAGGGCGTGAAGGTGTATTCCGACGGCTGCCCTATCGATCTGGACCAGGACGGCGTGCCGGATTACCTGGACAAGTGCCCGAAC
Organism: Panacagrimonas sp.; assembly: GCA_052389915.1. Taxonomy (GTDB): domain Bacteria; phylum Pseudomonadota; class Gammaproteobacteria; order Nevskiales; family Nevskiaceae; genus Panacagrimonas. Next base: position 104,610 of record JBQTHL010000010.1, read on the forward strand.
ACGCCGCCGGGATCGCCGGTGGACGTCAACGGCTGCCCGATCGATTCGGACGGTGATGGCGTGCCCGACCACCTCGACCAGTGCCCCGGTACTCCGGCGAACGTGAAGGTCGATGTCAAGGGCTGCCCGGCGGACGCCGATGGCGATGGCGTGCCTGACTACCTCGACAAGTGCCCGGAAACGGTGGCCGGCTCGGCCGTCGACGCTTCGGGCTGCCCGATTGCGGACAGCGATGGCGACGGCGTCCCGGACAATCTGGACAAGTGCCCCAACTCCGATCCGGCGATCAAGGTCGGACCGGACGGTTGCCCGCTGGACAGCGACGGTGACGGCATCCCGGATCATCTGGACGAGTGCCCGCGCACCCCGCCCGGTCTCAAGGTTCTGCCCAACGGCTGTGCGCTGGTGGGTGACTGCCGCACTCCTCGCGCCGGGGAAGCGGTGGACGCCAATGGTTGCGCGCTGGATCAGAAGTTCATCCTGCGTGGCGTCAAGTTCGAATTCGATTCGGATCGGCTGACCAAGCCGGCCGAGCTGATTCTCAACGATGTGGCCGAAACCCTGGCGGCGTACCCGAATGTGAACGTCGAGGTGCAGGGTCATACCGACTCGCTGGGTACGGACGCTTACAACCTCGGCCTGTCGGAACGCCGATCCAACTCGGTCAAGCGGTATCTGGTGGGTCGCGGGGCCAAGGGAGAGAACCTGCGCCCCGTGGGCTATGGCGAAACCGCACCAATTGCCGACAACGGCAACCCTGCGGGCCAGGAAGAGAATCGCCGCGTCGAGTTCCGCGTGGTCGATAAATAAAGTCATACGCAAGCTTCTTGAAGCCCGGCCGGGAAACCCGCCGGGCTTTTTCTTTGGTATTCCTCATCTGCACCGTATCCCAGACTTTTCGCGCGGGGCCGCGCACACGCACCTCGTCCTGCTCAAGAACAGAGCAACCGGCCAGGGCGAGTTGACTGCGCGGACAGTGGAATCGGGCGTTCGTATCGAGTCTTTTTCGCTCTATCTACCCATGTTTTGGCACAAGCAAGCCCAAACGACGATTACCCTTCTGGATTTCTGCATCCATCTAAATGAAAAGGATTTTTAGGGTGATCAGAGGCATCGAGCCTTGCTTGTCGCTAAGCCCGGATTTTGGCCTGTCCTTTCGACACCGGCACCTGTTTCAAAACCGCAACTCGCCCAAACTCTTTTGAATAGCGGCAACTTAGCGGTTTGATCCACAGTCCACGCACATCTTGGTCAAGCCTGATTCACAGGCTTGACCACAGAATGTAGGGGTTGACCCTTTGGAAAACCACTAGATATTGTTGCTACTCGGTGCACTCGCATGGCAGTTTCCAGGGCCATGCGTCGCCGGATTGTATCCACGACCCGATCGAAAGCGATTCGCCAATGTCAATGCCGACCCTGGCATTCGTTGAAGCGAACGAACGCATCCACAGGCCGTGACCTCAACTCTCACCCGGTACTTGCTCGTCCCGGTGCCGTATCCACCATCGCCCGAGGGGAAAAAAATAATGAGCCTTCAAGTCATCCAGCCAGGAACCGCCACCGTGGACGCGCGTCGCGCGCCCGTATCGGGGTCCTCATCCAATGTACCGACCACCGCCGAGCTGGCTGCCACCGCGCCCGGCGGCATCAAGGTGATCCGCCGCAACGGTAAGCTCACCAGCTTCGATGCCTCGAAAATCTCCATCGCCCTGACCAAGGCTTTCCTCGCAGTCGAGGGTGGCCAGGCCGCGGCCAGTTCGCGAGTGCGTTCGACCGTCGCCAGCCTCACGCAGCAGGTCGAGCTGGCGCTGACGCGTCACCTCAACGGTGGCGGCACCTTGCATATCGAGGACATCCAGGATCAGGTCGAACTGGCCCTGATGCGCGCCGGCGAACACAAGGTTGCGCGCGACTACGTGCTGTACCGCGACGAGCGCGCAAAGGAACGTGCTGCTACGGCTGCGAAGCAACCTGCGGCCCTGGTTGCCAAGGCGACTCTGCACGTCAAGCTGGACGACGGCTCCATCGTCGCGCTGGACGAAGTGCGCATGCGCCGCGTGACGTCCGAGGCCTGCGCCGGTCTGATCGGCGTGGATGGCGAGGAAGTCGTCATCGCCGCCGTGCGTGATCTCTACGACGGCATTCCCGAAGCCGAGCTGAGCCAGGCGCTCACCCTCGCCGCCCGCGCGCGCATTGAGAAGGAGCCCAATTACACCTACGTCTCGGCGCGCCTGCTGCTCGACGCCATGCGCCACGAGGCGCTCAAGTTCCTGGGCCAGCCGCAATCGCGGCCGACGCTGGAGGAGATGAAGCCCCTCTACCCGGACTACTTCCGCGAGTACATCCACAAAGCGGCCGCGCTGGAACTGGTCGATCCCAAGCTGTGCCTGTTCGACCTGCAGACCCTGGGCGAGGCGCTGATTCCGGAGCGCGACACCAAGTTCGATTACCTGGGCTTGCAGACCCTGTACGACCGCTACTTCATCCACTCGAACAAGGTCCGCTTCGAACTGCCGCAGGCCTTCTTCATGCGCGTGGCGATGGGCCTGGCGATGAACGAGATTGACCGCGAGACGCGCGCCATCGAGTTCTACAAGCTGCTCAGCTCCTTCGATTTCATGAGCAGCACGCCGACCCTGTTCAACAGCGGCACGCTGCGCCCGCAGCTCAGCTCCTGCTACCTCACGCAGGTGCCCGATGACCTGCACGGCATCTTCGGCGCGATTCACGACAACGCCATGCTGAGCAAATTCGCGGGCGGCCTCGGCAACGACTGGACGCCGGTGCGCGGCATGGGCGGCTACATCAAGGGCACCAATGGCAAATCTAATGGCGTCGTACCCTTCCTGAAGGTTGCCAACGACACGGCCGTGGCCGTGAACCAGGGCGGCAAGCGCAAGGGTGCGCTGTGCGCGTACCTGGAAACCTGGCACCGCGACGTCGAGGAATTCCTCGACCTGCGCAAGAACACCGGCGACGACCGCCGCCGCTGCCATGACATCGACACCGCCAACTGGGTGCCGGACCTGTTCATGAAGCGCGTGATGGAAGATGGCCAGTGGACCTTGTTCTCGCCCGAGGAAGTGCCCGACCTGCACGACCTGATGGGCGCCGCGTTCGAAGCACGCTACGTCGCCTACGAGAAGCTCGCCGACGAGGGCCGCATCGGCAATTTCAAGCGCATCCAGGCCCTGAGCCTGTGGCGCAAGATGCTGTCGATGCTGTTCGAAACTGGCCACCCCTGGGTGACGTTCAAGGACCCCTGCAACCTGCGCAGCCCGCAGCAGCACGTGGGCGTGGTGCACAGCTCGAATCTCTGCACCGAGATCACGCTCAACACCAAGGCGGGTTCGGAAATCGCGGTGTGCAACCTGGGCTCGGTGAACCTGCCGAGCCACATCGTCGACGGCAAGCTCGACGAGGCCAAGCTCGAGCGCACCATCAACACCGCGCTGCGCATGCTGGATAACGTCATCGAATACAACTACTACTCGGTCGCGACCGCCAGAAATTCCAACCTGCGCCACCGCCCCGTCGGCCTGGGTGTGATGGGCTTCCAGGACGCGCTGTACAAGCTGCGCCTGGCCTACGAGAGCGACGAGGCGATCAAGTTTGCCGACGAGTCCATGGAGGCCATCAGCTACTTCACCATCAAGGCCAGCACCAACCTGGCCGAAGAGCGCGGCGCCTATTCCACGTTCAAGGGCTCGCTGTGGGACCGGGGCATTCTGCCCATCGACTCGATCAAGCTGGTCGGCGACGCACGCGGCAACCAGTACCTCAAGCAGGACGCTTCCCAGTCCGGCCACTACGACTGGAACACGCTGCGCGTGCGCGTGCAGACCGTGGGCATGCGCAACTCAAATTGCATGGCCATCGCGCCCACCGCGACCATCGCCAACATTACCGGCGTGGCGCAGTCCATCGAACCGCAGTTCTCGAATCTGTACGTGAAGTCCAACCTGTCCGGCGAGTTCACCGTCATCAACGAATACCTCGCGAATGACCTCAAGGCCCTGGGCCTGTGGGACGAGGTGATGGCGCACGACCTCAAGTACTACGACGGCAGCGTGCAGAAGATCGACCGCGTGCCGGTTGATTTGAAGGAAATCTACAAGTGCGCGTTCGAGGTGGACTCCAAGCGCCTGATCGACGCCGGCAGCCGTCGGCAAAAGTGGATTGACCAGGCGCAGTCGCTGAACCTGTACATGGCAGCGCCGAGCGGCAAGAAACTCGACGAGCTGTATCGCCACGCCTGGGTGTCGGGCCTCAAGACCACCTACTACCTGCGCACGCTTGGCGCCACGCACGCCGAGAAGACGACCATCACCGATGGCCGGCTCAACCAGGTAGGCAGTGGGGATAGCGGTGGAGTCGCGGCCAAGCAGACCTCGAACCAGATCACGATGCCGCGTGCGGCGACGGATGTGTCGGGCGCGAGTGTGTGCTCGATCCTCGATCCGGGTTGTGAGGCATGCCAATAAGAACCCTGACACGGTGTCTGATCGTCATGCCCGGCGGCTTTTCGCCGGGCATGACGATCAGCGGGTGCGGGAGGGGTTCTACTCTCAGTCAGAAGCACCCCTAACAAGCCCAATCGACTAAGCCGCAATGCTCACCACCACCCTCCTCCCCTATCTCCACTACCTCGGCATGATCCTGCTCTCGGGCGGCATCGTCGCCGAGATGTACCTGCTGAAACTGGAACCACGGGAAGACGTGGTTCGCCTGCTGCCACGCGTGGACCGCTTTTACTTCATCGGCGTGCTGCTCATCCTCATCAGCGGCCTAGCCCGCATGAGCGGCAAGGGCATGGCGTACTACCTGCACAACGGCGCCTTCCACGGCGTGCTCACCCTGTTCGTGATCGCCGCCCTGGTTTCCTTGCCGCCCACGTTCCGCTTCATCAAATGGCGCAAGGCGCTCAATGCCAGCGGCGCACTGCCCGACGCCGCAGCCTGGACCGGCACGCGCAAATTCATACACATCCAGACCGCGCTCATCGCGGTCATCGCCCTGCTCATGGTGCTCACCGCAAGGGGCATCGGAGCCTGATCAATCACCTGACCGAATCAACCCGGACCGCCAACCCGCGGTCCAAGCAGAACACTGGAGAACCGACATGCTTTCCTGGGACGACGAACCCGCAACCCCCGCCACCAAGCCCGCACCGGCCGCCGCGCCGCGCGCGCAGGCCGCTCACGGCCCCATCGTGATGGCCGCCGCCGTGCAGCACCCTCTGCCCAAGCCGCCCGTGCCCGCGCCGGAAGACTTCCGCCTCAAGCAACCGCAATCTAGGGTCGAACACGGCCACACCGGCCTCGAAGACCTCGACATGGGCGCCAAGCGCATCCAAGTCGACGACAAGAAGATCATCAACTGCCGCGCCGACCTCAACCAGCTCGTCCCCTTCAAGTACAAGTGGGCCTGGGAGAAGTACCTCGCCGCCTGCAACAACCACTGGATGCCGCAGGAAATCGGCA
>JBQTHL010000011.1:0-8429 GCA_052389915.1 Panacagrimonas sp.
TTTTTTTTCCGTTGGGTGGTGGGGGGGTGGTGCGGCGGGCCGCGCCCCCGCGTGGGGGGCTGGGTGTTGCGGGGCCCCCCCCCCCCCCGCGACCGTGACTTCGAGCGCATCGTCAACGCCGCGACCGCCGCGCCAGCCAGTTGCGCAGACTCATCTGCAACAGCCCGAACACGCCGATGATCAGCCCCGCCATCGTGTAGCCGCGCGGTTCCTCGCGCTCCTTGGCGATCTCCGCCTCCACTTCCTGGCGGACTTGTGTGCGCAGGCGGTCCTGTTCCTGCAGCGTCACGGGTTCGGAGTCCGCAGATCGACGCGACAAGTCCAGCACGAGGTTGAATTCCACCGAGGCGCGGATGTCTTCCTCCGGCCATCGCGGCAGTTGATACCAGGCCCAGCCGTACCAACCGGCAATCCCAAAACCCAGTGCGGCGACGAGCGCGCCCACAGCGCCAGGCGGCGGCGTGCGCGGGGAACGGTTCATGCGGTGCTGTCTCCGGTCTCACGCATCGACATGAAATACTCACTCCCGTCCCACAGGAACCGCACATGCGCATCGGCACACTCAAGGAGATCAAGGTTCGCGAGTACCGCGTCGGTCTGACACCGGCCGGTGTGCGCGAACTGGTGGCGCATGGTCATGAGGTCATCGTCGAATCGGGAGCGGGCGCCGGTATCGGGCTGATGGATGAAGCCTACCGCAAGGCCGGCGCTGCAATCGCGAGTTCGGCGGCGGAGATTTTCGTCACGGCCGAGCTGATTGTGAAGGTTAAGGAACCGCAGCCGCAGGAGTGCGCGCAGCTCCGTCCGGGCCAGGCGCTGTTCACCTACCTGCATCTGGCGCCCGACCCGCCGCAGGCGCAGGGACTCATCGAATCGGGCTGCATCGCGATTGCCTACGAGACGGTGAGCGACGGCCACGGCGGCCTGCCGCTGCTGGCGCCGATGAGCGAAGTCGCCGGTCGCATGGCGATTCAGGCCGGCGCGCATTCACTGGAGAAAGCTCAAGGTGGGATGGGCGTGCTGCTGGGCGGGGTGCCGGGAGTTGCACCCGCGGACATGCTCGTCATTGGTGGCGGCGTGGTCGGCTACAGTGCCGCGCGTATGGCGGTCGGCATGGGTGCGCGCGTGACCGTGCTGGATCGTTCGCTCGCACGGCTCAAGCAGCTCGACGAGATCTTCGAGGGCCGGCTGACCACGCTGTACTCGACACGCGACGCCATCGAGCAGTGCACTGCGCAGGCCGACTTGGTGATCGGCGCCGTGCTTGTTCCGGGCGCATCGGCCCCGCGCCTCGTCACGCGCGAGCATCTGCGTCGCATGAAGCGCGGCGCAGTGGTGGTGGACGTGGCTATCGACCAGGGTGGTTGTTTCGAGACGTCACGCCCGACCACGCACGACGATCCGACCTATGTCGAGGAAGGTGTGGTGCACTACTGCGTGGCCAACATGCCCGGCGGTGTGGCGCGCACCGCCACGTTCGCGCTGACCAATGCAACGCTGCCTTACGTGCTGACCTTGGCGGACAAGGGCGTGCGTCGCGCGCTGCTGGATGACGCTAACCTGCGTGAAGGGCTCAATGTGCTCGGTGGCCGCATTACGCACAAGGCAGTTGCGGAGTCGCTTGGGCTGGACTACATCGCGGCCAGCGAAGCGCTCCTTACTTGACTCGCATGCCCGGCTGCGCACCCGCATCTGGAGCCAGCATGAACGGTCCGCCACGATCGTCGCTCGCGGCCAGCACCATGCCCTCGCTCAGGCCGAACTTCATCTTGCGCGGCGCGAGGTTGGCCACGCACATCGTGAGCCGCCCGACCAGGTCCTCGGACTTGTATGCGGACTTGATGCCGGCGAACACCTGGCGCTCGCCCAGCGGACCCAGATCGAGCTTGAGGCGCAGCAGCTTGTCCGCACCCTCGACGGATTCGGCCGATGCGATGCGCGCGATGCGCAGATCGAGCTTGCCGAAGTCGTCCATGGAGATCGTGGTGGACGCCGACTCCGGCGTCGGTACGATCGCTTCCTGCTTCGTCACGCCCGCTTCAACCGGTGCCGCTTCCGCCGCCATCATCGCGTCGATGGTCTTCTGCTCCACGCGGGTGATCAACGCCTCGTAAGGCCGGATCGAAAGCCCCAGCAGCGGCTTGCCGATATCGCTCCAGCCCAGCGCCGGCACGTCGAGAAAGCGCTCGACTCTGGCGGCGACACAAGGCAGCACCGGCTTGAGATACAGCGCGATCTGGCGGAACACATTGAGGAAGCTGGTGCAGACCTGATGCAGGTGCTCGCGCTGCGCCGGGTCCTTGGCCAGGGTCCACGGTGCGAGCTTCTGAATCTCGGCGTTGGCGTCGTCGGCCATCAGCATGATTTCGCGCAGTGCTGCGGCATAGTCGCCGGCCTCGTACATCCGGCGCAGGTTGTCGCTCTCGCTGGCCAGGTCGTCGAACAGCGTGCGGTCGTGCATGGCGAGCGCGAGGCGTCCCTCGAACAGTTTCTCGATGAAACCCGCGCAGCGGCTGGCGATGTTGACGAACTTGCCAACCAGGTCGCTGTTGACCCGAGCCTGGAAGTCCTTGAGGTCGAGATCCAGATCATCCACGCCGCTGCCGAGCTTCGCGGCAAAGTAGTAACGCAGGTATTCCGGGTCCAGGTGATCGAGCCAGGTTCGCGCGCGCACGAAAGTGCCGCGGCTCTTGCTCATCTTGGCGCCGTTGATCGAGAGATAGCCGTTGACGTGCAGCCTGGTCGGCGTGCGATGACCCGAGCCCTCGAGCATCGCGGGCCAGAACAGGCCGTGGAAATTGACGATGTCCTTGCCGATGAAGTGATGCAGTTCGGTGGTCGCGCCGGCTTGCCAGTAGGCGTCGAAGTCGCCGCCGCTCTTGTCCGCCAGCGCTCGATGACTCGCCATGTAGCCGATGGGCGCGTCGAGCCAGACATAGAAGAACTTGCCGGGCTCGCCGGGAATGGGGAAGCCGAAATAGGGCGCGTCGCGCGAGATGTCCCAGTCCCGCAGCCCTGCCTCGAACCACTCGCGCAACTTGGCCTTGATCGAGGGGTGTGCGACATCGCCTTCGAGCCAGGCTTGCAGGAAAGTCTGGAACTTCGCGAGTGCGAAGAAGAAATGCTCGGAGTCGCGCATCACCGGCGCGGCGCCCGACACCACCGAGCGCGGATTCTTCAGGTCGGTCGGCGAGTAGGCGGCGCCGCAGTTCTCGCAGTTGTCGCCGTACTGGTCGACGGTGCCGCACTTCGGGCACTCGCCCTTGATATAGCGATCCGGCAGAAACATTTCCTTGACCGGATCGTAGAGTTGCTGGATCGAGCGCCGCGCGATGAAACCGCCGTCGCGCAAGCGCGTGTAGATCAGCTCGCTGAACTGGCGGTTCTCTTCCGAGTGCGTCGAGTGGTAGTGATCGAAGTGCACGCCGAAATCGTGGAAGTCGCGCGCGTGCTCCACGCGAATGTCTTCGATGAAGACCTCAGGCGTCACTCCAGCTTTTTCGGCCGCCAGCATGATCGGCGTGCCATGCGCGTCGTCGGCGCAGACATAGGTCACAGTGTTGCCGCTCATGCGCTGGAAGCGCACCCAGATATCGGCCTGCACATAGCCCACCATGTGGCCGAGGTGCAGCGGGCCGTTGGCGTAGGGCAAGGCGTTGGTGACGAGAATCTGGCGGGTCATCTTCACAGGAGGCGAGAAAGCGGACCGAAAGTATCTCATGCGATTCCGGCCCCTTTCAGAATCGCCCGGAGTTGCTGCGCGCTCGGCCGAGAGCATCAGCGTGACCCGATGCCATGCCTCTCGGTCTGCCAGGTTCCTGACGCTCTCAGGGAAACCCTTACACGTCGTGAGGAAAAGACTGCTTAGGGAATATTCGGTGTTCGGCAAGGATGGCTCACCCAAAACGGCGCAAGCCTTCGAGCCAGAAAAATGAAGCCCACCCTGAGTATCCGCACGTCGCAGAGCATGATGCTGACGCCGCAGCTCTTGCAGTCCATCCGCCTGCTCCAGCTTTCGACCCAGGAGCTGGAACAGGAAGTGGAGCAGGCGTTGGAGGACAACGTGATGCTCGAGGCCGAGGAGCCGCGCGACGAAATTCCGTCGGCGCCGGTTGAGGAAAGCAGTCAGTCCGCGGCGGAAGTCGAAGTCGCGACCGGGTGCGACGCCAATGCCCACAGTGAAGTTGAAGCCGACTTCGACTGGTCCAGTTCCGAGGCCTGGTCGGGCGGCGAACCCTCCGACGAGGACGAGGAGCACTGGACCGCGCGCACCGCTACCCCTGTCCAGACCGATGCCCGTGTTGCCGCGCTGGAGCAGTTGCGCATGCTGGTGAGCAGCCGGCGCGAGATTCGCATCGTGACCGCGCTCGTCGAGAACATCGACGACAACGGGTATCTCGAATGTTCCCTGGAAGAAATCGGTGTCGAACTAGGTGAAGAATTCGAGGCGACCGCTGCCGAGCTCGAAGCGGCGCTCGCGCTGGTGCAGAGCGTGGAACCGACTGGCTTCGGCGCACGCAATCTCGCCGAATGCCTGCGCTTGCAGCTTCAGGCGCTGCCGCGTCAAACCAAGGGCAGGCAGCTTGCGCTGCACCTGGTCGATCATCATCTGGACAGGGTCGCCGAACGCCGTCTCGAAGACGTGCGGCGCGAGCTGAACGTGAGCGAGGCCGAGCTGAAAGCCGCGTTCAATCTCATTTTGGCACTGGACCCCAAGCCCGGCGCTTCGCAAGGCGCGCCGGCGGAAGCCGCGATTCCGGACGTGATCGTGAGCGGTCGTCCCGGCGCTTGGAAAGTCGAGTTGAACCAGCAGCGCCTGCCGCGTGTGCGCGTGAACAGTTCGTACGAGCGTGCGCTGGCCGGCTCCGCGCACAAGGCGCTTAAGGACAAGCTGCAGGAGGCGCGCTGGCTGGTGCGCGGGCTGGAGATGCGCCACGAAACCCTGCTCAAGACCGCGCGCGCGGTGTTCGAGCGGCAGAAGGGTTTCCTCCAGCACGGCGAGGAGGGCATGGTGCCGCTCACCTTGCGCGAGGTGGCCGAGGCCATCGGCATGCACGAATCGACCGTGTGTCGCGTGACCATGGCCAAGTTCATCCAGACGCCCTGGGGCGTTTACGACTTCAAGGCTTTCTTCCCCAGCCAGATTACCGGCTCCGATACCGAGGCTTCCGGCACCGCGGTGAAAGCCATGATCCGCAGGATCGTGGACGCCGAGAACGCGCACAATCCGCTGTGCGACGGCGATATCGCCGCGATTCTGCTGCGCAAGGGCATCCGCGTTGCGCGGCGCACGGTCGCCAAGTACCGTGAGGCGATGAAGATTGCCCCGGCCACCAGCCGACGCGAAACGCCGGTCCGCCGCGGTCATCTGACACTGGCGGGTTAGAGCGAGAGGAACACTATGAACACCCTGCGCACCCTGCTGATCGACGACAACAAGGCTTTCGTCGTGCTGGCCCGTCACCTGCTCGCCACGGTGCCGGAGGTCGATGTGATCGGTTGCGGCTACGACGGCTTCGACGCCGTGCGCATGGCCGAAGACCTGCGACCCGACCTCATCATCATGGACCTGGCCATGCCCGGCATGGGCGGCTTGCAGGCCACGCGCCTGATCAAGGCGCAGGACGCGCCGCCGAGAATCGTCATCGCGAGCCACTACGACGATGCCAGTCATCGCGAACACGCGGCCGGCGCGGGCGCGGACGGCTTCGTCAACAAGCAGGAATTCGAGCTGCGCATTCCCGAGATCGTCCGCGGCTTCGTGTCCGGGGTGACCAATGCCTGAGTCGAGAGTGCTGGTCGTCGACAACGACGACGCTCGCGCGCAGGCCATCGGCGCCTGCCTGCAATTCATCGATTACAGCCCGGTCACCGTGGATCGCGTGAACGCGATCAAGCTGGCCGAGCATCGTCCCCAGGACTGGCTGGCCGTGATCGTGGGCGGGGTCGCCGACTGGAACGAGCTGACCGGCTTCGTCGACTGGCTCAAGCGTGATCGCTACCACCCGCCCTTGCTGGTGCTGCCGCCGAATCACGAGAAGGCGATCAGCAGTTTCCAGATTGATCGATCGGCCTGCCTGCCGATCGAGTATCCGGTGAAGTACGCGCAGTTGAACGAACTGCTGCGTCGCGCCGGCCTGGTGCGCATGGACCAGCAGGCGGCGACCACGCGCGTCTCCGGGCCGAGCGGAAGTTCGATTGCGATCCGTCGCGTGAAGCGCCTGATCGAACAAGTGGCGCCACACGACACGACTGTGCTCATCACCGGCGAGTCCGGCACCGGCAAGGAAGTGGTGGCGCGCGCGGTGCACGAACATTCCGCGCGAAGGGACAAGCCCTTCGTTGCCGTGAACTGCGGCGCGATTCCGTCCGAGCTGCTGGAGTCGGAACTGTTCGGCCACGAGAAGGGCGCGTTCACCGGCGCCATCACCACGCGTCGCGGTCGTTTCGAGATCGCCGACGGCGGCACCTTGTTCCTCGACGAAATCGGCGACATGAGCCTGCCCATGCAGGTCAAGATCCTGCGCGCGCTGCAGGAACGCACCTACGAGCGGGTCGGTTCCAATCGCAGCCAGCGCTGCGACGTGCGCGTGATCGCGGCCACGCATCGCAACCTGGAACAGAACATCATCAAGGGCACGTTCCGCGAAGACCTGTTCTATCGCCTCAACGTGTTCCCCATCGAGATGCCGCCGCTGCGCGAGCGTCTCGACGATCTGCCGCTGCTGATCGCGGACCTGATCCAGACGCTAGACCGCACCGGCCACGGGCAGGTGTCGCTTTCGCCCGACTCCGTGCAGGTGCTGCGCGCCTATCACTGGCCGGGCAACGTGCGCGAGCTGTCCAACCTGATCGAACGCCTGGCGGTGCTGCATCCGCATGCCCTGGTGCAGCCGAGCGACCTGCCGAGCCGTTATCGCGGCGGAGCGACGATGCCCGCGCCGGTTGCGACTCCGATGATGGAATCCGTGCCGCTGCCGGCGATGAAATCGCCGGTCGTACCCGGTGCGGACAACATCATGCCGATCCGTTCTACCGAAACCCAGCAGGCTGTGCTGCCACCCGACGGCGTCAATCTCAAGGACCACATCGAGAACATCGAGCTGGCTCTCATCAAGCAGGCGCTGGCGCAGGCCAATGGCGTGGTCGCGCACGCGGCCAAGCTGCTCAACACGCGCCGCACCACACTCGTCGAAAAGCTGCGCAAGTACGGGTTGACGCGCGAGCTGGCGAACGATACGGAAGCGAGTTCGACGTCGTCGGTCGAGAATTGATTCGTTGGGCAAGGTCGCTTCGATCGTTCAGACATCTCCGTAGCGTGCGCACGCTATGCCGGGAGGTCGCCGCTCCGATCCAAGAGCTGCATCAAAGCCTGTGCCGGGCCGGACACGGTTCGACCCGAATGTTTGACCCAACCCAGTTTTCGCTTGAGCGAAAACCCGCTCACGCTGAGCCGTTGTAGCGAGCCATCCATCATCGATTCCGGCAGCACCGTCCAGCCGAGGCCGATGTGCGCGAGCATCTTGAGGGTTTCGAGATAGTTGGTGGCCAGGCGCACGCGTGGTTGTACGCCACGCGCTTCGAGTGCCGCTCGAATGATGCGATGGGTGTAGGTGTCCGCATCAGGCAGTACCGCGGGATGCTCGGCCAGTTCCTCCAGCCGGATGCGCTTGCGCTGGGCCAAAGGATGCGATGCGGCAGCGACCACAACGAGCGGGTCGGGCCAGATGATTCTGGAATCCAGCAGTGGCAGCGGTTGCAAGGGTAAGGTGACGATGCCGATTTCGAGCTTGCCCGCCACGACGGCTTCGCAGGCGTCTTCGGAATCCATGAAGTGCAGGTCCAGATCGACATCCGGGTATTCGGTGACGAAGCGCTTCAGCACCGGCGGTAGTCGATGCAAGCCGATGTGATGGCTGGTGCCGATGGACAGCCGACCACTGACGGTCTTCGACAATTGCGATAAGGCGCGGCGCCCGTCTTCGAGCGTTTGCTGCACCCGGCGCGCATAAGGCAGCAGGGCCTGCCCGGCGTCGGTCAGAAGCACCGAGCGGCCCACGCGATCGAACAAGCGCTGGCCGATCTGGTCTTCAAGACTCTTGAGCCGCTTGCTGATGGCGGGCTGCGAGAGGTGCAGACGCTCTGCTGCGCGGGTGAACGAGGCGGAATCGACTACTTCCAGAAACGCGCTCAGGGTTTGCGTGTCCACGTCTCTCGGGGATTTCCGATGGGCATGCAGTATATGAAAACGATTCATTGGAGTTATGGAAAATGCGCGCCTAAAATCCGCGTTCGAATCACGAACCGATGTAGGTCGGGCATCAGCCCGACATCCCGCCCGGCAAGTAGGGCTGAAGCCCGACCTAAACGGAATCGATTCCTACCGGACCAACACAGCCACGCCAAGACCGCCCAGACTCTCTACGACA
>JBQTHL010000012.1:0-132491 GCA_052389915.1 Panacagrimonas sp.
AACCGACGGGTGTGTTCAACAGTCATAACCTTTTTTCTTATTCTGCGCGTCCGCGAGGGTGGTCCGTCCGGCGCAGTGGTTGTGCCCTTGTGGCACTCCCACCGCACCTACCGTCGCGCAGCGCAAGGAAGGAGCGACGCGGTGTACTCGAAGTACATGAGGAGCGACTGACGCAGCGATGCGCGAAAACGGCCCCGTCCCGCAGGTGGCGCCCCATTTTTCGCCATGCTGCGTTGCTCAGGGCTCATGTATGTTCAATACACTTCGCCCCTCGCGCCTTGCCCGGCGAAAAAATGGGACTGCCAAGCGGGCGCGTCGAATATGAAAACAGGTTCTCAGGAGGGCAATCCATGCAGGCTTTGCTGGCGATCGATCAGGGCACGACGAGCACCCGCGCCATCGTCTTCGACGCTTCCGGGCGCAAGCTCGGCGTACACCAGATCGAACTGCCCCAGTCGTACCCAAATCCGGGCTGGGTGGAGCACGATGCGCTGCGCATTCGCGACGATACGATGGCCTGCGTGCGTGGCGCGCTGACCGCAGCCAAGCTCGGCGCGCGCGCTATTGCCGGCATCGGCATCACCAACCAGCGCGAAACCACGGTGGTGTGGGAGCGCGCCTCGGGCCAGCCGATCCATCCGGCCATCGTCTGGCAGGACCGGCGTACCGCGGACTTCTGCGCGAAACATTCGGACCGCAGCGACTGGCTGTCCGACAAAACCGGGCTGCTGCTCGACCCCTATTTTTCGGCGACCAAGATAGCGTGGATGCTCGACCACGTTGACGGCGCGCGCGCCCGCGCGGAAGCCGGCGAGCTCGTTTTCGGCACCATTGATACCTGGCTGCTATGGCATCTCACCGGCGGGCGCGTACACGCCACCGATGCGAGCAATGCCTCGCGCACCGCGCTGTTCAACATCCGCACGCAGGCTTGGGACGATGAACTGCTGAGCTTCTTCGAGGTGCCGCGCTCGATGCTGCCCGAGGTGCGCGATTGCGCCGCGGAATTCGGCAGCACCGATCCGGCGCTGTTCGACGGCGCGATTCCGGTGCGAGGCATGCTCGGCGACCAGCAGGCCGCGACCGTAGGCCAGGCCTGCTTTGCGCCCGGCATGATCAAGAGCACCTACGGCACCGGCTGTTTCATGGTGCTCAACACGGGCCGCGAGTTCGTGCGCAGCCGCAACAAGCTGCTGTCCACCGTTGCGTATCGTTTTGGGGGCGAAGTTACCTACGCGCTCGAAGGGAGCATCTTCGTTGCAGGCGCCGCGGTGCAATGGCTGCGCGACGCGGTGCATCTCATCAGCGCTGCCGGCGAAACCGAGGCGCTGGCGCGCTCGATCAAGGACACCCAGGGGGTTTACCTGGTGCCCGCCTTCACCGGCCTGGGCGCGCCGTACTGGGACCCCGAGGCGCGCGGCGCGATCTTCGGCCTCACCCGCGATTCGGGCATCGCCCACATCGTGCGCGCGGCGCTGGAGAGCGTTTGCTACCAGTCGCGCGATTTGCTCGGCGCGATGCGCGAAGACGGTTGCGAGTCCACGGAACTGCGCGTGGATGGCGGCATGGTGGTCAACGATTTCGTCACGCAAGGTTTGTCGGACGTCCTGCAGATTCCAGTGGTGCGCCCACGCACGGTCGAGACCACGGCGCTGGGCGCTGCTTTTGCGGCCGGGTTGCAGGCTGGCGTGTACGACTCGCTGGATGCCATCGCGGCGCTGTGGAAGTCCGACAAGCGCTTCGAGCCGCAACTCGAAGCTGCGCAGGCGGATGCGCAATACGAGGGCTGGCAGGCGGCGGTGCGACGGGTGCGCAGCGTCGCCTGAAGTCGTCGGAACCGGTGCGAGGGGCGTAAGCCCCGACCGGCCGCACGAATTTCGGAGCCAGACTCGGTCGGCGAGTGACGGTCGGAGCTTACGCCCCTCCTACAGGAGCCGCTTGTTTCAATAGAGCCGCGACAGACTGGTTTGCCGTTACGCCCGGCGTCGTACCGTTCTCCTTCTCGGCGCCGCTTTCTTCGCCGGCGGCGTCGCACGCGGTTCGCTCGCAGCCCCGCCGGATTTTCGTTTCGCCAGGCTCTTGGCCAGCAGCTCGGTCAGGTCAATCACGTTGGACCTCGTACCCTCCGTCGACGCCTCCTCCAGCGGCTCCACCGTCTCGGTTTCGCCGGCCTTGACCTTGCGGTTGACCAGCTTGTGGATGGCGGCGCTGAAACTGTCGGCGTAGTCCTCGTGCTTCCACGGCGCCGTCATGTCCTTGATGAGCTGGGCGCCCATCTTCAGTTCGCTGGCTTTCAGGCTCGCCGCGGTCTTGCCGGCAGCCGGCAGCTTCAACTCGTCGGCGGGCCGGATTTCGCGCTCCCAGCGGATGGTGTTGAGCATCAGCGCGGCGCCCGAGGGAATCAGAGCCGCGAGATGTTCCTTGGTGTGCATGACGACCCGCGCGATGCCGATGACATCCGCTTCCAGCATCGATTCGCGCAGCAGCGCATAGACCTTGTCGCTCTTGCCCAGCGGTTCGAGGAAGTACGGCTTTTCGAGGAGCGGGAAGGAAATCTCGCTGGCCTTGACGAAGCATTCGATCTCGATGGTCTGGGTGGATTTCGGGAACGCGGCCCTGATCTCGTCCTCGCTCAGCACGACGTAGTCGCCGTCGTCCTGCTTGATGCCCTTGACGATGTCCTCGCTGCGCATGTCCTTGCCGGTGCGCTTGTTGATGCGCTTGTAGCCGACCGGATCCATCGAACGCTTGTCGAGCCAGTCGAAGTCGATGCCGGTTTCCTGCGAGGCGGGATAGAGCGAAATGGGCACGTGCACGAGCCCGAAACTGATGGCGCCTTTCCAGACTGAGCGTGGCATAGAGATCCCTTTGTGGTTGTCGAAAAATCAGGATGAGCTGCCGGGTTTGTAGCCCAGCATTTTCATGGCGGGGTTGAGGCTGCGCGCCGCTTTGGCGTAGGTCTTCCACGGTTCGTTGCCGCGGTCGAGCCGCGTGTGCGCGGTGCGTACGGTCCAGTGGTCGCCGCCGCGCAGCGATTCGAGTTCGCTCCAGTCCACCGGTACGGAAATGCCCAGACCGGGCCGTGCACGCGCAGACCACGCGCACACGGTGCTCGCGCCCAGACCATTGCGCAGGTAGTCGATGAAGATCTTGCCGATGCGATTCTTCGGGCCGCTCTTGGCCACGAAGCGCTGCGGAATATTTTTCGCCAGATGCGACACGATGGCCTGCGAGAAACCCTTGACGCCGTCCCAGTCGTGCAGCTTGCGCAGCGGCACCACGACGTGCAGTCCCTTGCCGCCGCTGGTCTTGAGAAACGCCGTCAGGCCGAGTTGGGAAAGAAACCCGTGCACCAGTTGCGCGGCTTCTTGAACTTCTTTCCACGCCACGCCCTCGCCGGGGTCCAGGTCGAACACCATTCGGTCAGGGTGCTCGAAGGACTTGATGCCGGTGTTGAGCGTATGAAACTCGACCACGTTCCACTGCGCCGCAGACAGCAGACCCTGTTTGGCGGCGACGGTGAGCATCGCCGGATGGCTCGTGTTCAGAGCAGGGTCGAGCTGACGGATGCCGGGCAGTTTTTCGGTCTCTGCATGCTTCTGAAAGAACTGCTCGCCACCGACGCCTTTGGACGCGCGCAGCAGCGCCACGGGCCGGTTCCTGAGGTGCTCCATCATCAGCTCGCCGACCAGGCCGTAGTAACGCACCAGGTCGAGTTTGGTGGCACCGCTGCTCTCGTCGATCACTCTTTCCGGATGCGTGACGCGAAGGCCGGACAAGGACTGAGGCGTATCCTTGCTCACGCGACCCGGCTTGGGACTTTTCTTCATCCTTTCCGCCTTTTCGCGCACGATGAGCTTCGCCGGTTTGTCGCTGCGCAAGCCGTGAAAGACCGAGTGCCGGACGTGGCCATCGCGGGTCCATTCGCCGAACGAGACCTCGGCCACGAGTGTGGGCTTCACCCAATGAGGCTGGCCTTCGATCGCGGATGTTTTCGCAAACGGGCTTTTCGAGGCGGTCAGCGCATCGAGCTGGATTTTCAGCTTTGCCAAGCCGCGCTGGTCGAAGCCGGTTCCGACCTTGCCGGCGTAGTGCAGCACGCCTTGCTCGTCGTGCACGCCCAGCAGCAGTGCGCCGAAGTCGGTACGCGAGCCCTGCGGATCGGTGAAGCCGCCAATCACGAACTCCTGGCGCTGGCTGCACTTGAGCTTGATCCAGTCCGTGGACCGGCGCGAAACGTAGGTCGAGTCGCGCCGTTTTGCAATGACACCTTCCAGACCCAGCTTGCAGGCGGAGGTGAGCACGTTCTTCGCCCCGCCGTCGAACACTTCGCTGAAGCGCACCTGTTGCGAGGTTTTCGATTCCAGCAGGCCTTCCAGAATCGCCCGGCGCGACTCCAGCGGCACGGCGCGCAGATCGTGACCGTCGAACCACGGAAGGTCGAACAGGTAAAGCACGATGTCCGCGGTCTTGCCCGCATCGAACGACTGTTGCAAGGCGCCGAAGTCCGGCACGCCGTGCTCGTTGGGCACCACGATTTCGCCGTCGTACCAGCCCGGAGGCAACTTCAGTTTCGCGATTGCCTTTTTCAGCGGCAGGAGCTTCGCGGTCCAGTCATTGCCGTTGCGCGTGAACAGCCGGATGTCCGCGCCTTCGATCCGCGTCAGCAAGCGATAGCCGTCGAACTTGATCTCGTAGCTCCACCCTTCCGCGTCGGACGGCGGGCCATCGACCAGGGTCGCGAGTTGCGGGGACAGTTTTTCGGGAAGCCTGGCGCGGATCGCTTCGGCCAGCAGATTGGCGGCGCGTGAGGTTTTTGTTTTCTTGCGCGGTGCAGCGCGGGGCGCAGACTTGACGCTGTCCGGCAGCTCATCGACCACGCTGAACTCCGCCGACGAGCGCACGAACTCGTCCTTCTCCTTGATGAGCAGCCAGGGCTCCTGCTTCTCGCCCGTGCGCTTCATGCGAATCAGCACCCAGCGGCCGTGCAACTTGTGCCCGTCGAGTACGAATTTGAGATTGCCGTCGCGATAGCCCTTGCGCGGATCGCCCGCCGGATGCCAGGTACCAGAGTCCCAGACGATGACCTTGCCCGCGCCGTACTGCTTCGGCGGGATGGTGCCCTCGAAGCTGGAGTAGGAGATCGGATGATCTTCCACGTGGACGGCCATGCGTTTGACCTTGGAATCGAAGCTCGGACCCTTGGGGACCGCCCAGCTCTTCATCGCGCCGTCCAGCTCCAGGCGAAAGTCGTAATGCAGGTGGCTCGCCCAGTGTTTCTGAATCACATAGCTGCGCGCGTCCTTGCCGGCCTCGGTGTCGTGAGCCGGTTCGGAGGTGACGGAAAAATCTCGTTTGGCGCGGTATTGCGATAGCGCGTCTTTAGTCATGACGGCAGTTCCCCACGAAGTGAAGGCAGGCGCGCAAGAATTCCGCCCGCCTGCAGACGCATGAAGCAACCCGCCCTTCGAGCCAGCGCCATGCAGATCACGACAGAGAAGCAGGCCGAGCGTGAAAGTCGCACGGGTGGCGAACCCTAGGGCGGCGTGTCCATTCGAGGACAGGGCGGGAACGCATGTTGCGGCCAGCTTTGGTAACACCATCCACAGCCAACGCAGGAGCAGCCATGGAACATGTACTTCCGCCATTGCCGTACGACGTCGCAGCGCTAGAGCCGCACATCGATGCGCGCACCATGACCGTCCATCACGACAAGCATCACGCCACGTACGTCAAAGCCTTGAACACGGCACTGGAATCGGCGCCGCAATCGATCAAGGACAAATCCGCTGATTGGCTCTTGCTCAATCTGGGCGAAGTCCCCGAGAAAATCCGGACGGCGGTGCGCAACAACGCGGGCGGACATGTCAATCACAGCCTGCTGTGGCTGGCGATGTCACCGGATGGTGGCGGCGCACCCTCGGGCGCGCTGAGCCAGGCGATCGACAGCGCTTTCGGCAGCTTTGACAAATTCAAGACTGCGTTCGACGAGTCTGGCGCCAAGTTGTTCGGCTCGGGCTGGGTGTGGCTGGTCAAGGGCCAGACCAGCAAGGACAAGGTCCAGATCGTCACCACCACGGGCCACGAAAATCCCGTGTCCAAGGGTCTGTTCCCGCTGCTTCTCAACGACGTCTGGGAGCACGCCTACTACCTGAAGCACGAGAACCGGCGCCCGGAATATCTCGAGGGCTGGTGGTCGGTGGTGAACTGGAAGGAAGCGGAACGGCGTTTCGGGCTGTCGCGCCATGACTAAGTTCGTCGATGCTTCGCGCGATTCCGCTTTGAATCCGAACGACACGGAGAGAGGCATGAGCACCCCATTGACCGACGTCAAGACCCTGCGCGCGCAGGCGCGCAAACACATCGATGAAGGCGCGGTCACGGCCGGCTACTCGGCCGACCGGCCGACAGTGCTCAGGCTGCTCAACGAAGCGCTGGCCACGGAGATTGTCTGCGTGCTGCGCTACCGGCGTCACTACTTCATGGCGCGCGGCATTCACGCCAAGGGTATCGCGGAAGAATTCATGGCCCACTCGAAGGAAGAGCAGGCACACGCCGACCAGATTGCCGCGCGCATCGTCCAGCTCGGCGGCGAACCGGACTTTTCGCCCGACAGCCTCAGCAGTCGCAGCCACGCCGAATACGTGGCCGGAAACTCCCTGGTCGAGATGATGAAGGAGGATCTGGTGGCCGAACGTATCGCCATCGACAGCTATCGCGAGTTCATCCAGTACCTCGGCCACAAGGATCCGACCACCAGTCACATGCTCAAGAAAATATTGGCGGTGGAAGAAGAGCACGCCGACGAGTTGTCCGATCTGCTCGCGGGTCTGACGGCGTAGCGTTTTTTCAGGAGTCCAAAGATGAAGGCTTCAGCCTTGCTGCTTGCCGTGCTGGCCGTCGCAGGCGCCGGATGCAGCAAACCACCGGACTCCGCGCCAGACTCTGCATCCGGCTCCGATAAGGGCCAGGAAGTCGAGGTCGCAATGAAGCTGATTGACGACCGCGGCACCGGCGCGGACATCGGTTCGATCCGGCTCCGCGACGGCAGCAACGGCCTGGAGATCAAACCGGATCTCAAGGATCTGCCGCCGGGCTCGCACGGATTTCACGCGCACCAGAATCCGGACTGCGGGGCGCGCGAGAAGGACGGCAAGATGAGCGCCGGCGAAGCGGCGGGTGAACACTACGACCCGACGGCTTCCGCCAAACACGCCGGCCCGATGGGCGAAGGCCACATGGGCGATCTGCCGCGCATGGAAGTGACGCCGGACGGCAAGGCGAGCACTGCGATGACGGCGCCGCGATTGAAGCTCGCGGACCTGAAGAACCGGTCGCTGATCGTCCACGCGGGCGACGACGATTTTGCCGGGTCTCCCGGCGGCGCGCGCATCGCCTGCGGCGTGGTTCGCTGAGGTATTAAGCAGACTTTCTACCTTCCAAGCAGGCTGATGCGCCGGCTCGCGGTTTATAGTGCGGCCAGCGTATCCCCCTAAAAGGAGCTTCATGAAAGACCGCTTGCTGAGCCTGCAAAAAATCGTCGAGCAGACGATTGAAGATGGCGCCACCACCGTCGAGCAGGTGCACCGTTCGATCGCCAGTATGCCGTTCGACGTGCTGGAAAAGATCGACGCGCTGCAGGAGCCGGTGAACAAGGTGCGCGACATCCACGATCAGACCGTGGGTAACATCTACGAGACCATTCGCCTGCTCAACGACCGCGTGGGCGAGATCGCGCGCGGGTTGCTAGGCGCGGATCGCGAGCCGTAAGACGGCTCGCAGGTCCTGCCGTCAAGATGCTTTCTTGGGCGGGTTGGACATCAAATCCCACAGCGTGGTCGGAGCGCGGCCCGGCGTTGCGGGCGCCGGCGGCGGTGCAGCAATTCCCGCGGCCGTCTCCACCGAGTGGCGGGTCAGCCCGTATAGCGTTTCCAGTTCGCCGATCATCGCCAGCCCGTATTGTTGAAGCGCCGCGCGGTTCTCCCCGCTCTGAACGGCGGCGAGATCACCGGCAGCGGCCAGTTCTCGATGCGCTTTCTGAATCACCGGCGCGCGCTTGGATTGCCAGTCGGTAAACAGCGCGCCGTACGCGGCCAACTCCTGCTTGCGCAGATCGGCAACCCGGTACGCATCGGTGATGCCCCGCTTCAGAGTTCCGAAACGCCCCGCAAGCCAGAACATCCGCTTGCCCAGAACCTGTGCCGGATTGTTGGCTGCCGAGTTGGCTGCGAAATAGGCCTTGTAGCCCTCCACTGCGGCGAGCACGGCCGCGGAATCCTGCGGCGTTGCTGCACCGGTCTGGACCGCAGCGGCCGCAGGCAGTGCAAGTGCCACTTTCTGGGCTTTCAGGCGCGCCTCGAAGTCGAGCATGGCGGGCGCCGCAATCGTGCGGTCACGCACCCATCCGGTGGCGGTATCCACGTCGCCCGGCGGCGCCGGAACCGAGGCCAGCAGCTCTGCCAGCGGCGGTACCGCTGAGCGGCAAGGCAAGGACGCAACAAGCCCGAAACAGAATGCCAACCAGATCGAAGGCGCGCGCATAAGAGACTCCACAGCAAGTGCGCGAACCTCTACGCTGAAAGCGTGCCATGCGAGCCCTTACGGGCGACTAAGGCTGCTCGCTCACGCCTCTTCGAGTTGGAGACCGCTACCGGTCTGTCACCGGACGGCAGCCGCCTAGTCTTCGAAGTCGTACTCTTCTTTCGGTGGATTGCCGTCGAACACCAAGCCTTGCCGCCGTTGCAAGTACACCGTGCGGAGGAAGACGTAGGGGTCGGGCTGTTCGTCCAGCAATTTGTCGGCGTCGAGCAGCCGTGAACGGCTATCGACCACGTTGACTCCGTTGAGGATGAGTCTGTCGGTACTGTCGATTTCGGCGTAGTTCACCGGAGAGGAGAAATAGTCGCCGACGCGACCGATCAGGTCGCGACCGTTGCTGGGACCGAGCAGCGGCAGCATCAGGTACATGCCCTCGCCCAGGCCCCAGCGGCCCAGGGTCTGCCCAAGATCTTCGTCGTTGCGCCAGAGGCCGAGCGGGGATGCCACGTCCATGATCCCGACGATACCGGCGGTGCTGTTGATGAGGAACCGCCCCAGATCCTTACCGCCCTGCACGAACTTGCCCTGCAGGACATCGTTGATGATGACCGTGGGGTAGAACAGGTTGGACATGAAATTGCTGACGCCCTTTCGCACCGGGTCGGGCGTGTACGTGCGATAGGTCCTGGCCACCGGACGCAGGACGTACCGGTCGGCCGTGCGGTTGAACTTGAAAACGCCGCGGTTGACCGTCTCCAGCGGATCGGAGGGATCGTCCGCCGGCATATGAGCACAACCGGTCAGCACCGCGGAGCAGGCTAGAGCCATCGCAAAAGCGATTAGGCGGACGGTCGGCATAGGCACGCACTCTTCCCAAAAAATTAATGACGTGCCACTCGGGTGAGCCCTAGGGACGACTGTCGGGCGACGTGTTGTCCGCGCACCCGATCCGATCGGGCCTTCAGGTTCCCAGGCGCAGCACGCTGTTGATTTGCAGAAACTCCAGCAATCCCCGCAATTGCGGGCTGGCGTTGATGAATATCAGGTCCAGTCCCTTGCGATTGGCGCGCCGGGTCAGTTCCAGCAGGAACGACGCGCCTGCGCTATCCATACGAGTGATGCCTGCCAAGTCGATGCAGCCGCGGCCGGCAAGATCGTCGGCCTGCGGCAACCACTCGTGCATCTGGGCAAAGCCAAGCTCGCCTTCGATCACCATCAGGCGGGGTCCGGCTTCTTGAAGTAGGAGTTGTCCTCGAACTTCTTGATGACCGCGTCGAGCCCGCTGGCCTTGATGTCCACGTTGAGCTGGCTGCGGAAGTTGGTAATCAGGGAGATGTTCTCCACCGCGATGTCGTAGATCTTCCAGACGTCGTCCACGGCGTGCACCGAGAACGCCAGCGCGATCGGCGGCGCATCCTTGCGCAGCAGCTTGGCGTTGACCGTGACATCGGTGGCACCAGCCTCGGCACGCAGCGGCGCCCACTCGGCGTTGATGCTGGAGTGGTAGTCGAGCATGGCGCGGGCGTAGGTGCGGATCAGCGAGTTCTTGAACGCAGCCTCGAAACGCGTGCGCTGCTCGGGCGTGGCAGCCTTCCAGTTGCGACCGAGCGCCAGTTGCGCGATGCCCTTGGTGTCGAAATTCGGGACGACCTTTTCGTCCACCACCTTGTAGAAACTCTCCAGGTCCTTGCGGTAGCTCTCGTGGTTGGCACTGATGAGGGCCTGGAACTCGGTGGTCGCGGTCTTGATGACCTTGTCGGCGGACTCCGTTGGCGCGGCCTGAGCAGCGCCACCGAGCAGGAGGAACAGGCTGAACATCAGGCTGGTGCAACGGGAAGTGATTGCGTTCATGGGAAAGTGCGCTCCGTCAGGGAGTCTGAGGCTTGGCAGCCAGGGAATCGGCCAGCTTGGTGATGGCCTGAGCAAGTCCGTCGTCCTTCTTTTCGCCGGACTGCGAGGACAGGAACTGGCCGATGAGGTTTTCCAGCACCAGTGCGCTCTGCGTGAGCTTGAGCTTGCTGCCGTCCTTGAGCGAGGCATCCGAACCGCCGGCTTCCAGGCCGATGTACTGCTCGCCGAGCAGGCCGGCGGTAAGAATCTTGGCGTTGGAGTCGTCGGGAATGGTGTTGAAACTGTTCGAGAGTTCGAGCGTCACGTTGGCCTCGAACGTGTTGGAATCGATGACGATATCGCGCACGCGTCCGATCTTGACGCCGGCCATGGTCACGGCCGATCCGGCCTTGAGCCCGCCGATGTTCTCGAATGACGCGACCACTCGATAAGTCTCGTTGGCGCCGCCGACGGTATCCAGGCTGGCGACACGGAACGTCAGCACGAACACCGCGGCCACGCCCAGCGAGACGAACAGACCGACCAGGATTTCGAGGGCGCGTGATTGCATAAGGATCAACCTAAGTGTGAGCGATGAAGGAGGTATGAACGATGGACATCGCGAGCATCGCCTTACCGGAACATGAAGGCCGTGAGGATGAAATCGAGCGCCAGAATCGACAGCGAGGAGATCACCACCGTGGACGTAGTGGCGCGCGAAACGCCTTCCGACGTCGGCTCCGCGTGGTACCCCTGGTACACCGCGATCCAGGTGATCGCGACACCGAAGACCAGGGCCTTGACCAGGCCGTCGATGATGTCCCGCGGCTCGACGCTGCCACGGATCTGCGACCAGTAACTGCCCGCATCGACGCCCAGCAGTTCCACGCCGATGGCATGTCCGCCGGCGATGCCGATGGCCATTACCGCAAACACCGAGGCCAGCAAAGGCATCGCGATGACGCCGGCGACGAAGCGCGGCGCAACCACCCGGCGCATCGGATCGACCGCCATCATTTCCATCGCGGAGAGCTGGTCCGTGGCGCGCATCAGGCCGAGCTCCGCGGCCAGTGCCGAGCCCGCACGCCCGGCGAACAGCAACGCAGTTACCACGGGACCGAGTTCACGTACGATCACCAGCGCCACGAACACGCCGAGCGATTCCTCCGCGCCGAAACGGATCAGGGTGCGATAGCCCTGCAACGCCAGCACCATGCCGACGAAGGAACCCGCCAGCACGATGATGACCATCGAGAGTTGCCCGACGTAGTAGAGCTGCTGCACGATCAGCCGCGGCCGCGCGAACGTGGCCGGCAGCGCCGCGAAAATCTGCATTAGGAAGAACTGTGCCCGCCCCAGTCCTGACAGGAAGTTCTGGATGACACGCACGGCCTGCATCATCGCGTGCCCTTCCGTCGAAGCAGATCGTCGGTGTAGTCCGGGGCGTTGTAATGGAACGCCACCGGCCCGTCGGGCTCGCCGCGCAGAAACTGCTGCACCCAGGGATGTTTCGATTCGCGTATCACCTTGGCCGTGCCCTGCGCCTGCACCTTGCCGTCCGCGATCAGGTAGCCGTAGTCGGCTATCGAGAGCACTTCGGCAAGGTCGTGCGACACCACAATCGAGGTCAGGCCCAGCGCATCGTTGAGCATGCGGATCAGGCGCATCAGCACGCCCATCGAGATCGGATCCTGGCCGGCAAAGGGCTCGTCGTACATCACCATGTCCGGGTCCAGCGCGATGGCGCGGGCCAGGGCCACGCGCCGGCTCATGCCGCCGGAGAGTTGCTGCGGATACAGGTCGCGCGCGCCGCGCAGTCCGACGGCTTGCAACTTCAGCAGCACTAGGTCTCGAATCATCGATTCCGGCAGCTTCGTCTGTTCACGCATGGGAAACGCCACGTTGTCGAACACGCTCAGATCAGTCAGCAGCGCACCGTTCTGGAACAGCATGCCCATGCGCTTGCGCAGCTCGTAAAGCGGCCCGCGGCCCAAGGTGTGCACGTCAACTCCATCGAACTCGACCGTGCCGGATTTCGGCCTCCATTGCCCTCCAATCAACCGCAGCAAGGTCGTTTTTCCCGTACCCGAAGGCCCCATGATGGCTGTGACCTTGCCGCGCGCGATGTCGATATCCACGCCGTCGTAGATCACGCGGGGACCATGCGAGAAATGCACGTCGCGCACTTTCACCAGCAGGGCACTGGAAACGGTCATCGAGAGATCGCGGCACCGCTCGCAAGACGATGCGAAGCGGGGGGAAGAGTGCAGGGCATGTTCGTATTCTACGTTCTAAATACGCCGCCAAATCCGGAGATTCGCCTGGGCATTGGGCAACCTTCTGACCGGCACCGCAGCTTAGAGTTCTCGCAGGCCTGCGCGATCAGCCCGAGGTGCGCGTCGCGGTCAGCATCGATTCCAGCGTTCCGGCCAGATTTTCCGCGACGCGGCTAACGTCGCCGGGGCCGCCCAGTTCGGCGATCTGGGTCATTCGCAAACCTGCGTACCCGCAGGGGTTGATCCGCGAGAACGGTTCCAGGCCCATCGCCACGTTCAGGGACAGGCCGTGGTAGCTGCACCCCCGTGTTACGCGCAGACCGATCGATCCGAGCTTGCGGGTCTCTCCGCCCGCACCGAAATCGCGCCGAACGTAGACACCGGGCGCGTCGGCTCGTGAGAACGCCGCGATGCCGTAACCCGCCAGCACCGCGACCATCGCGCTTTCCAGCAGGGTGACGAGCTGGCGTATTCCCATGCCTCGCCTTTGCAGATCGAGCAGCGGATACACCACGAGTTGCCCCGGCCCGTGATAAGTGACTTGCCCGCCGCGATTGGTTTGCACCACTGGGATATCGCCGGGTGCCAATACATGCTCGGCCTTGCCGGCCTGTCCCTGGGTGAAGACCGGCGGGTGTTCCAGAAACCAGATTTCGTCCAGGGTATCCGCATTGCGCACCTCGCTGAAGGCGCGCATGCGGGCGACGGTTTCTGCGTAGGGCTGTAGCCCGATGAGGTGCCGGCAAATTACTGCGACAGCCACATCCTCACCTGGTCCGATCCTCGCTGGAACAGGCTGCCGGCAGGAACGGGCTTGAGCGCAACCAGCGGCAGATTGCGCAAGGGTTTGCCGTTCAGCGTCACCGAAACCGTGCCCAGTTTCTGGTTGAGTGCCACCGGCGCCAATACCGGCTCGTTCACCTGGGTCGTGAACTTCAACTGGTCCTGGGTGCCGCGCGGCAAGGCGAGACTGAGCGCAGGCGCGCCCACTGCGAGCTGCGATTCCGCACCCTTCCACACGCGCACATTGGCCAGCGGATTGCCGGGGCCGAACAGCTTCACGCTCTCGTAAAAGCGAAAACCCCAGTTCATCAGTTCGAGGCTGGCCTGCGCGCGGTACTTGATGCTCGGCGTGCCCATGACGGCAGTAATCAAACGCCGGTCTTCGCGCTTGATCGAGGACAGCAGGCAGTAGCCCGCGGTGCTGGTATGCCCGGTCTTGATGCCGTCGGCGCCGCGATCCATGTCCAGCAGGATGTTGCGATTGCCCTGCTTGATGCCGTTGTAGATGTACTCCTTCACCGCGTAGCGCTTGTACTCCTCAGGGAAGTCGCGAATCAGCGCGCGGCCGAGCAGGGTCAGGTCGTGGGCGGTGGTGTAGTGCTCGGCGTTGGGCATGCCGGGCGCGTTGGTGAAGTGGGAATTCTTCATGCCCAGCTTCTGCGCGTACTGGTTCATCAGTTCGGCAAAGGCATCCTCGCTACCCGCAACGTGCTCGGCCACCGCGATGCTGGCGTCGTTGCCGGACTGGATAACGATACCGTCGATCAGATCCTTGAGCGGCACATGCGAGCCGATGTTGAGGAACATGCGCGACTCGCTGGAATCCTTGCCCTGGCGCCAGGCCTTCTCGCTGATGAGAACCGGGTCGTCCCACTTCATCCGGCCTTTCTTGATTTCGTCGTAGACGATGTACGACAGCAGCACCTTGGTGATGCTGGCCGGTTCGACGCGCGCGTCGCCGTCGCGCTGCGCCAGCACTTCGCCGCTGGCGTAATCGAGCACCACGTAGGACTTGGCGTCGACACCAGGCGGATCGGGCACCTTGGCCGCCAGCGCGGGCGCGGGCGCGGCAGCAAGGCAGGCGAAGATCAGGACAAGCAGATTTCGTGTCATCTCGGGAATCGTGAAAAAGAACTTCGCAGCGCGGAGCGGTACTTATTATCGCCGCGCGGTACGCGACGCGGGAGCCCCGACCTTTGTGGGGACACTGGCGATGTCGGCCACCGCGACGACCTGGTACCCGATGGCGCGCAGTTGGCCGTGCACCTGGTCCATGCGCTTGGCCTGTTCGAACGGCCCGACCAGTACGCGATGCACCGTGTCGCCGTTGTCGAGCTTGCCAGCGCGCACCTGCACCGGCTTGAATCCCTGGTCGGTCAGCTCTTCGCGCATCGCCACCGCATTGATCGGATCGGTATACGCGGCCACCTGCAACAGCCGGGCATTCTTGTCTGCATCGGCGGTATGGAGCTTCGGCGGCGGCGGTAGTTTGCGACCCGGGGTGATCGCTTCGATCTCCACCAGCGCAATCTTGTTGAGCGTGTCCAGGCGCACCGCGGCGGCGTAGGAAAGATCGATGATCCGCGCCGAATGGAACGGCCCCCTGTCGTTGATGCGCACGATCACCGACTTGCCGTTGCCCAGGTTGGTCACGCGCGCCCAGGTCGGCAGCGGCAGATGCTTGTGCGCGGCGGTCAGCTCGAACATGTCGTAGACCTCGCCGTTGGAGGTCTTGCGCCCGTGAAACTTGGTGCCGTACCAGGACGCCAGCCCGGTCTCGCGGAAGGCGCGCGCCGAGGACATTACCTTGTAAGTTCTGCCGAACACTTCGTATTTCAGTGGATTGCCGCCGGCGCTCTTGGGCTCGTGAACCGGAATCGGATCGGGAATGTTGGCCAGATCCGGCGGGATATCGCGTGGATCGGGTGGGCCGTCGCGCTCGACGATTTCCTCCACTTCATCCAGCGTTTCTCCCGCCGTTTCTTCCGCCGTTGCGCGCGGCGCCTGCGCCTTTGACGCGACCGCTGGCGGCATCACGATCCTGCGCGGCACCACGCTGACCTCGGGTGGCGGAATGCGCACCTGACGAGGCGCCGGCTTGCTCGGCCTTGACGGCGGCGTGGTGGCGCAGGCCGTCAGCATCAGCACGACCGGAACCAGCGCGGCGGCGGTCGTGCGCAGCTTCATTCGGCCCCTGCGCGTGCAGCGTCGAGCTGTGCCATCTCGCGCGCCAGCAGGGCGACGGTCATGGCGTAGTACACACGAGGGTTGTAGCTCATCACCGAATAGAAGTTGTTGAGTCCCAGCCAGTACTCGACGCCATCGTCGAGCTTGAGTTCGACCACACCGACCGAAGTGCCAGCCGGGAGTTGGACCGTACTCTCAAGTCCCAGCTTTGCCAGTGCCGCGACGGTATGAGTTGCGCGAGCGGTATTGATCGGCACGTCCGGCGGCAGCGTGCGGGTCAGGCGTGCCGGCACCATCAGCGGCTCGCCACGATGCCAGCCGCGTGCGAGGTCGTACTCCACCAGGTAACGCGCGACGCTGCCGATGGCGTCGGCCGCCTGCCACAGGTCGCGCGCACCGTCGCCGTCGAAATCCACGGCGAGCCGGCGGTAATTGCTCGGCATGAACTGCGCCCAGCCCATCGCACCGGCGTAGGACCCTTCGGGCTCGACCGGGTCGAAATCGAAGTCGCGACAGAACACGAAGAACTGGAGCAGTTCGCCGAAGAAAAACGCCGAGCGCGTCGGGTGATCGAAGCCCTGCGTGGTCAGCGCATCGAGCACGCGGGTGGACCCGGTGATACGACCGAAGTTGGTTTCCAGACCCAGCACGCCCGCGATGACCGCAGGCGCGACGCCGTACTCCGACTCCGCCCGCGACAGCAGCGCGCGATGCTCCGCGATGAAATCGGCGCCGCGTTCGATGCGCGGCGCATCCACGCGCTTCGCAGAGTAAGTGGTCCAAGTCTCAACTCTCTCGGCGGATTTCTGCTCGGCCTCGACCAGCTTGGGAATGCGCTCGGCCTGCACCAGCGCAGTGCGCACCTGCACCAGTTCCTCGGGACTGAAGCGCTCCTCTGTGGCCAGACGCTGCAACAACTCGGCCGCGCGCGGGTGGCCGCTGTAATCGGCATGCACGGGCAACGCAGTCAACAGTAGGGCAAGCCAGGGCCAGGCGAATCGCAAGGTCGGCAGTCTTAATGGACGAAGGAAGCCCGAACCTTAAACCGTCGAAGCCGTCGCGCCAACCCTCATGCACCTCGTTGGGCGCAAAGCTTGCTAGCCGAACGCGCGCAGTGCGGCGCAACCAGCCATGCATCGGAGCGGGCGTCCAGCAACGAACTCACGCGTAAGGAACCCCCGATGAATCGCTACAAATCAGAAATGCTCGCCGCAATCGTGCTGGCCGCCTGCGCGTTAGGACCGTCGGCTTTCGCCGCGGGTCCGGCCAGCGGCGCACCCACCGAAACCAAGCCCCCGTCAGGTCCGCACGAGGTCTCCATCGGCTTCAACGTATTCCTGCCGACGACCCTGACCGTGCCGGTGGGCACCACGGTGAAGTGGGTCAACAACGACGGCTCCAATCACAACGTGGTGTTCGCCGACGCCACCAAGAGCGGCCGTCTGCGCCACGATGCCACCTACACGCGAACGTTCACCACGGCCGGCACCTACGACTACCAGTGCGCCATTCACGGCGACGTGATGAAGGGGAAGATCGTGGTGCAGTAGTTCGCGCGGCGATTTGTACGCACGTGTTCCGGGGCGCGATCATCGGGCATGTGCCTGATCGCCTTTGCCTGGAACGCTCACACGGACCACCCACTGCTGCTCGTCGCCAATCGCGACGAATTCCACGCGCGCCCCGCCGCGCCGCTGGCCTGGTGGCCGGACCGGCCGGGACTGTTGGCGGGTCGCGATCTGCTGGAGGGCGGGACTTGGTTGGGGGCGTCGGCAAACGGACGCTTCGCCGCAGTTACCAACGTGCGCGCCCCGGGTGTGGCCGTGCGTGGGGCGCGATCGCGTGGCACGCTGGCGGTAGATTTCCTGACGCAGACCATGCCGGCCGATTTTTTTGCGCAGCAACTCGCACCGCACGCGCACGAGTACGGCGGTTTCAATCTCCTGCTGTTCGACGGCGGCGAACTGCGTTATCTGAGCAACCGTCCGCAGTTCGTTTCGCACGCCGTCGCCGCCGGCGTGCACGCACTGAGCAACGCGCAGCTCGACACGCCCTGGCCCAAGGCCTGCGTGGCGGGGGTCGCGATGCAAAACTGGATCGCTGGCGATCTGGCCGAAGAGGAGACGCTGCTTGCCGCAATGGCCGATCCATCACCGGCCGCGGATGCGGAGCTGCCGTCCACCGGCGTGAGCATCGAGATGGAACGCGTGCTGTCGTCGGCCTTCATTCACGCACCCGGTTACGGGACGCGCTGCACGAGCCTGCTGAAGCTGTCGCGTACGGGTGAAGCGGTTTTGCGCGAGCGGCGCTTTGACGCGAACGGAAACGTGAACGGAGAGACGCGCGAGCGCTTCACCCTGTAGGAGGGGCTTTGCCCCGACCGGCGCTTGAATTCCGGAACCTGCTTGAACCGGCGAGCGCCTGTCGGGGCTTACGCCCCTCCTACAAGCCGACGCCGCAGGACCAGCAGGCGGCGAAATTTCCCGGCACCGACTCGCCGCAACCACAGGTCCAGGCGGGACGCAGGCTGCCTTCCCGGTACTCGCGCAGCAGTTCCCGCGCACGCGCCTCGTCGCGCGGATCGCGCAGCACCAGGCGCGGATAGGGGTCGGCCGCAATCTCGCCGCGACCACCCCACAACATGGCGCCAAAGATGTCGCATTCGATGTGCTCGCAACCGAGCAGATTGCGCACGATTTCCGCTTCGACCGGGTCGGCGGCCAGATAGATGGGGTCGGGCATGTTCAGGCGAGCCGCAAACCGCCATCGACCGGAATCACCGCGCCGTTGAGATACGCGGCTTCCGGCGACAGCAGGTAACGCACCGCCGCCGCGATATCGCGCTCGGCGCCGAATCTTTGCAGCGGAATCCGCGCCGTCTCGCGTGCGAATTGCGCGGGGGGGAATTGCGGCTGCTCCGCGGACATCAGGCCCGGCGCGACGCCATTCACTCTCAGGCGCGGCGCCAGCTCCAGCGCGAGCGCCTCCGTCAAGGTCCACAGCGCGCCCTTAGCCGCCAGATACGCGCTGAATCCGGCAACGGGCCTGCGCGCGTGCACGTCCAGCAGGTTCACGATGCTGCCGCCCTCGCTCAGCAGCGGCGCGCAGGCCTGCGCGAGGAACAGCGGCGCGCGCAGATTGCTGCCGATCAACTCGTCGAACTGATCCAGGGTGAGCGTCGCCAGCGGCGTGGCGGCGTAGCTCGACGCATTGTTCACTAATGCGTCGAGCCGTCCCCAGGCCGCGTGCGCCTGACGCGCAAGCCCGGGCAAGGCAGCGACATCGAGCAGGTCCGCGCACAGCACGCGCGCGGAATCGGCGCGTTGACGATTGAGCGTTGCGGCCAGCGCGTCTGCCTCGTCGCAGGAGCTGCGGCAATGCAGAATCACGCGCGCGTCGTCCGCGTGCAGCGCGCGCGCAATGGCCGCGCCGATGCGGCGTGCCGCGCCGGTGACGAGAATCACCCTCGGACTCTGGTTCATGGTTTGCGTCGCGTGCCGACTTCGTCGTCCCTTATCATCGGCCAATCCTAACCGCCCTTTCGCACGCGGCGTCGCGTGCAGACCCTAGCCCGTGAACGATCTACTCGACGCCATCCTGCTCGGTTTCATCGAGGGCCTCACCGAATTCCTCCCCATCTCCAGCACCGGGCACCTGCTGATTGCGCAGCACTGGCTGGGCCCGCGTTCGGACCTGTTCAACGTCGCGATCCAGTCGGGCGCCATTCTCGCCGTGGCGCTGGTGTACCGGCAGCGGCTGTTTCAGCTCGCTACCGGGCTGCGCGACCCGGCGACGCGCGACTACGCGCTCAAGCTGTCCTGTGCCTTCCTTGTCACCGCGGTGCTCGGGCTGGTCGCCAAGGCCATGGGCGCGGAACTGCCGGAGACCGTGGCCCCCATCGCCGCGGCGCTGATCGTGGGCGGTATCGCCATCCTGCTGGTCGAACGCCACGTTTCCAGGCTCTCGCCGAGCGAGGCCGTGACCTGGGCCGCGGTGATTGCGGTCGGGGTGGCGCAGGTGGTCGCCGGCATCTTCCCCGGCACCTCGCGCTCGGCCGCCGCCATCTTCGCCGCCATGCTCGCCGGACTCACGGTGCGGCCGCGCGCAGCGGAGTTCGCGTTCCTGGTCGGCGTTCCGACCATGTTCGCCGCCACCGGTTACGAGCTGGCGAAAACCCTGCTCGAACCGGGCGCAGCGCAGGCGGAGCCCTGGCTGCAACTGGGAGTGGCATTCGCCGTCGCCGCCGCCACCGGCTTCGCGGCCGTGAAGTGGCTGCTGCACTTCATCTCCGGACATAGCTTCGTGCCGTTTGCGTGGTATCGCATCGCGCTCGGCCTGGGCTTGCTGGCGCTGATCTGACCTGGGCTTAACCCCGCAGGGCGCGTTGAATCCGAGGTGCCCCTGTCCCTGGCGGTTACCGCGCCCCCCACGGCACCCTTCTTGCTCGACCTTATCGGCAAGCGGCAACCACGGCCTTCACCGGCCAAAGGGGGGCACATGAGCGATCAGAGCGCATCCGGCATCACGTACGTATCGGTCGATGCCGGCTACTTCGAGCAGCGCGGGCTCAAGCGCTATGCGGGTGTCGCCTCGCTGTGGGCGCTGGGCGTGGGCGCGGTGATCTCCGGACACTTCTCCGGCTGGAATTTCGGACTGGGCGTCGGCGGCTGGGGCGGCATGCTGATCGCCACGGTGCTCATTTCCATCATGTACCTGGGGCTGACCTTTTCCATCGCGGAGATGAGTCCGGCCCTGCCGCATACCGGCGCGGCGTACTCCTTTGCCCGCGCCAGCATGGGTCCATGGGGTGGGTTCATCACCGGCCTTTGCGAGAACGTGGAGTACGTCATCACGCCGGCGGTCGTGGTGTTCTTCATCGGTTCTTACCTGGGTTCCATCTTCGGCACTGCGGATGCGTTTCAGCCGGTCTACTGGATTGCCTGCTACATCTTCTTCGTCGGCCTCAACGTGATTGGTGTGGAGCTGTCGTTCAAGATCACCTTGATCGTGACCCTAGCGGCGCTGGCCTGCCTGCTGGCCTTCTGGGTCAGTGCCATTCCGAATCTCGACTTCGGCCGCTGGGCGCTCAACATCGGCGTGGATGCCGAGGGCAAGCCCATGGAATTGCCGCAGGGCGGGGGCAGTTGGCTGCCGTTCGGGCTATATGGCGCGTTCGCCTCGATGCCCTTCGCGGTCTGGCTGTTCCTGGCCATCGAGCAGTTGCCGCTCGCGGCCGAGGAATCGGTGGACCCGAAGCGCGACATGCCCAAGGGCATCATGCTGGGCATGCTCACCTTGATCGTCTCGGCCTTCATGATTCTGCTGCTCAACTCCTCGGTGGCCAACGGCGCGTTTGCGCTGTCCACCTCGGGCGAGCCGCTGCTCGACGGATTCAAGGCCATCTACGGCGCCGAGATTGCCAAGCTGCTGGCGCTGGTGGCGGTGATCGGCCTGGTCGCCAGCTTCCACACCATCATCTACGCGCAGGGCCGGCAGATTTACTCGCTGTCTCGCGCTGGATATTTTCCACGCCTGCTGTCGGTCACGCACGGCACCCGCAAGACCCCGCACCTTGCGATGGTGACGGGCGCGACGGTGGCGCTACTGGTGATGTTCGCGATCTGGTTTGGCGCCGAAAACAGTGCAGCGCTGATCGGCGGCACACTGCTCAACATGGCGGTGTTCGGGGCGATGATTTCCTACGTCATGCAGGCGATTTCGTTCGTCCTGCTGCGCCGTAATTTCCCGAACATTCCGCGGCCCTACCGGAGCCCGTTCGGCGTGCCGGGCGCGCTGCTGACGGTGGTGCTCGCCGTGGTCACCATCGGGTTCCAGTTGTCGGACCCGGTGTATCGCGCGGGCGTCATCGGCGTGGCGATCTGGTTCGGTATCGGCATCGTCTACTTCGCTGTCGTGGGCAGGCACAAGCTGGTGCTGTCGCCCGAAGAAGAGTTCGCCCTGTCCAAGGGAGCCGCGGAGTACAAGTCGCACTGAGCATCCCGCGCCGTAAGGTTTCAGGGCGCAGCGGTCTCCAGCAAGTCGGCGACATTTTCGAACTTGTGCCGGCGCGCGACCATCGCTGCGGTCAGGCCCTTGGCGTTGCGAATCGTGCGATCGGCGCCGGCCGCCAGCAGCGCCTGGGCGGTCGCCAAGCCCTCGGAGCGGACGTTTCGCGCGAGCCAGATCAGCGCGCTGTCGCCGCGCGGATCGACGGCGTCGGGCGCGGCGCCGTTGGCCAGCAGCACGCGGACGACTTCGATCTCGTCACGCGCCGCCGCCGCCATCAGCGAGGTCAGCCCCTCCGCATCGCGTGCATCGACCTCGGCGCCCGCGCGCAGCAGGGCGGTCGCCATCGGGGCGTCGCCGTCGCGCGCAGCCAGCGTGAGGGCGGTGTGCCCGTCTTCGCCGCGCGCATTTACCTTCACTCCGGCTGCGAGCAGGGGTTGCAACAGCGCGATCAGCCCGCGGTCCGCCGCGGCCATCAGGGTGGAGTAACCGGGCCAGTAGGGACCGATGCCGCCCAGGTGGACGTTGGCGCCCAACTCGATCAGCAGCAGCGCGGCCCGCGGGCGATCTGCCTTGATCGCGGAAAGCAGGGGCGTGGGCTGAGCCTGGTGGCTGGCCTCCGTGCGCCGGTCGAGTGCCGCCCCGGCCTTGACTAGGCGACGGATGATCTCGGGGCTCGCGTCCGGCTTCCCGGCGGCGGAGTCGTCGCGATCGACCGCCTCGTGCAGCGGCGTCCAGCCTTCCTGGCGCACGGCGGCTTTCGCGTCCGCGCCGCGCGCGAGCAGGAGCTCCAGCGCTTCGACGCTGCCCGACGCGACGGCCTGGAACAGCGCTTGGCCGTTGTCGGCGTTGACGTTTGCGCCCAGGTCCAGGAGCTGTTTCATGATCCCGACGCGCGCGGCGCCAGCGGCCGATTGCAGCGCCCGGTCCAGGCCTTCTTGTCCGGGCCGGGTATCGAGCAGCATTTCCAGCATGGCGTCTTCGCCGTGGTACGCGGCCTCGTCCAGGGCCAGGTCCGCAGTGGCGCCCTTGCGCAGCAAGGTCTTCGCCATCCCGGCGTAGCCGTTGGCAACTGCGCCCTCGAGAGCGGTATGGGCCTGCCAGTCGGTGGCGTCGGGATCGATGCCGGCATCCAGAAACAACTCGACGTCGCGTTCGCGACCGGCCTCCACCGCTTCGAAGAAAGTTTTCTCATCGAATTCCAGGCCCAGTTGGCGAAGCATCAGGCGCGCGCGGTCCGGTGCGTTCGCCCGGTGCCAGAGCGCGCCGCTTCCCACGGTCATCGCCAGGACGAGGACCGAGATGAGCAGCGCCCTGCGATGGCGGCGCAAGCCCGCACCCAGGCCGGAGCCTTGCGAGGCATCGATGCTGCGCATCAAGGCCTCGGCATCGCTAATGAACTGCGCGTCGCGCAGTTCCACCGCGTTGCGCCTCGGCAAGCCGGCCAGATCGGGCGGCAACTCCTGTGCCTGCGGCAGCCTGGCGCCTTGCAGCAGCACCGGAATCACGCGCGCGCCGCGCGCCAGCGCGCCAGCAATCTCCAGCCGGACCCAATCGTTTTCTTTGGAAAGCCGTGGCTGCCCGTCCGCACCGGTAACGGACAGCCAGCGCGGGCCGATCAGCGCCAGCAGTACGTCGCAGGCGCCGACCTGGCGGTGCAGGCTGGCGACGAAATCCTCGCCCGCCGCGATGTCCTCGATGTCCCGGAACACATGCTCGGCACCGAAGCGCTGTTCCAGCCGGTCGGACAGCCGCCCTGCATGCCCGGCGCAGTCTTCGCGCCGGTAGCTGATGAAGATGGACACAGAGGCCATGCGTGGTTCCCGGTCCCGATGCGGCTTCCCATTGAAGCGCGGGACGTGCGCGGCTGCAATGCTGGGCCCGCTCCGACCGGCGAGCTGGTTTTGTCGCTACCCGGCTCACCCGGCAGTGAGGCAGGGCGATACAATTTGCGCCCCGCGCGCGGCGAGATCGCTCGCGGCGAGATCGCTCGACGCCGTCGCCGTGAACCCCCAATACAAGGGCGCCATCCTCATGAATTCATCCCGCATGCTGAAGGGCTGGTGCGTAGCCGTGGCAGTCGCTGCGGCGGTTTTTGCGCCGCAGATCCAGGCGCAGTCGAGCACCCAGACGCCGGCGACGCTGATTCAGGTCTACGCCGACGCACTCGTCAACAACGCGGCGTTCCGTGCGCGGCTGGCGCAGGTGGAAGCCAGCAACCAGGTCGAACGCCAGGCCAAGGGCCAGTTGTACCCGCAGTTCGGCGTCAGTGCAGGGTACGACTACATTGACGAGAAAATTTCCGGCGATTTCTTCGGCTTTCCCGATGTGGAGAGCGAGGACGATTTCGACCGCAAGATCATCGCCGTTTCGCTGACCCAGGGCATCTACCGGCCGGACGTGTGGCTGAGCCTGGACCAGGCCGAACTGGGTCACGCGCTGGCGCGCTTCCAGCTCGACTCGGATGAAGACATGCTGCTGCTGGACGTGGCGAAAACCTACTTCGAGGTGCTGTCGGCCAGGGATCTCGAAGAGCTGGCCAAAGCAGAGCAGGACGCGCTGGGCCGGCAGCTCGAGCAGGCCCAGAGCCGTCACGCCGCAGGCTTGCTGATCGACGCAGATCTGGCCGATGCGCGCGCCCAGGTGTCGCTGTCCGACGCCCGCATCTTGCAGGCGCGCGCGGCCCGGCTGGCGGCGGTATCGGCGCTGGAACTGATTGCCGGCAAGTCCTACCCGGTGCTCAAGGTGCTGCCGGAGGGCATGGTGCTGGCGCGGCCCAATCCACCCGACATGGCGCAGTGGGTGGAGCGTGCACGCGAGCAGAATCTGGCGGTGCTGGGGGCGCGCATTTCGGCGCAGATCGCCGAACTGGAAGTGCAGAAGTCGCGCAAGCTGCACTGGCCCAAGGTCAATCTCACGGCGACCGGCTACCAGCTCGATGCCGGCGGCGGCGCCACCGGCGAGCGCGACGAGACGGAAGGGCGCATCGGCGTGAAGGTCGATCTGCCGCTGTACTCCGGCGGCTCGATCAGCGCCAAGGTGGCGGAGTCCGAGGCCAACTACCAGGCCGCACTGGCAGAGGTCGATGGCGCCATAGGCGTGGCGGTGCGCGATACGCAGATCGCTTTCCTGGAAACCACCACCGGCATTCGCGAAGTGCCCGCGCGACGCGACGCGGTGATTGCCGCGCGTCTTTCCGATACAGCGACCACCAACGCCTTCGAGGCCGGCACGCGCACCACGGCCGACGTATTGCGCGTGATCCGCGCGCGCTACGAGGCGGAGCGCGATTATTCCGAAGCGCGCTACGAGTTCGTGCTCGACTCGCTGCGGCTCAAGCAGGCGGCGGGCAATTTGACCAACGCGGATTTGATGGCGTTCGACCGCTTGCTGCGGGTGGCGCCCGCGCCCAAGGCCGAGCCCACGCAGCCCTGAGCCCGCGCATCCGCATGTTCGTATCGCCTTACCGGAAATTCGAACCCGGCGAGATTCTCGAACTGCCGGGCGCCGGCAGCGTCGAGCTGTCCGGCATGCCCGGCGGTCGCGGCGCCTGTCTGAGCCGCACCGATTTCGAGTTGGCGCAATTGTTCGATGGGCAGCGCAATGCCGTGTCCGTCGCGGCCGCGGCGCGCGAACATTTCGGCACTTCGGCGACGCCGCCCGTGGTCGAACAATTTGCCGCGGACCTCTCGCTCGCCGGCCTGTTGCGCGCTGGCAGTCGCGAACCCCTGCCCGTTCCAGCACACAGCGACGTGGAGGCGGGCCTCGTCGGCTGGTCGGCCGCGGACCCGAACAACCCGACGCTTACCGGCAGCGCGCATCCGCCGTCCATGCTGCCGGGCTCGCGCTACGGGCCGGGCCTCACCGGTTCGCTGACCGGGCTGGTCACCGGCCGGCGCGGACAAGCCAATCGAATCGACTGGAGCTTGCCGCCGCAGGTGCTGAGCGCGTTCGGAAGTCTGCTGCTGTGGCCGCTGACTCATCGTGCGGCGTTGCTCGGATTCTTCGCGCTGATGGCGGCCGCCATCACGGCCGCGATCACGCACCGGCACGAGTGGATGGAACACCTGGCGCGCGGCTACGGCGGCTTCCGGCTGGTGTCGGGCGGGATCGTGGCCGGATATCTCATCAACCTGTTCGCCACCGCCGCGCGGGTCGCCGCGATCGCCCATTACACGCCGGAGCGTCCGAGAGTAGGCATCGTGTTCGGCTTCGGCCCGCTGCGCATTCCGCGCCTGTTCGTCGATACCTCCGGCGCCGCCGAGCGCGCCGACAGGCTCACGCGCATGCGCATCGTCGGCGCCGGTCTGATCGGCATGGGCGCGCTGTTCGTGGCGGCGGTGCTGGTGTGGTTCGTCACCGGGCAGACCGAGTCCATGGTCGCGCGCAACGCGGTCGTCACGGCAATCGTGGCGCTGGTGTTCGGGCTGCTGCGGCTCAATCCGCTGGCGCCGTACGACGGTTATTTTTTGCTGTGCAACGCGCTGGGCAATCTGGATTTGCGCGCCGAGGCCATCGCCGCGCTGTTCGGTCAGCGACGGCCCTGGCAGGTGCAGTCGCACTCCGTCTCGAAGCGCGCGCTGGCCTGGTTTGCGATAGCGGTCATGGTGTTCATGGTGGCGGTGGTGGTGTTCATCGTCGTGTTCCCGCTGAGCAACCTGCTCGAGCGGCTCAACGGGGTCGGTTTTCTTATTGCGTTGGCGGTAACCGGAGTCTTTATGCAGAAGCAGTACGTTCGTTCCGCGGTCAAGCGCAGCGGCATGGGCTGGCCCGACAAGGGCTGGAAAAGATACCTGCCTTCGCGCGCCTGGCAGATCGCCATCGGCATCTTCCTGGTGGTGTGCGTGCTGCCCTACCCCTACGAGCCCAGCGGCAATTTCGAGGTGCTGCCGCGCAATCGCGCCGACGTGCGTGCACTCACCGCGGGCGACGTACTCGAAGTGCTGGCCTACGAGAACGACGTCGTGACGGAAGGGCAGCCCATCGTCCGGCTGAACAACGCGGCGCAGCTCGCCAAGGTAGCGTCGGCCGAAGCGGAACTGGCACGGCACCAAGCCGAGCTGTCGCTGCTCAAGCTGGGCGCGCGCAAGGAGGAAATCGAAGTGGCGCGGCAAGCCGTAGCCACGGCGCGGTCCGCATCCAAGGTCGCAGATGCCGAGGCTCGGCGCATCACGCAGGCCTACAAGGGCAAGTCGGTCACGCCGCAGGAATACGACCGTGCGCTCGGCGCCGCCGAGGTGGCCAAGCAGAAACTGGCCGAAGCGGAGAGCGGCCTGATCCTGGTGGGCAGCGCGGCGCGTAACGAAGCCGTTACTGCGCTGCAAGCCGAGATCCGCAAGGTCGAGGCAGAGCTGAACTATCAGCGCCAGGAACTGCAATACACCACGATCAAGGCGCCCATCGCCGGTCGCATCGTGTCGGCGCGTTTGCAATTCGCGCGCGGCAATTACCTGGAACGCGGCGAGCTGCTGGCGACCATCGAGGACACTGGCGAACTGCTCGCAGAGATCAAGTTGCCCGAGGCGGTGATCGGCGGCATCGAGGTCGAAGCCGATGCCTTTGCCAAACCCTGGGCGCATCCCGGTTCCTCGTTCGAGGGCAGGGTCAAGCGCATCGCACCGGCTGCGGAAGAAGGCGAGTACGGCAAGGTCGTTCGCGTGCAGATGGTGGTGTCGGACCCCGACGGCGTGCTCAAGACCGGCATGACCGGCAGCGCAAAAGTCGAGGCGGGCTGGAGTCTCACCATCATCGTCTTCACCAAGGCGCTGGTGAGATTCTTCCTGGTGGAAGTGTGGTCCTGGATTCCTTAATGCAGGAGGGCA
Organism: Panacagrimonas sp.; assembly: GCA_052389915.1. Classification (GTDB taxonomy): domain Bacteria; phylum Pseudomonadota; class Gammaproteobacteria; order Nevskiales; family Nevskiaceae; genus Panacagrimonas. Next base: position 27,443 of record JBQTHL010000012.1, read on the forward strand.
CGCCACTGCAAGAGGCAGATTTTCGTCTCACTTGTCTGTCGGGTTTCGGCGACGGCTGGAACCACTACGCGCACAGCATGGCGTGGTTCCGCGGCAGGATTTACGTGGGCACTTCGCGCGCGAGCATGGCGGCGATGCGCATGGCCGTGCCTCAGCCCAACCTCAGGCCCTGGCCGATCGACGCGCCGGACGATCTGTACTCCATAGACCGCCGCGCCGAGATCTGGGAATACACGCCGGAAACCGAGACCTGGCTGCGCGTGTACAAGTCGCCCGTGGTGAAAGGCAAGGTGATCGCGGAAGTGCCCAGCTACATCGGCCTGCGCGGCATGGCGGTGTTCCAGTCCGCGGGCGATTCGGCGCCTTGCCTGTACGTGTCTTCTTGGTCGCCGCATACGGCGCACACGCCCGACATCATTCGCACGGAAGACGGCCGCAACTTCGCACCGGTCAAGCGTCCCCCCTGGGGTCCTGCCGTGCGCGCGTGCCGAACCCTGCAACCCTTCGACGGGCGCGTGCACACCTCGCCCACCGCATCGGGCACGGCCAAGGGCTACGAGCAGGACATCGGCTCCGAGGCGGTGATCTACGCCACCGACAACTTGAACGAAGGCCGCTGGCAGCCGACCAACGATGTCGGCTTCGGCAACAAGAGCAATCTCACCGTGTTCGAGATGGAGACCTACGACGGCCATCTCTACGCCGGCACGGTCAATCCCTACACCGGTGGCGAACTGTGGAAAACCCGCGGCGGCGATCCGCCGTACCAGTGGTCGCGTGTGCTGCAAAAAGGCGCGTACCGCGGCCTGCACAACGAGGTGGCCGGATCGATGTGCGAGTTCAAGGGCGCGTTGTACGTGGGCTTCGGCATTCTCAACGGTGGTTATCACCGCTCGTTCAAGATCGGCCCGTCCGCGGCCGAGATCGTGCGCGTGTGGCCGGACGATAGCTGGGACCTCATCATGGGCGAGTCGCGCATGACGCCGGACGGGCTCAAGTACCCCCTGTCCGGTCTGTGCGCCGGCTTCGACTGCGTCTTCAACGGCTACGTCTGGCGCATGTGCGTGCACGACGGCTGGCTCTACGCCGGCACGCTCAACTGGGCCAACCTGATTCCCTACCTGCCGGTCAACGCCTGGCCCGAGGACGCGCTGTCGATGCTGCGCCGCTGGGGCGAGGAGCGGATGATTCGCCAGCTCGGAGGCAGCGAGCTATGGCGTACCGACGACGGAGTGCACTGGGAACCGGTGACGCGCTCGGGCTTCGGCAACAAGTTCAACTGGGGCATACGCTGCCTCTCGTCCACGCCGCAAGGGTTGTTCGTGGGCACGGCCAACCCGTTCGGTCCCAGTGTTGCGGTCAAGCGCGACGGTCGCTGGCAGTACGTGCCGAATGCGCGGGGTGGGTGTGAAGTCTGGCTGGGTGATGCTGCCAGCCCAATCGCTGCGGCATGAGCACGCCCGCGCCGGTCTTTCTTCTCGCCGCGCCGTTCTGCGGCGTGTCTCATCTCGCAGCGCAACTCGGCTGTCATCCGCAACTGGTCGCACTGCCCGAGCTGAATCTGTTCATGGGCGACAGGATCGGCGAAATTCTGGAGATCGCCGAGCTGTCCCAGAGCGCGCAGATGGACGGCCTGCTGCGCGCCATCGCACAGATCGAGTTCGACGAGCAGACCGACGACACGATTGCGGCCGCGCGGCAGTGGCTTGAGCAGCGGCGCGATCTGGCAACCGGCGCGCTGATTCATCACCTTGCGGGACGTGTGGCACCGCTGCGGCTGGTGATCCCCGACACCGGCTCCTCGATGCGGCCGATGGATCTGCGTCGCCTCGCCCGCCAGATTCCGGACGCGAAGTTCCTGCACATCGTCCGCCATCCCTGGACCCAGGGTTGCCTGCTGGCGGCGTGGGCGCGGGATCGACTGTTCGTGCCGCCGGACTACAAGGATTTCAGCTTCGATCCGCCCGAGGTCGATCCGCAGATTCCCTGGCTGCGCGCCAACTGCAACGTGGACGCGCTGATGCGGGAGCTGCCCGAATCGCGCGCGCGGCGGGTACAGATCGAGATGGTGGAATCGTCGTTCGACGACGCCGCCGTCACGCTCTGCACGTGGCTCGAAGTGGCTTCAGGTCAAGCCGAACTCGACGCGATGAAATCGTCCGAAGCCTGGGAATTTTCCGGCTTCGGACCCGGCACCGCGCCGTACGGCCTCGAAGCCGAGGTGCTCGAAATCCTGCCGGACGAAGACGTCGAACGATCCTCGCAGGTGACGCTCCACGGAGCCCTGCCGTGGCGTATCGACGGCATGAGCTTCTCGCCCGAAACGCTGGGGTTGGCGCTCGGCTACGGCTACGCGTAGCAAGGGCGGGGAAATCCCCGGCCAGCTCCGGGCCATGTTCGATCCGCGTTCGTCCGCGTAATCCGCGGCCGGTACTCGAGCGGCCCGCTTTGGCGACATGACGGCCTGGGCCTCGCCAGGGAAACACGGACGCCAGCCCGACTGCGGTTACTCCAAAACTTCTTCAGTCTGTGCCGCGCACGCGGTGCGACGGGGATCCGGCCGCGATTTCAGGAAAATTTCAGGAAAATTTCAGCTTTTCTTCAGGACTCCGGCTGGGGCTCGGCAGAGCATCCGAGTCGTTGGCGGCGCGACTTGGCAGAGGTTCTTCCAATCCGCAAACCCAACCCTCGCTCGTACACCCGGTTAAAGGAGAACACCATGTTGAATCGCTCGAAACGCTACGTTGTCATGCCGCTGCTCGCGGCACTTTCCACCGCTGCCCTGGCGGGCGCAGGTCTCGTCCCGCCCCGGTCCGAATGCATCGACGCCGTCAATTGCGATGCCGGTGTCGTGTTCGGCACCTACGTGGTGCCGGCGCCGACCGGGACCCAGCCAGCCCAACCGCCTGGCCCTTCCCTGCCCTGGACCGCCCAGTTCTACGTCGATGGCCGCAACGAGGGGGAATGCTTGCGCCTCGACGTGCTGGACCATGTGGAACCGGTCAGTGGCTTGCCCGGGGACCCGGAGATGGTGTTGACCTGTCCAGGCGGGGTCAGCCTGATCAACGACGATCGCTCCGGTGGAGACCTGCGTCCCCTGATCGTGACGCCCATTTTCAGCAGCGGTTATTGCACCGTGACGATCTCGCATTTTTCCGGCCGCGGGGCAACCACCGATTTCATCCTGTCCTACGCACGCTACGACGTCGACAACCCGACCAACTGCTCCGACCGCACGCCGCCGCTGACGCGGGCCGGCGTGGCGCCGACGCTCGACCCCGCTCCGCGTGCCCAGTCCGGCACCAAGTGAGAACCGCTTCCCTACCCGGAGAAACATCATGAAAACGCAAATGTATCGTCAGTTGTTCCGTGTTCTGTTTCCGCTGGCTGCCGCCGTGGCCTTGTCGCCCAAGGTCGAGGCCGGCGCCGGTGTGATCGATGCCCGCCAGAACTGCAATCAGCTCAATTGCGGCGCCACGACCATCGTGGGTCACTACATCGCCAACCAGGGCGATGGCGTGGCCTTGCCCTGGACCAGCCAGGTCTTGGTCGGCTCCAACGATTGCGTGCGCCTGGAGGTGGCCAGTCAGGTCACCGACTTGCGCCTGACCCTGACCTGCGCCGACGGCACTACCTGGGACAACGACGACGCGTTGCCGGGCAATCGTTCCCTGATCGTGGCAAGAACCAGAGTAGCGGGCTGGTGCACGCTGACCGCATCGCATTTCCAGACTGGATTCGAGAACGCCGGGACCACCGGCAATTTCACCTTGCGCTACGGTCGTTATGCCACCAACAACCGGCCCAATTGCGTCGGGCTGTTCACCGACCCGCTATCGCTTCCGGGCAGTTCGGGCGCCTCTGCCCGCTCGGCAACGACCAAGCCTGCAAACCCCTCGTTCGACCACGGCAGCCTGCTGCGCCAGCGTCAGCGATAGGTTGTGATCGAGATGGCCGTCGTGAACCCGAAAGACTCGGCACGGGTAGAGAAAGCCGCCGCCGACAGGTCACCTCGGCAACATCGGAGCCATGCAGGGTTATCGATCCGGCAGCGAACTGCGAGTTCGAAATTCGACTCGACCGTAGCCGGATCGATTACCTGAAAACCGGCGATACCGCTCGGCGTCACCGCGCAGTATCGCGGCAAGCGCAAGAGCCATCGGATTCGTCTCGAAGGACCTCAATGCGCCTGGAAGAACTTCACTACCTCGGCCGAGGTATCGAACTCGCTGGTGTTGTTGCCGAGCAGACGCGGCAACAGCGTCTTGCCGCCCGCCCATTGATGGCCTACGCCATCCAGTCCACACCACACCACATCCTTGCCTGAAGGGCAGCCCTTGAGCGTGGTGCACTTCACCACGCCGAAATCGCGAGTCACATCCTCTTCGGAAGCGCAGCGGTTGCGCACGCGCAGGCTGGAGACGATTTCCTTGATCGAAGGCCGATAGGTGTCGTCGAAGGTGCCGCCGTCCCAGGGAATGCGCTTGTCCGCGCGCCCTTGCACCATCATCACCGGCAGACCTTCCTTGGCCGGGCAATCCTCGACCATGATGCCACCCGATACCGGCGCGATGGCCTTGAAGGTGTTCGGCGCTTCGCAGGCCACGCGATGCAGCAACATCGCGCCGTTGGAAAAGCCGGTGCCGTAAACGCGGTTGGGATCGACCGAGTAGCGCTTCTTCACGTCCTCGATCAGGTCGCGCATGAAGCCCACGTCGTTGATCCGCTTTTCCATCGGGCCACCGCAGCAGCGGCCCGAGTTCCAGCCGCGACCGATACCGTCCGGGTACGCCACGATCATGCCGGCGCGGTCGGCGTCGTCGTCCAGGCCGGTCATTTCTTCCATGCTCTTGCCGGTGCCCAGGCCGCCGTGCAGCGCCACGATCAGCGGCGCCGGCTTGTCCTTGCTGTAGCCGCTCGGAAGGACCAGCCGGTAGCTGCGCTCCTGCGCGCCGGACTTCACCTCGAACTCCTCGGCTGCCTGAACGCCGCTGGATATGGACAGGCAGGCGCCACCCAGGCTCAGGGAGGCGAGGGCCAGCAGCGAGGCCGACCAGCGATGGAAGAACGGGGCAAGAAGCATTGAACGATCCTGATTGTGAGGGTCGCGCACTGTAACCGACGGCAGATGAACACCTGCCGCTCGGCTCAACCCCGAATGGTGCCGCAACCCCTGTCGCGACAACTCAGCGCGATGCGGCACACGCCGAGTACACGCCCGCCGGACCGAGCCCGATGGCGGCGGCCTGCGCAAGCACGGGGAGCGAGCAGTAGGTGAGTAGCGGCGTGTATCCGTCGCGGGCTCCTGCGTTGGACGGTGCCCGCTCGATCGACTGGGCGAAACTCGGGTGCGCCAGCAGTTCGCGAATCGCCACCGCCGTGCCGTTCTCCGGACCGAAAGGCAACCAGCCGTAATTCGCGAGCAGTCCGGGTGGGCGCACCGCGTCCTTGGTGATGAGCACGGTGTAGAAACCGAACTCGTCGAGCGGCAGTTCGCGGTCCGATATGCAACCATGAACCTGGGTGCTGCCGGAACCGTACTGGCACATCGAGAAGAAGCGGACCTGCGGCGTGATGTCCGCCGGGTTCTGCGTGGTGTAGTGCGGCATGCGCCCGCGGACCACCATCAGGTCGGCGTAGCTGCGCTGGGTTTTGGCATACATGAAGCCGTTGTGCGGGTTGAAGCCCGCGCCCAGCCCCGTTGCCTGAAGCAGTGCGGCGTCGAATTTCTGGAACACCGGTTTCTTCGCGGGAACGAGCGGCTTGAGCCGCGAAATGGGCGCGGGCCGAGGGCCCCTCAAAGCCTGACCCAGCGCGGCGCAACTCGCGACATCGGGCGTGCTGGCCAGCGCCAGATCGGCGAGGCCGGGTCTTTGCAGCACCAGCCGCGGCAATCCGACACCACCCGTGTCGCCGCCCTCCGGCAGGTAGGTGCGGTATGCCAGTAACGTACGCTTCCGCGCCTTGGGCTGGAGCAGCCCCGACCCCGCGCGATACAGCGTGTTGCGTTCGCGGACGGCGGGAATCGGGACGCCGATGCGCAGGAAGGCGGTGTAGTTGCCGCCGGGCAGGACGCCCGCATCGCGCATGGTGCGATCCAGATTGAGGTTGGCATTGCCAGGGTCGGGAAGTAACTGGTTATCGCTGAGGGAGTCGAACAAGAAGATGTTGCCGTCGTACGCGAACAGCGCGGAATAACGCGCGTCGGGGTAGCGCCCCTCGATCCGCAGTCTCGTCCCTGTCGGCACTGTGTCGGTGACCACCGCCAGCCAATAGCGCACGTTGGCTTCGGGGAAGGCGGAATTCCCTACATTCGGGTCGGCCGGATCGAATGTCGGAATCCAGTCGCATCCGGCGCTGAGACTCGGCGTGATGCCGAATTGCGCCAGCGCCACCGTGGGCATCGCAGCCAGCCAGGCGATGCCGATGAAGACGGAGCGCAGTCCGCGAAAAAAAGATGCCCGTGCCATTTCCGAAAAACTCCCAACGTAATGTGAAGGCGTGACGACCCCAAATGTCGCGAGCCTACTAGCGCACCCGTGCGGCGGACAGCACTTAGCGAGACCTGGTTCTCGCAGCAAGCCCAAAAATTTTCGGGGTCGAGAGGTCCGAGCGTGACGCCGACACTTGACGATGCAATGACAAGGCCACGTTGCGCGCGAATCGAGCGCTACTCCAGTTCGATCAAAAGCTCGCGCGCATTGACCGGCGTACCGGACTTGAGGTGCACCTTGGCGATCTTGGCATCGCGCGGCGCGGCGATCACCGTTTCCATCTTCATCGCTTCGAGCACGATCAGCGGCTCGCCCTTGGCGACGCTTGCGCCCTCGGATACGGCCACGCGCACCACCATGCCGGGCATGGGCGCACCGATGTGGTTCGCATTCTTCTCGTCGGCCTTGGGTCTCTCGGCCTGCGCCGACTTGCTGCCAGCCTTGGGTACGCGAATCTGGCGCGACTGGCCGTTGAGTTCGAAGAAGAGTTTCACCACGCCCTCTTCCTCGATCTCAGTGCGGCCCTGCAAGCGGATCACCAGCGTCTTGCCCTGGTCGATATCGACGCTGATTTCTTCCTGGTCCTTGAGGCCGTAGAAGAAGGTGGGCGTCGGCAGTTCGGACAGATCGCCGTAGATCTTGCGCTGCTCGGCGAAATCCTTGAACACCTTCGGGTACATCAGGTACGAGGCCAGATCGCGGTCGTCGAGGGCATAACCGACGGCTTTCTCGCCCTCGGCGCGCGCGACTTCGAGGTCCACGTCCGGCAGATTCGCGCCGGGTCGTCCGACCAGCGCCGGCTTGCCCTTCAGCACTTTGCTCTGCAACTCCGCGGGCCATCCATCCGCAGGAAAACCCAGCTCGCCGCGAAACAATTGCACCACGGATTCCGGGAAATCGACCTGCTTGTCCGGATTGGCCACGTCTGCCGCGCTCAGCCCGTGGCTGACCATGAACAGCGCCATGTCGCCGACGACTTTCGAGGTCGGCGTGACCTTCACGATGTCGCCGAACAGCTTGTTTACGTCGGCATAGGCTTTCGAGACCTCCGCCCAGCGCGATTCCAGACCCAGCGAGCGCGCTTGTTCTCTGAGGTTGGTGTATTGCCCGCCGGGCATTTCGTGGTTGTAGACATCGCCGGTGCCGGAGCGGATGTCGGCCTCGAAGGGCGCGTAGAACTTGCGTACGCCCTCCCAGTAGTCCGAGAGCTGGCGCAGAGCGGAAAGATCGATGCCGGGATCGCGCTCGGAGCCTGCGAGCGCAGCCGCGATGGAGCCGAGATTCGGCTGCGACGTGAGGCCCGACATCGCATCGAGCGCGCCGTCCACCGCATCGCAACCCGCTTCCACCGCCGCGAGCACGCTGGCCGCCGCAATGCCACTCGTGTCGTGCGTGTGGAAGTGCAACGGGATGCCGATCTCATTCTTTAGCGCCTTGACCAACTCGCGCGCCGCGCGCGGCTTGCACACGCCGGACATGTCCTTGATGCCGAGAATATGCGCGCCGGCTTTCTCGAGCTGCTTCGCCATATCGACGTAGTACTTGAGGTTGTACTTGGGGCGCGAGGTGTCGAACAGATCGCCGGTGTAGCAGATCGTGCCCTCGCAGACGCCGCCGGATTCGATTACCGCGTCCATCGCGACTCTCATGTTCTCCACCCAGTTCAGCGAATCGAACACGCGGAAGATGTCCACGCCCGCGTCGGCGGCTTGTTTGACAAAAAACTTCACCACGTTGTCCGCGTAGTTGGTGTAGCCCACCGCATTCGCGGAGCGCAGCAGCATCTGCAAAGGGATGTTGGGAATGCGTTCGCGCAGCGAGGCGAGGCGGTCGAAGGAATCCTCCTTGAGGAAGCGCAGCGCCACGTCGAAGGTCGCGCCGCCCCAGCATTCCAGCGAGAACAGTTGCGGTGCGAGCCGCGCGTAGTACGGCGCAATCGCGACCATGTCCTTGCTCCGCATGCGCGTGGCGAACAGCGACTGATGCGCGTCACGCATCGTCGTGTCGGTGAGCAGCACGCGCTTCTCGTTCTTGAGCCAGTCCGCAAAGCCCTTCGGCCCGAGCTTCTTGAGCACGTCGCGCGTGCCGGGCGGAATCGGCGTCTTGAGCGAAACGACCGGCCGCAGCGGCTCGGCCAGCATGCCTTCCGGCGGTTTGCGGCCTTTCATCTCCGGATTGCCGTTGACCGCGACCTCGCCGATGAAGCGCAGCAGCTTGGTCGCGCGATCCTTGCGCGGCGTGAACACGAACAGCTCGGGTGTGGTGTCGATGAAGCGCGTGGTGCACTCGCCGCTGCGGAACAGCGGGTGGCGGATCACGTTGTCCACAAACATCAGGTTCGTGGCCAGGCCGCGGATGCGGAACTCCGTGAGCGCGCGGTGCATGCGTGCGATGGCCTCGTCCGAGGTTTGTGCCCAGGCCGTGACTTTCACCAGCAGCGAATCGTAGTAAGGCGTGATGACGGCGCCCGCATACGAGGTGCCGCCGTCGAGACGGATACCGAAGCCGGCCGGGCTGCGGTACGCGATCAGGCGACCGTAGTCCGGCGTAAATCCGTTCTCCGGATCCTCGGTGGTGACCCGGCATTGCAGGGCGTGCCCGTCGAGCCGCACCGTGTCCTGCGTCGGCAGCATCGAGTCCGGGTCGCCGATGCGACCGCCTTCGGTCACGCGAATCTGCGACTTCACGATGTCCACGCCGGTCACTTCCTCGGTGACGGTGTGCTCGACCTGCACTCTCGGATTGACCTCGATGAAATAGAACTTGCCGGTGTCGGCATCCATCAAAAATTCGACGGTACCGGCGTGCGAGTAGTTGACGCTCCGGCACAGGCGAACGGCCGCGTCACACAGCTCCTTGCGCTGCTCGGCGGTGAGATAGGGCGCAGGCGCACGCTCGACCACCTTCTGGTTGCGCCGCTGCACCGAGCAGTCGCGCTCGAACAGGTGGATCACATTGCCGTGCTGGTCGCCGAGTATCTGCACCTCGACATGGCGCGCGCGCCGCACCAGCTTTTCGAGATAACCCTCGTCGTTACCGAAGGCCGCGAGCGACTCTCGTCGCGCGGACTCCAGCGCCATCGGCAACTCGGCTTCGGACTCGATGGCACGCATGCCGCGCCCGCCGCCGCCCCAGCTTGCCTTGAGCATCACCGGGTAACCGACTTCGTTCGCGATCTTTTTCACTTCCTCCACATCGCGCGGCAAGGTGCCGCTGGCGGGAAGAATCGGCACCTTCGCCGCCATCGCCGCCGCGCGCGCCGCCACCTTGTCGCCGAGCGTTCGCAGGACTTGAGGCGTCGGCCCAATGAACTTGATGCCCGCCTGCGCACAGGCTTCGGCGAACTGCGGGTTCTCGGACAGAAATCCATAGCCCGGATGAATCGCATCGACCTCGGCTTCTGTCGCGATGCGAACGATGTCCGGAATATCCAGGTAGGCCGCGATCGGCTTCTGCCCCTTGCCCACGAGATAGCTCTCGTCCGCCTTGAAACGGTGCAGCGCAAAGCGATCTTCGTGCGCGTAGATCGCCACGGTACGGATACCCATCTCCGCCGCCGCGCGCATGACGCGGATGGAGATTTCGCCGCGGTTGGCGACGAGCAGTTTCTTGATACGCATCGACTCCTCTCTCCCTTTCGTCCGCTGCGGCATATGGGCGAAGCACGCACCATGCCGCCAAAGTCGGAATCGTATGCGATGCAGGCGCAGTTTTAGGAGCGTCCCGCTTCTAGCCCTACAATCTATAGCTCCTCGTACGTCCCACCCACCAATGCCGCTCGACCTCGCCAATGCCAACGACATCGCCCACGTTCTGAGCGAGGCGCTGCCCTACATCCGTCGCTACAGCGGCAAGACCATCGTCATCAAGTACGGGGGCAATGCGATGAAGGACGACGGCATGATCGCGTCGTTCGCACGCGATATCGCGCTGATGAAGCTGGTCGGCATGAACCCGGTGGTGGTGCATGGCGGCGGGCCGCAGATCGGCGCGCACCTGGAAAGGCTCGGCAAGGAATCGCGCTTCGTCGAGGGCATGCGGGTCACCGACGAAGAGACCATGGACGTGGTCGAGATGATGCTCGGCGGGCTCGTGAACAAGGCGGTGGTCGCGGCCATCAACCGGCAGGGCGGACGCGCGGTGGGGCTCACCGGCAAGGACGGCGGGCTGATCCGCGCGAAGAAGCTGCTCATCCAGGGCGAGGACATCGGCCAGGTAGGTGAGGTCGAGAAGATCGATCCCAGGGTCATCACGCATCTCGAAGCCGGCGGCTTCATCCCGGTGATTGCGCCAGTGGGTGCGGGCGCCGCGGGCGAGGCTTACAACATCAACGCGGACGTGGTCGCCGGCAAGCTCGCGGGGGTGTTGCAGGCCGAGAAGATCATGTTTCTGACCAACGCGGCTGGCGTGCTGGACAAGCAGAACCAGTTGCTCACCGGCCTGAGCGTGCAGGACGTGGAGCGACTGATTGCCGACGGCACGATTTCCGGCGGCATGGTGCCGAAGGTGCGCTACGCGGTGGACGCGGTGAACAGCGGCGTGCGCAACGCGGTGATCGTCGATGGGCGCGTGGACCACGCGGTGCTGCTGGAGATGTTCACTGACGCCGGCGTGGGCACGCTGATCCGCGGCTGAGGGCGGGCGCCCTACGCGTCGGGAACGTCTCTAGTTCGCTGCCGTGAACGTCCGCGGAGGGGGACACGGGCTATCAAATTCCGCGCTGCCGGATTTGAGTTCCTGGAAGCGCCGGATGTCGCGCGCAAAATTCGCGCAGACCGTTTCGCGATTGCGGCGGAGATCGATTGCAGCGTGGGTGTTGGCGGTCCACGAATTTTCGAACTTGGCGATGTTGTCCAGCAGGCGTGGCGCCGGCTTTAAGCCGCTGGCCGGAATGCGCGAGCGCAGTTCCTCAAGCGTGGCCGCATCGCGCGCGGCGGCGGCTTCGCTCAGGTAAATGCTGGTGTCGAGACTGGCCAGGCGGTCGTCGCGCAGTGCCGCCAATTCCTGCGGCGTGGAGTAGGTGGCGAGCAGCGCGCGATCATAGGCGGCCTGCTGTTCGGCCTCGCGCCTGGCCACTGCCGCCTGGCGCGTTGCCTCTTCTTTGACGGCGCGTTGTTCGGGCGTCAGCGCGCCCGGAATGACTTTCACCGTGCGGCCGGCACTGTCGAGAATGCGTTTCTCCTGGCCGGCGTATTGCGCCGGTACCGCGTCGCCGCAGGCACGGCGTCCGGCGGCGTCGGTCCAGCAGACCAGCTTACTCTTCGAGGGCGCGTTGGACTTATTGCGATTGCTGGCCGCGTTGTCGGCGAAGGCGGTCGCGCAGACCATGAGGCTGGCCCACAACAGCATCCCGGCACCCACCCCTCGTTTTGTCGACGACTTCATTTTTGTGGGATGGAGTTTACGCCGTAGCGACTCTGGTACTCGCGCATCGCACTCAGGGTTTGTGCGTGACGCGTATCGGCGCCAAGAAAATTGATGACGTCGGTGACGGTGACCAGCGGAATTACGCGCAGGCCGCTCTCCTGTTCGAGATCGGCAACGGCCGAGCGGCCGGATGGCCCGACTTCCTGGCGGTCGAGTGCGACCAGCGCGGCGACCGGTTCGGCGCCCGCCTTGCGCAGCAGCGCGATGGCTTCGCGCAGCGCGGTGCCGGCGGTGAGCACGTCGTCCACGATCACGACGCGCCCCTTGGGTTCCGCGCCCACCAGCAGTCCGCCCTCGCCGTGGTCCTTGGCTTCCTTGCGGTTGTAGGCGAACTGCAGGTCGGTGCCCATATCCGCCAGCGCGCAGGCAACGGCGGCCACGAGCGGTATGCCCTTGTAGGCCGGCCCGAACAGCATGTCGCAGGCAACGCCGGAACCGGTGAGAGAGGCGGCATAAGCTTTCGCGAGTCTGCGCATCGCCGCGCCCGAACAGATGCGCCCCAGGTTGAAGAAGTACGGGCTGACCCTGCCGGACTTGAGCGTGAACGAGCCGAAGCGAAGCACCTCGTGGGCTAGGGCCAGTTCGATGAAGTCTTTCTGGTACGGCTGCATGGAGCGGATCTTTGGGGAACGGTGGGCAAGCATGCATCAGATGGGCCGGGTTCCGCCGTGCAAGACCCGGGCGATACCGGCGCCCGCGAGCATTCGGCACGACGGAAGCGCGCAATCGTCGGTGCAACGGCCGGAGTGGGCCAATACGGCGCGCAGGATCGCCGAATCGGCCGCCGCGTATTGTCGAAACTGGCGGCCGCAAACCGGATCCGCTGACATCCCGTGTCAACATTACGCGCCCGAATTCTTCAGCCCGACTTCCCATGCGCATCATCACGCTCAACTGCAACGGCATCCGCTCGGCCGCGTCCAAGGGCCTGTTCGACTGGCTGCCTCTCCAGAGCGCCGACGTGTTGTGCCTGCAGGAAACCAAGGCGCAGCCGGCCGATCTCGAAAAGCTGCCGCAGTTTTCGCCGGAAGGCTGGGCCATCCGCCTCAACAGCGCGCAAAAGAAGGGTTACGCGGGCGTTGCCATCTATTCGCGGCGCGAGCCTGACGTGGTGCTCGACAAGCTCGGCGTACCGGAATTCGACGACGAGGGGCGTTACCTGGAATTTCGCTTCGGCAATCTCTCGGTCGTGTCCTTGTACCTACCCTCCGGCTCCGCCGGCCCCGAGCGGCAGGCGTCGAAGGATCGATTCCTCGATTTTTTCCACATGCGGCTCAAGGAGTGGTGCGCCAGCGGTCGTGACTATGTGCTGTGCGCGGACTGGAACATCGCTCACACCAACAAGGACCTGAAGAACTGGAAGTCCAACCAGAAGAACTCCGGCTTCCTGCCGCACGAGCGGGCGTGGATGACGCAGGTGCTAGAGCAGGGCTGGGTGGACGCGCATCGCCGGCTCCAACCCGAGGCCGAGGGCGACATCTACACCTGGTGGTCCAACCGCGGCGACGCCTGGAACAAGAACGTGGGCTGGCGCATCGACTACCAACTGGTCACGCCGGGGCTTGCCGCGAAGCTCAAGTCGGCACGCGTGCACAAGGACAACCGCTTCTCGGATCACGCGCCGCTGATCGTGGACTACGCGTGAGCAAGAGCGGCACGGGCTTTCTTGGCGCCATTTCCATTTACCGCCACCCGCGGGTGGCGGCGATGCTGTTCCTCGGATTCTCCGCGGGGCTGCCCTTCCTGCTGGTGTTTTCGACGCTCTCGGCCTGGCTGGCGCAGGCGGGGATTCAGCGCGGCACCATTGGACTGCTGTCATGGGTCGGCATCACCTACTCGATCAAGTTTTTCTGGGCGCCGGTGGTGGATCGTCTGCGACTGCCGCTGCTGCATGGCGCGTTGGGGCGTCGCCGGTCGTGGATGTTGCTGGCGCAGCTCGGGATGGCTGGCGGTCTTGCCGGCCTTGCCGTGCACGATCCGGCCACAGAATTGGGGGCGATGATCGGGTTCGCTTTGATGGTCGCGTTCTCGTCGGCGACGCAGGACATCGCCATCGATGCCTGGCGCATCGAGGCTGCCGCCATCGAGCAACAGGGCGCGCTGTCTGCGGCGTATCAGCTCGGCTATCGCATCGCGCTGATCGTCGCCGGCGCGGGCTGCCTGTTTCTCGCCGCCGAATATGGCTGGCGCGCGGCGTACCTCGCGATGTCAGGCCTCGCCCTCATCGGAATTCTGACTACGCTGCTGGTACCCGAGCCGGAAGCCAGAAAAAGCGGAACCCCGCAATCCGAAGCGCGCGTGCTCGCCTGGATCGAACAACGCAACCACTGGCCCGCGAGCTTGCGCAATGCCGGCGCCTGGTTTGTCGGTGCGGTCGTATGTCCGTTCCTGGATTTCTTCCAGCGCAACGGCTTGCAACTCGGCGTCGCGATTCTGTGTTTCGTCGGCTTGTTCCGACTGACCGACATCACCATGGGGTCGATGGCCAACCCGTTCTACCTGGCGCTGGGCTACACGCTCAAGCAGGTCGCGGCCATCGCCAAGTTCTACGGCGTGATTCTGTCGATTGCCGGAGCCTTTCTCGGCGGCATCGCGGTGATGCGGATGGGCGCGACGCGTTCGCTCATGATCGGCGGCGTCATGGTGATCGTCTCCAACCTCGGCTTCGCACTGCTCGCGCTGCACGGCGAGCCCAGCGTGACCGGCCTGGCCCTGGTCATCAGCGGCGACAACCTTGCCGCGGGCTTTGCCGGGTCGGCCTTCATTGCCTACTTGTCGGGCCTGACCAACACCGCGTACACGGCGACGCAGTACGCGCTGTTCTCGTCGCTGTTCACCTTGCCGGGAAAAATATTGGGTGGCGCTTCGGGCTTCGTGTCGGAAGCGCTGGGTTGGCCCGGCTTCTTCGTCTACACCTCGATGCTCGGTATTCCCGCGCTGCTGCTGATCGTGTGGCTTAGCCGACGCTTGCCGACGCCTCAGAGCTTGTGAACTTTTCTACTGCGCTCGGCATCTCGCGTTTCGGCGGTGCTCGGAATCCTCATGTATGGCCAATACACTCCGGTTCCTGCGCTCCGGCGAAACGCGACCTGCCTTCGCTCGCTACGAAAATTTTCACAAGCTCTCAGTAATCGTCGAGACGCGCGTTCAACTCGTCGAGCGGATCGCCCCAATGGCCGTTGTGCGGCCGATCGTCATAGTCCTCGCGTTCCACGTCAAGCGCGCCGGAAAAGTCCTCCGGCGGCGCGCAGGGCCTGGCGCTTAGTTCCAGCCAACTGTCGAAGTCGAACTCTTCGAGCGAACCGTCGAAGTGCTGAACCAGGATGACGCCTGCCTTGGCGTCGACGCCCACGATCTCGAACGACTGGTCGTTGGCTTCAAACCACTCGCCAACCGACATCTCGCGTAACCATTCGGCCATCGCCCGCCTCCTCCCCATTGCTGCGGGGAACTTGTTACGGATGAAGATGGCTCTTGTTCTACGCCCCTGATAGGCAGCCTTCAAGGCCGCCCATCGGACCGCGTTTGAACTGACTCGCGGCTCAGGGGAACAGCGCGCCTCCAACAATCGGGAACCCGGGGTCGTTGCGGGTTTCCCAGTTGGCCGGGTCCTTCACCAGAACCGCGAACGCGGCGAGGTCTGAGCGATCCAGCGAGCCGGCGTAGCGCACGTTGTCGAAATCGAACTCGATGAAGCTTCCGGCCGCTGGCACTTCCGGCGGAATCTGGCCGGCCGCCGCGCGGATGTTGATGGCAGCCAGGAAACGATCGACGAAGACCATGCCTGCGACCGTCGGATTCAGAATCGTGCCCTGGAACGCGTAGTAAGTTTCCGCGCTCGGGCTGATGCCGCCGCCCGCGCCGTACAGGGTGCCCTTGTCCGTCGCCAGCGGGTCGGTCGCGACCGTGACGATGGTGCCCGCCGCGTAGGCCACGTCCGCCGTCCAGGTGAAGGCCGCCTCGTTGGCGGGGAAAGGTGAACCCGCGGTGTAGTTCTTGTCGGTGAACGCGATCTGCGTACCTGCTACGACGGCCTTGAGAATGACGAAGGCAAACGCATCCGGGGCGTCGGCATTGGCGGCCATGAACAGCACGTCGCCCGTGGCCAGGCTGGTGCCGCCGAAGAGGCTGCCGCTGGTGTTGATCGGGAAGGCGGTGGTGTCGTTGAGGCTCCAGTTGGCTGGATCCTTCACGCGCATCGCGAACGTCGCGAGGATCGAACGATCGAGCGAGCCGGCGTAGCGCGCGTTGTCGATGTTGAAGCTGATGAAGGCGCCCGCAGAGGTCAGTTCAGGCGGAATGTCTCCAGCGGCCGCACCCAGGTTGATCGCAGCGAGGAAGCGATCGACGGTGATCGCGCCCGCACCGGCGTTGGTGATAGTGCCCTGGAAGGCGTAGTAGGTTTCTGCGCTTGTGCTGATGCCGCCGCCGACCGCGCCGCTGACGATGGTTCCGCGATCGGTCGCCACCGGATCGGTGCGAAGCGTCACGATGGTGCCAGCCGGATAATCGACATCCGCCTGCCAGGTGAATGCGGCCTCGTTGGTTGGGAACGTCGGCGCTCCGGCGGTGTAGTCCTTGTCGGTGAACGCGATCTGGGTGCCCGCAACGACATCGCTCAGAATCACGAACGCAATCGCATCGGTGGGGTCAGCGTTCGCGGCCATGAACACCACCTCGCCAGGATTGAGCATCGTGCCTCCGACCGGTGGCGGCATCGCCACACCAAACAGGCTGCCTTCGATGAGCGGGTAGCCCGCCTCGTTGTTGCGCTCCCAATTCGCGGGATTGCGCACCAGGGTGGCGAAGGCCACGAGGTCTGTGCGATCCAGCGAACCGGCGTAACGGACGTTGTCGTTGGGGTCCGCGGCGAACTGGATGAACGAGCCCGCCGCGGTCAGTTCGGCCGGGATATCGCCAGCCGCGGGGCCGATGTTGATGGCCGCGATGAACCGATCGACTGTGATCTGCCCTGTGCCGGCATTGATGATCGAGCCCTGGAAGGCGTAGTAAGTCTCCCCGCCGCCGCCAACCCCGCCGGATGCGCCCACCGCCAAGCCCTTGTCGGCGAGCAAGGTATTGGGCTGGATGGTCACGATGGTGCCGGCCGGATAAGCCACGTTCGCGGTCCAGGTGAAGGCGGCTTCGTTGGTCGGGAACGTCGGACTCGACGCGCTGTAGTCCTTGTCGGTGAAACCGATCTGGGTGCCGGCTGCGACGTCGCGCAGCAGCACGAAGGCGAAGGCATCGACCTCGTCGGCATTGATGCCCATGAACAGCACGTCGCCGGCCGACAGCACCGTCGGCGGCGGGGCGCCCGGAGTGGCGGTGGTGAAGTTCAGCGCGTCGGGTCCGATCAGGCCGGCATATGCATTGCCGACCACGTCGCGGATCACGCCGCTGGCGATCTGCACGTTGTACGCGGTGCTGGGATTCAGCGGCGCGGCCGGGTTGATGTCCACCATGTTGCCGGCGAACGCGACCTGCGTGGTGTCGCCCACGGCGATGGTGCGCACGTCGCCGCCGGCGCCGGTGATGACGATGCTGCCGACGCCGGGCGTGACGGGTTCGCTGAACGTCAGAACGACGCGGCTGGTGGCCACGGCCAGCGCGTTGTCGGCCGGCATCGTGCCGGTGAGGGTCGGCGGTACCGCCTCGTTGCGCGTGTTGAAGCTGGAGTTGACCGCCGGCGAGGGTCGATTGCCCGCTGTCGCGAGAACCAGCCCGGCCGGCGCCGTCAGCGTGTATGCCGTTCCGGGCATCAGGTCGGCGGTCGGATTGATGTGAATGGTGGAGCCGGCGATGCGAATCTGGTCGATGTCGCCGATGGCGATGGTGCGCGTATCGCCGCCGCCGCTGATGACGATATTGCCGGTGCCGGCAACGACCGGCTCGGCGAAACCGAGATACACATTGCTGCCGGTACCAACCTCGGTGGAGCTCGTGGTCGGCGTGTAAACCCAGAGCTGTGGCTTGCCCGCGCCGCCGCCGAGTTCGTTGGATACGTACAGCACGTTGTTCTCGTCGGCGGTGACGCCTTCGTGTTGCGCCGGCAGACCCACGTCCAGGCGACTCAGAATCTTGCCGCTTCGATCCATCTTCAGCAGCACGCCGGACTCCTGGCTCAGCACCAGCAGATGGCCGTAGTCGGGCGCCGCCGAAGGCAGGGTGTTCGACAGCGCGTACACGTCGCCGAAATCGACGGCGCCGGCAAGCGCGGGATCAAACAGGTTGGTCGAATTCTCGGTTGTCGGCGAACCGTTGGTGGCAGTACCGGCGGCGAAATTGATGCCGGTCTGGAAAATGCCGAGCGGGGTTTTCTCCTTGACCAGGATGAAGCCGCCGGTCAGCGGATCGAAGGAAATACCTTCGAGCCCGATGTTGCCGATGGTGGTGCCGAGCTTGACCGTCTGAACGGCTGCCGGGCTCAGCGTCGTACCGGGTACGTAGGTAAACCGATCGACCTCGCGCAGGCGCTCTTCGGCGGCTGCGAACTGCCCACCGCCAAGGTATGTGATCCCTTCCGGATCGCTTACCAGATCGGCAGCGAAGCTCATCGTGTCGATGAAAACGCCGGTGCGGCTGACCTGGAACACCGAGGTGCCGTGATCGCCGAGCAGGAACAGCGTGCCGGTATCGCGGTTGTAGGTGACCGCCGAGGTTTCGGCGCCGAGCAGGTTGGCACCGGTACCCACGGGTAGGTCGTAACGCGCGGTCAGCGTGTAATTGGCCAGGTCCAGCGAGTTCTGCGGCGCGGTGAACGACACGCCGGGCGCAGCTACCGGGATGGGCGGCGGTGGCGGCGGAGGGGGGCATGCCAGCGGGAAAACGATGTTCGGGCAAGCCTGGGGCGGGAACAGGAACGGCAGCAGCACTTGCAGCGGCCGCAGGAGGAACGACAGCAGCGGTCGATTCGGCAGCAGCGGCTGAAACGGCAGCGCGGCCTGCGCGACCTGCACGTTCAGAACGGATGCCGCCAGCAAGGCCAGCGACAGTGACTTGATCGACTTCATCTTCGGATCCCCAGAGAGTGGCTCTGCGATCACGAGGAAGTGCGATCGCCCAGAGCGCCGCGGAGGATGGCGAAGCTATGTGACGCGACGACGACAGGGGGATGACAGTGCCTCGCCTACACCGTCATGTCGAAACGGCTTCAGGGGCAGGGAATCGTGTGCCGCTTGTGAATCGACTCGATCTCCTGCACGACGTCCTTCGACAGCTTGAGCGTGTGCGTGGCGATGTTGCTGCGCAGTTGCTCCATCGTCGTCGCGCCGATGATGGTGCTGGTCATGAACGGCCGCGTGTTGACGAACGCGAGCGCCATCTGCGCCGGGTCGAGCCCGTGTTTCCTGGCCAGCGCAACGTATGCGGCGGTGGCCGCTTCGGCACTTTCGTTGGAATAGCGCGAGAAGCGCTGGAACAGAGTCACGCGCCCGTCGGCCGGACGCGCGCCGCCCAGGTACTTGCCGCTCAGCACACCGAAAGCCATCGGCGAATACGCGAGCAACGCGATGTTTTCACGGTGCACGAATTCGGCTAGACCAATCTCGAAACTGCGGTTGAGCAGGCTGTAGGGATTTTGGATCGAGGCGATGCGCGGCAACTTTTTCTCGCGCGAAAGCCGCAGGTATTCGCTCACGCCCCAGGGCGTTTCGTTGGAGAGGCCGACGTGGCGCACCTTGCCCAGTTTCACCAGTTCCTCCAGCGCGCCCAGGGTTTCCTCTATCGGAGTCGATTGGGTGTGGGTGTGCTCGTATCCCAGGCGGCCGAAGTAATTGGTCGGGCGCTCGGGCCAGTGAACCTGGTACAGGTCGATGTAATCGGTTTGCAGGCGTCGCAGGTTGTCGTCGCAGGCCGAGAGCACGGACTTGCGATCCAGCCGCGACCCGCCACGCAGATAGCTCTGGCCGGGTCCGCTGACCTTGGTCGCCATCACGATGTCCTTGCGCTTAGCCCTCTTCTTGAACCAGGTGCCGATGTACTGCTCGGTGCGTCCCTGGGTCTCGGCCTTGGGCGGCACCGGGTACATCTCGGCGGCGTCGAAGAAGTTGACGCCCTGGCTCACGGCGTAGTCCATCTGTTCGTGCGCCTCGGCCTCGGTGTTCTGCTCGCCCCAGGTCATGGTGCCGAGGCAGATCGGGCTGACTTTGAGTTCGGTGTTTCCGAGTGTGCGAAGTTCCATTGGCGGTTTTTCAGGAGCGGGCGCCGATAGCGCGGCGACGGTTGTGGGACAGGGTTTCGATGGCCGGTGCGAGAATCAATTCCATCGCCCGTTCCATCGCGATTCCGGGAACGACCAGGGTTGCTGCGTTGGATTTGTAGGCGCCGCGGATCGCGCGCGCCAGACCGTCGAGGTCCGAGCGCAGCCGCGTGCCTTCGTTGAAATGCATCACCACCAGGCTTTCTTCGGCGGACGGAATCTCTCGCACCATGAACGGATTGGACGTATCCACCAGCGGCACTCGCTGGAAATTCACGTCGGTGCGCGAAAACTGCGGCGTGATGTGGTTCACGTAATCGGGCATGCGGCGCAGGATGGTGGCCATCACATCCTCCGGCAGATGCCCGCGCTGGTCTGTGTCGCGCCTAATCTTCTGAATCCATTCCAGGTTGATCACCGGCACCACGCCGATCAGCAGATCCATGTGGCTCGCGATATCGGCCTCTTCACCCGCGTAGCCACCGTGAAGGCCTTCGTAGAACAGCACGTCGGTGCCGGCCGGCAGGCGCTCCCAGGGGGTGAACGTGCCGACCGCCTGGCCCGCGGCCTTGGCCTCGGCTTCGGTATGCAGGTAGCGTCGCACCACGCCCGTGCCCTTATCGCCGTACTCGCGTAGCAGCGATTCGAGTCGGTCCAGATGATTTCCGCCGGGGCCGAACAGCGAGAAGTTTTCGCCACGGATGCGCGCCCGCTCGATGGCTTTCTTGTTGCCGTCGCGGTCGTACGCGTGAAACGCATCACCCTCGACGACGGCGGCCTTCAGACCCAGCGCGGCGAACAGGCGGCGGAACACGGCCATGGCCGCGCTGGTGCCCGCGCCGGACGAACCGGTGACGCCAAGAATGGGATGTGCCGCAGACATCGGACGCGGTCAGCTCTTAGAACGAGGGGAAGGGTTCATCATTTACCACGGCCCGATGACAGCCGTCGATTGGGGCTTTTCTTCAGGCTCGCTTGTAAGCCAGATCGAAGACCGCGTGACCCAGGCGTTCGCCGCGAGCCTCGAAGCGCGTGACGGGACGAGAGCCGGGTCGCGCAACGAAGGTCCTGTGGGCGGAAAGATTTTCCAGACCCGGCTCGGCATTGCACACCTCGCGCATCTGCTCGGCGTAATGCGCCCAGTCCGTCGCCAGGTGCAGCACGCCTCCGCGCGCGAGCCGTTCGCAAACCAGGCGCACGAAATCCTGCTGAATCAGTCTCCGCTTGTGATGCCGCGTCTTGTGCCAGGGATCGGGGAATTCGACGATGACCTCAAGGAGCGAGTCGGGCGCGATCTGTTCGCGCAGCACTTCGACGGCATCGCGCGTCATGACGCGCACGTTGTTCAAGCCGTGTTGTTCCACCTGCGACAGCAGGCGACCGACACCGGGACGGTGCACTTCAACGCCGAGATGATTCATTTCCGGACGCGCCATAGCTCGCGCCATCAGGGCATCGCCGTTGCCGAAGCCGATCTCGAAACAGGTCGGCGCTGCTCGGCCGAATGCCGCGTCGAGGTCTATCGCCACACCGATATGATCCAGCGAGAAGCGTGGCGCGAGTCGGTCGAGCGCATCGCGCTGGCCGTGGGTGAGCCGGCCTTCGCGACGCACGAAGCTGCGGATGCGCCGATGCTCGGGCGGCGCCGGAATTTCGGCGTCGGGTGGGTTCAAGCTCAGCCCACCAGCCCGTCGACCGGCGAGGACGCGGACGCAAAGCGCCGACGCGGCATCCGTCCCGCGCGGAATGCTTCGCGGCCCGCAACGATCGCGTGCTTCATCGCGCTGGCCATCAGCACTGGATCCTTCGCTTCCGCAATCGCGGTGTTCATGAGCACCCCGTCGCAACCCAGCTCCATCGCGATGGCCGCGTCGCTGGCGGTGCCCACGCCGGCATCGACGATGATCGGCACCTTGGCGTTCTCGACGATGGTGAGAATGTTGTAACGATTCTGGATGCCCAGGCCCGAGCCGATGGGTGCGGCCAGCGGCATCACAGCGACGCAGCCGATTTCTTCGAGACGCTTGCACAGGATCGGATCGTCGGTGCAGTACACCATCACCTCGAAGCCGTCCTTGACCAGGATGCGCGCCGCATCCAGCGTGGCAGTGACGTCGGGGTACAGAGTCCTGGCGTCGCCCAGCACTTCCAGTTTCACCAGGCGATGGCCGTCGAGCAGCTCACGTGCGAGACGACAGGTGCGTACAGCATCGTCCGCGGTGTAGCACCCGGCGGTGTTGGGCAGGATGGTGTAGCGGCTGGGCGGAATGACGTCGAGCAGATTGGGCTCACTGGCGTTCTGACCGATGTTGGTCCGGCGCACCGCCACGGTCACGATCTGCGCGCCGCTGGCCTCGATGGCCGCGCGCGTCTGCTCCAGCGACTTGTATTTGCCGGTGCCCACGAGCAGCCGCGAGTCGTAGGGCTTGCCTGCCACAAAAAGAGAATCCGGTGAAGTCTGCAAGGTTGTTCTCGACGTCTGCGTAAAGGGAACGGTCAGCCGCCGCCGACGGCCTGCACCACTTCGATCCGGTCGCCCTCGTTCAGCGCGACCTGGGAATGCTGTGAGCGCGGAACGATCTCGCCGTTCAATTCCACGGCAAAGCGCTTCGCGCCGAGCCGAAGGCTGTCGATCAGAATCGACAGGGTCGGGGTGCCGGCAAGTTCGAGAGAAGAACCGTTGACGAAGAGGCGCATCGGAGGCGCAGTCTAAATCTTTGACTGCGCGCTTCGCGACGCCCTTCACCCGCGAGCCTCAAGCGGGTACGCTGCACCTCGCGCGGGTGTAGTTCAATGGTAGAACCGAAGCTTCCCAAGCTTCAGGCGTGGGTTCGATTCCCATCACCCGCTCCACTTCAACTTTCCATGGGGTTCCGAGGACATCCATGGAGGTTTGCAAGTGATTGTCACGGTTCAGATCTTTAAAAATCTCTGATCCAGTGACATCCAGCGAAAACCACTGACGACCGGTACAAACTGGTACAAAAAGTGGCCCAAACAATGTGCTGAGTTCCCACTCCGCATTGTCGCTGGGAGAGCCAGGGTCCGATCGGGAACCTCGCATCCAACTCGCTTTTCAGGAGTTGGGCACATGCTTACAGACCTCATCGTTCGGCAGGCCAAGGCCACGGGCAAGCCGTACTCGCTGGCCGACTTCGACGGCCTCTACCTCTACGTTTCCGCCATCGGCACCAAGGCGTGGCACTTCCGCTACACCTGGGTCGGCAAGCGTGATCGCATCACCCTTGGCAATTACCCGGCGGTCTCCCTGAAGGACGCTCGCGAGTTGCGCGATGAAGCCCGTTCGTTGCTGGCCAAGAACATCAATCCCCACACCGAACGCAAGCGCAAGCGCCACGCCATCGTGTTGGCGGGTGAGCATACCTTCAAGGCCGTCTACGAGCAGTGGCTGGCCCATCGCAAGCTGTCGTTGGAAGAAGGGCGGCAGACCAGCCTGGAGCAGATCGGGCGCGTCTTCAAAAGGGACGTGTTTCCGGTGCTGCGTCACCTGACGATCTACGACATTACCCGCGCGCACCTGCTGGACATCATCGGCAAGGTGGAAAAGCGCGGCTCGCTATCGGTAGCCGAAAAGCTCAGGACGTGGTTCGCGCAGTTGTTCACCTACGCCACCGTGGTGATCCCCAACATGGGCGAGAATCCTTCCGAGGATCTGGAAGTGGTGGCGCTACCTCTGCCGCCGGTCGAGCACAACCCGTTTCTGCGCATGCCCGAGTTGCCGCTCATGTTGCAGACGCTGCGCCGGTATCGCGGGCGCCTCAACACGCAGCTTGGCGTGCGGCTGTTGATGCTCACCGGCGTGCGCACCGGCGAACTGCGCTTCGCCACGTCCGAACAGTTCGACCTCGACCGGGGCCTGTGGATCATCCCGGTGGCCAGGCTCAAGCAGCGCAAGCTGCTCACCAAGAAGAAGCGCAAGCGTCTCATCGACATTCCGCCGTACATCGTGCCGCTGTCAGTGCAGGCGCAGGAAATCGTTCGTCACCTGCTGGAGCAGTTCAAGCCGGCTCAGGTCTACCTCATCCCCGGAGACTGGTGTCTGAAGAGGCCCATCAGCGAGAACACGCTCAATGCCGCGCTCAAGCGCATGGGGTACGAAGATCAGCTCACCGGCCACGGCATCCGCGCCACGGTTTCGACCGCGCTCAACGAGCTGGGCTACCCGAAGAAGTGGGCGGATGCCCAGCTCTCACACGCTGACCCGGACAGGATCAGCGCGACCTACAACCATGCCGAGTACGTCGAGCAGCGCCGCGTCATGATGCAGGATTGGGCCGATCGTCTCGACCTGTTCGAGCAGAACCAAGTGGACGTCGCCAGCATGCACCTGACCATCACGCTGCAGGGCTTGCCGACCATCGCTGGCCAGGCGGCCGCCCATCCGCCGGTGATCAATCCCGCCGCGCCGCAGTTGATCGTGACCCCGCCGGCCCCGGACATGCCCGTGGCGCCGGCATCGGTGCTGCGGCTGCCTGCCGTCCATCTGCCCGAGTACGCGCGGCCGAGGCTCTCGAAGGTGCAGCGCGAACGCCTGCAGTTGCTGGAGATGTTCGAGGCGCCCCACAACCTGTCGGTGGCTGAGTACGCCAAGCTGGCGGGCAAGTCCCGTCGCTGGATTACCTATGAGATTCAGGCGGGCAACCTCCTGTCGATCCACATGGGCCATCGCGGGCAACGGGTGCCGGACTGGCAGCTCGACCCGCTCAAGCGCAGCTTGGTTCAGGCTGTCCTGAAACAGGTGCCGCGGGGAATCGACACTTGGGACGTCTACCATGCGCTCATGCGGCCCTATGACGCGCTGGGGGGGCGCGCAGCCATCGAGGCCGTCGGCCCGACGAACCTGCACCTTGCCGCGCGGCTGGTCGCCGCGCAGTCCGTGGAGGCGGACGATCCTGCGGCGTCTTCCGAATTCCCGGTGCAGGTGAGGCAAAGCGTGCGGCAGCTGGTGCAGGACTCCGCCACGGCTGACGCGATCGAACACCTGATGGAACCTTGAGACTCCAAGCGGCGCAGCGGGCACCACGCGATGCGCCGCGCCCCGGCATCAGGACACGGAGCGGGCGCGGCGCGCGAATCTCGCCTGGGGTCCGGTCAGGGATGTGCAGGGACGCAGCAGGTAGGCCATCACGATGGTCGGCGCCCCGGCCAGCGGCCGCGACACGATCCCTCTACCTGTGTATGTGGATAGTCTTCTGGCCGGCGCAATGGCGATGCCATATCCGCCGGCCACCAGTGTCATCGCTATATCGAATGTCTCTACCGTCTGCTCTTGAGCGTGCAGCGCGTTTCCGAATACACGCTGCACCGCCATGCGCCATGGTTCATCAGCCGTAGTTCGCGAAGATATCAAAGGCTGTTTGAGTGCCTCCTGGCGCGGCACTTCGCGATAAGCCAGCAGATGGGAGCGCTTGGCCACCGCGACCGCCAACGTGTCATGCCACAGCGGCTCGCACACCCATCCCGGCCACTGCCAGGGGGCCGCAGACAGAGCCAGGTCGAAGCCGTCGCCGCGCAACGCCTCGCTCCGATCCGGATTTGTCCCTCCGGCCAAAGCAGCAGGGGTCTCCGGTTCTTCGGCTCGCTGCAGAGCGAGCACGTCGGCGAGCTGGGGCGGCACCCACTCACCAAGAACGGCCATACGTATTTCGGTGGTGTTGTCGATCGATTCCACGACCGGCCCTCCCAGGCGGCGACCTCGTGGCGACTGCATTCGAAATAGTTGAATGAGTTAAGTTTAACGTGGTTTACATCGTGGCAATGCTCAACGCTCTTTGCAATGCAAAAGCGTTCGATGCAAAAAGGTCGCCCTGTCGGCACGACCACGTACGAAGCAGCACCTGCCATCGCGTTCGGTTCTGCTGTGCGCGAAGAAAGAACCAACCAAGGCATTGCCCAGGAAACGCTGGCCCACCTTTCCGGCATCGAGCGTTCGCACCTGGGCAAGATCGAGCGCGGCGAGCACGTCCCCACGCTTCCGATCATCCTCAAGATCGCCCGCGCCCTGAAATGCAGCTCGGCCCAATTGATGGCCACGACCGAGGCCAACCTGGCGAGGTCGGCCTCGCCCAAATCTGGAGACTGAAGCGGGCTGCATACCATCCCGATTTCCGCCGCCGAAGCCGCCAATGGGCATGGCTCGATGAATTGGTTCGATTGATTACCTAGAAATTGGCGCTGCCCTGCACGTGTGCGCCCGGATCCACGCGCAGTCCAATCGCCCCCAGCGGATGGGTTTCCGAGTTATAGAACTCGACTTGGAGGCCGCCAAAACGCTGGAGGTAATGCGCTTTCCACCGGATGATCGAGCCGGGTGCTTCCGGCCGAATCGAGATGGCGATCATCGCTGGAGGCCTCTGCCAAATCGCATTGACGATATGACGGTCCTCTTCCCCAAGGCGGTGGCCAAAGATGCAGAGGCCTTCCTGGTGAGCCCGCAAACACCCGTAGGCGAACGACAGGTAGTCCGACCGGGAGATCGCACGCAGCTTGGATTCGGGCGACCCCTCGGAAACAAATAGCGGGACGGCGCCCGGCTCTTCTGGCATGGCCTCACAGAACTGCTCCAACAGATTGAGCCCCTGGGCTGTCCGCTTTCGAGTTCCACCCAGGTCTGTGCGCACCAGATGCAGGCCGCCGTGCAGGTACCAAATGCCGGTGGTTCCTGGATAGACCTCGGTGTTTCCGGCGTCGAAATGATTCTGGGCGCCGAACATGAAGTCGACGATTCGCCCCTGGCCCTCTCGCATGATGGACCAGTACAGCAACAGGTCGTAGTTCGTCGAAAATACCGTCCGGTACTGCAGCAGCGCGTTGCGGATCGCCTGCAGACCTGCAGCGGGTACTTGTTGCCAGGGAACGTGGGTGGTTCGTACTGCATCGAGCAGGGCGCGTCGGATACTGTTGTAGCAAACGTCATGGTCTTCGCTGGCGATCCCGAATCGACCGTTCACCCGCTTTGAGACTGCCAGCGCGGAAAGAACTTGCTCGAAGTCACTCGTGCCAAGTTCCCCGAATAGAGCAGCATCCTGCGCACTCAGCCGATGATTGAGGTTCCATTGCTCCGCAACTGTATATAGGGAGGGATATTCGAATCGCTCCCATACCGCGCGGCTCGCTCCGTTGCCAACCAAAAGACCGGAATAGTGATGTTGCCGACACAGTTCGCCCCAGTCCCACAAGTCAGCAGTCAATGGCATGCCCAGCTCCACGCGTCAGTCGGCTTGAGAAGTTGCCATGCCGCAGCCGGAAACGGAGTGGTGCAGATGTACTCCCGGCCCTGAAGCTCAGGGAAGCAGCCTGGCTGCCTTAATATGGCGGTGGCTTCAGCCGTCAATTCCCGATCAGGTCAGGGTGCATGTACAACCTTTTGATGTCGTCCAACACTGAAGATTTCAACGGCCAAGTCTTTCGCTTGGAGCGCGATCGCTTCCTTGAATATACCGACCTTCATCTGCAGCCGCGCTTCGAATCCCTAGGGAAGGTCTGAACAAGTCTCGCGGATAATGGTCGCGAGCTGGGATTGAGCGAGAGAGGACGTGGGATGACACAGCTGAGCTTTGGTGACGCCGAGTACGCGGGCAAGCGCAAGCGGACGCGGCGCGAAGTGTTTCTGGCCGAGATGGATCAGGTCGTGCCGTGGAAGTCGCTGCTGAATCTGATCGAGCCGCTGTACCCGGTGGCCGGACGCGGCCGGCACCCGTACCCGCTGGCGACGATGCTGCGGATTCACCTGATGCAGAACTGGTTCGGACTGTCCGATCCGGCGATGGAAGAAGCGCTGTACGAGGTTGCCTCGATGCGCCAGTTCGCCGGACTGTCGCTGACCCGGGCAATTCCCGACGAGACCACGATTCTCAACTTCCGGCGCCTGCTGGAGGTCAACGAACTGGCGGCGATGATCTTCACGCGCATCAATGCGCACCTGACGCGCCAGGGTCTGCTTCTGCGGCGCGGCAGCATGGTGGATGCGACGATCATTTCCGCACCGAGCTCGACCAAGAACGCGGACGGGGAACGCGACCCCGAGATGCACCAGACCTGCAAGGGCACACAGTGGTACTTCGGCATGAAGGCGCACATCGGCGCGGATGCCGACTCGGGTCTGGTGCACACGGTCGTGACCACGCCGGCCAACGAGGCGGACATTGAAGTCGTGGACGAACTGCTTCACGGCAGGGAAGAAGTTGCCTATGCAGATGCCGGCTACACCGGCGCTCAGAATCGCGTCGCACGCAAGGGCTTTCGCTGGGAGATCGCTGCGCGTCGCGGTCGTATTCGGGCACTGCCCGACGGTCGTCAGAAACGCGCGTTGGAGAAGATCGAGCATCGCAAGGCCAGCATTCGCGCGCGCGTCAGCATCCGTTCCGGGTGGTGAAGCGCCAGTTCGGATTCGTGAAGGTGCGCTTCAAGGGACTGGCGAAGAACGCCGCGCAGATCGTCACGCTCTTTGCACTGGCCAATCTGTGGATGGCGCGCAAGAAATTGTTGGCTCTGACAGGCGGACTGCGTCCGCAGTTTGGGATCTGAGAGGAGAGGACGATGAAAATGCATCGACAACTCGATTATCGGCCTGCGCACAGCGCGATCCATTGTCCATCGATACGCCGTCGCGTCATCACGCGCTCGCCCGCAGATGAATTCGTGGCTTGTTCAGACGTTCCCTAGACGACAAGGTCCTGGTTGAGTTGCGGCGCTTTCCCTGCATTTTTGCCTACGAGGCTTTTCAGGAAAGAGCGCCAAAATTCTGTCGAATCAAAGGGATCGCCAAAACTGCGAATTCGATGGAAATCCAATACGAGCTGATCGACATCAATCCTTTTCTGTCGGACAAGGCTTGAATTCAAGCATGAAGGCTCGACAGGAGCCGACGTTCACGCTCGTCTTGACGCTCGATCTCAAACAGAACATCATTAGTTACATGAAACGCGACAGCCGCCTATCGTCCGTTCTGCATGCGCTGCTGCACATGGCCGAGCAGGATGGTCCCGTCACTTCTGACGCCCTGGCCCAATGCCTGGGCACCAACCCGGTCGTGGTTCGGCGCACCATGGGGTATCTGCGAGAGGCGGGCATCGTCACATCGGATCGGGGCCACGCGGGTGGCTGGCGCATCCACGCCGACCTCGGCGCCGTCACCCTGCGCCAGTTGCACGAAGCGCTGGGCGAGCCGGCGATGTTTGCAATCGGCAATCGCAACGAAACCCCGGAGTGCCTGGTCGAGCAATCGGTGAATGCCGCGCTCGAAGGCACCTTTGCCG
This sequence comes from Panacagrimonas sp., assembly GCA_052389915.1. Taxonomy (GTDB): domain Bacteria; phylum Pseudomonadota; class Gammaproteobacteria; order Nevskiales; family Nevskiaceae; genus Panacagrimonas. The sequence goes on from JBQTHL010000012.1 coordinate 56,842, forward strand.
AGGCCGAGGCGCTGCTGTTGCAGCGGTTCTCGGAAATCACCCTCGCTGATCTGGCCGCCGACTTTGCGCGCCGGCACGCGGCCGCACGACGCAAGAGAAGATGACCATGCACCACGACGTCATCGTCATCGGCGGGAGCTACGCGGGAATGGCCGCCACTCTGCAACTGATGCGGGCGCGCAGGTCCGTGCTGGTGATCGATGCGGGCGAGCGGCGCAATCGCTTCGCCAGCCATTCGCATGGGTTTATCGGTCAGGATGGCGTCCCTCCCGGCGAGATCGCGGCGAACGCACGTCGCCAGCTCGAAACCTATCCGACGTTGACCTGGCTTGAGGGCCGGGCCGAAGCCGTTTCAGGGCAGGTGGACGGCTTCACCGTCACAACGGCCGAGGGTGAATCGCATCAGGGCCGTCGCATCCTGCTGGCCACCGGCGTGGCCGACCAGCTCCCCCCCATCGCCGGACTCGCCGAGCGCTGGGGCAAGGCGGTCTTCCATTGCCCGTACTGCCACGGCTACGAGATCGGCCAGGGCCGCATCGGCATCATCGGCACCGGCCCGATGTCGATCCATCAGGCCGAGCTGCTCACCGACTGGGGCGATGTGACCTTGCTCGCCAATGAGGCCATGGAACTGAGCCGTGACGCCAGGTCCACCTTGGAGCGCTGGGGCGTGACGATCGAGGAAACGCCCATCGACAAGCTCGAAGGGCATGCCGATGTGGCGATGGTCGATGGGCGGCTGCTGCGCTTTGCAGGTCTGTTCACGGTAAGCCGCACCGATCCATCCGGCTCCCTGGCCAACGCGATCGGCTGCAAGCTGGAAGAAACGCCCATCGGCACGCAGGTGTGCACCGATGCCGAGAACAAGACCTCGGTGGCGGGTGTGTTTGCCTGCGGCGATGTGGCCCGGGTACCGCATTCGGTTTCGCTGGCCGTGGGCAACGGCGCCATGGCCGGCGCCCAGGTGCACCGCTCGCTGCTCTGGCCAGAAACCGTCCAACCCCTGTAAGAGAAAGCTGCCGCCCCATGAATCCGTTTTCCGGCTCGACCGTCGTTTCCAGTTATGCCGAGAACGCCACGCGGATGGTGCCCGGTCTGCGCGACTTGCCGAAGATGGCCGGTGCGCTGCTGGCCGAGCATGCGCCGGCCGATGCGCGCATCCTGGTGCTTGGCGCCGGCGGCGGGCTGGAATTGAAGACCTTCGCCGATATGCAGCCGGATTGGCACTTCGATGGTGTGGACCCGTCGGCCGAGATGCTCCAATTGGCCCGCACGACGCTGGGACCTCTCGCATCCCGTGCGCGCTTGCACGAAGGCTACATCGACACGGCTCCCATGGGACCGTTCGACGGCGCGACCTGCCTTCTGACGCTGCACTTTCTTCCGCGGGCCGAACGCCTGGAGACCTTGAAGCAGGTACATGTGCGGCTCAAGGCCGGCGCGCCTCTGGTCGTCGTACATCACAGCTTTCCCAACGAAGGTCCGGACCAGGACAAGTGGCTCCAGCGCAATGCTGCTTTCGCGGTCGCCTCCGGAATGCCTTCGGCGCAGGCCGAGAACATTCTGGCGCTCAAGGGGCGACTGCCCGTGCTCTCGCCGGAGCAGGACGCCGATCTGCTCAGCGAGGCCGGATTCACGCACGCCGAGCTGTTTTATTGCGCATTCACCTTCAAGGGCTGGGTCGCGTACAGGCGATGAGCCCGTGACAGGGACAGGCAAGCGGAGCGCGCAGGCCCTCAAGGGGGCCGGAAGCGTCAGCCGAGCACAGCGAGGGAACGATGAGCCCGAACGGGGCGAGACTCGCGCAGCGAGGCTCGATGCGCAGCACGACAGCGCGGCCCGGATCACCGGGCGACGCAAGCATACGACTGGCCGAGGACGAGAAGGTCGGCCACTATTCGGCTGGTAGCGCTGCACGTGGAAGACGTCCATACTCGTTGTGGGTAGCCATATTTAGTGACATAATCAACATATTTTCCTGTTGTTGACAACGAGAATGACCGGGGTAACTGCCATCCAGTTCACGCAAGATCAGACGCGCACACTCACGGGTGTGTCCGCCGAGACTGTGCGTCATTGGCGAAAGGCCATCCCCTATCTGTCCTCGAAGACGGGAAAGGCTGCCCGATTCAGCTTCACTGACCTAGTGGGGCTGGCGGTGACGAACGAACTGGTCAAGTCGTTCGGCGTCCACATCGCGACGGTGAGCGCCGGAGTGGACTCTCTGTTTGTATTGTTGGCCAGCAGCGGCCCCGCTTTGATGGGCAACGCGGTCGCCTTCATCACACCGACCGAGGCGGTTCTGCGGGAAGCCGGTCCCGATGGTATCGGACGGGTGCCGAACAAGTCGGCGATCGCGATCCCATTGGCCCCTTACGTCGAGAAGATTCAGCAGCACGTGCTGCCGGCCGCGCCCTTTTCCCGGCAAGCCGTATTGCCGTTCACGCTTGAAGCCGTGCGGAGCAAGTCGTGAGCGCTGCAACTCTCCAGCAGGTGCTGACGGCCACGGGATACTTCACTGACGGCCAGCCGGTGACCGGACTGCATCTCGGTCAGGAGGCGCAAGGGCTGCGTCGCGGCCGCGCATTCGCGCCGGACGCCTTATGGCGCAGTCCATCGTCACTTACGGTCTACTTCAAGTTCGAGCAGACCGTGCCAACCGACGATCTGATTAGCCAGTGGCGCCGTGAAGTTTGGAACGAAGGGTTCGCGCCGCTGCTCTGGGTGATCTCACCCGACCGCATCGACCTGTACAACGGCTTTGGCACGCCGGTAAAGGAAGGGGATGCTCAGAAGCACCTAATCCGCCGCTTCGAGGCCATCGACGCGTCGTTGCAGGAATTGGATGCGTTCGCCGGTCGGCTCGCCATCGAGACAGGACAGTTCTGGACTCAAGCGCCCGCAGTCGATCGCAAGTCCAGCGTCGATCAGAAGCTCCTGTCGGATTTGTCATTCCTCGAACGCGATCTGGTTGCTGGTAATCTCGCGCGCGATGCCGCGCAAGCCCTTATCGGTCGCGTGATCTTCACGCAGTATCTGATCGACCGCGAAATCGTAACCGTGTCACGCCTGAAAAGGCTATGCGGGCATACCGCATTGCCGTCGATCTTGCGTGATCGCGTGGCGACGGGGCAACTCTTCACATGGCTTGCCCAAACTTTCAACGGCGACATGTTTCCACCTTCGTCCGTCAGAACAACGCCGGCAACCCATCACCTCGTGCGCGTAGCTGAGTTCCTTGAGGCTGTTGATCCTGAAAGCGGACAGCAGAATCTCTTTCCGTATCAGTTCGACGTAATCCCGGTTGAGCTCATCAGCTCCATCTACGAGCAGTTCGCCCACGCGGAGCCATGCACGGATGGTCACCGCGCGACAGAGGCGTTGAGAAACGGCGTTCACTACACGCGGTTGTCCGTAGTGTCGCTGGTGCTCGATGAAGTCATGGATGGGCTAACGGGCCGTGAGTCAGTGCTGGATTTGACCTGCGGTTCAGGTGTTTTCCTCGTGGAGGCGTTACGCCGTCTGGTTCATCTGCGTGCGGACGGCCGGCCCTTAACGCGCGAGCTGATCCGTTCGACGCTCTACGAGCAGCTTTACGGCGTCGACATCAGCGAAGCAGCTGTTCGCGTGGCGGCATTCAGTCTCTATTTGGCCGCCCTTGAACTCGACCCCGACCCGCAGCCACCGCACTCGTTGAAGTTCCAGCCACTGATCGGCAGGACCTTGCTGGTAGGGGATGCTCGAACCGTCGACCAAAGCGAAGACGGCAAGGCGGTGCTGACCTCGCCGACAGGTCTCAAGCAGTTCGACCTGATCGTCGGCAACCCGCCCTGGAGCTTTAAGGGCCAGCGTGGCACCGAGGCACGGCGTAAGGCGCGCGCGGCGGGCGTGCCTGCGCAGCCGCGTGGCGAGGGTCTCGACTTCGTTGTCCGCGCAACTGAGTTCGCGCATGAGAAAACGCGCTTCGGCGTGATCCTCAGTGCCATGCCATTCTTCAGCCGAAGTGGCACCGGCATGGCAGCCGCTCAGCACCTCATGCGGACGCTTGCTCCGATCACGCTGGTCAACCTATCCAATCTGTGTGGCTGGCTCTTTGCGACCGCCACGATGCCAGCCGTCGTGCTGTTTGCGCGTCATCGACCCAAGCAGCCGGCAGACCGGGTCACTGTAGTTCAAATCCCTTGGACCGCGAGCGGTTCCAAAACGCATTCGTTTGAAGTCGCTCCGAGCGATGTGATTCAACTTTCGATGCGCGATATCGAGGCGCGGCCGATGAAATTGAAGGCGGCAGCAATCGGTCGCCGCCGCGATATTGCGTTGCTTGATTCACTGGTGTCCGCTCATGTCAGCATAGGCGAGCAGTTCGCCAAGTTGAATACCGAGATGAATGTTGGCCTGATTCACGGGCTTCCCGCCAACCAAACTCGGGATGCACGTGAACTGAAAGGCTTGGAATTACTTCAAACCAATGACATCGAGCCGTTCCAGATACCCAGTGATCTTCCATCGTTCAAGCTATCCAAAGCGCAATGGCCACGATCACGAGACATCTATCGGGCTCCCATTCTCATTGTCAAAGAAACGCTGAGTGCTGGGCCTCGCCCGGTGGTCGCAGTGGCAGATCGTGATTTGGTGTTCACCAATGCGTACTTCGGTGCCGCGATGCCTGCTGCCCATCGCCAGTCGGCGCACCTGCTCGCCGCGGTCTTGAGTTCGTCCCTGGCGTCTTGGTTCTTCCTGATGGCTGCATCGGAGTTCGGCATTTGGAAGAGACGTTTGCTGCAGAACGATGTCGCGCTTCTGCCCATCCCTGAACTGAAAGCCGCGTGCAAGTCGGATGCAGGTAAGCAACTGCTGCAAATTGAGAGAATGCTGCAACGTCGTGCGGCGACGGTCGAGGACTTCAACACCCTGGATGAGGCTGTGTTCGACCTCTATGACCTCGACGACGACGATCGCGTAGTCGTTCGCGATGGCTTGTTCCGCGCAAGTTGGCAATGGCAGGCCGGCCGGGAGCTTTCGGTCGGCAACGCTGGTGCGCACGATGAAGTGTCTCGATACGCCGAAGTATTCGTTGGCGTGATTAGTGGCTGGCTCTCTGCACGAAATGCACGCCACATGCGTGCTGAAGTCTTCGACCTTCCGTCGAGTTCGCCGCTCAGGGTCGTGCGCTTTGTTCTCGAAGATGGCGCCGGCACCGGCAGCATCGAACTGGTAAGGCCGCAGGGTGAACTAAGCGATATCCTTACCCGGATCGGGAAGCGATTGAAGGTGAAGGTCGCAACTGCGCTTAGCGCCGAGCGCGAGTTGCGCATTCATGGCCGCAACGAGGTGGTCATCATCAAACCGGCGGCCCGCCGTTACTGGATGGGCATTTCGGCGTTGGAGGATGCCGATGCCGTCGTCGCGGAGAGCTTCGCGGGGAGTGGCGTTTGAGGATCCCTTATGAGACCGCCGCTCCTCTGGGAAGAGAATTCATCGAGCTTGCGCCGGAGGTCGTCGCTGCGATTTTGCATACGCTCACCGCAGGATGGCTCGAAGCCCGAAAATTCAGCGATGTTTGCGCAGAGGCTGGTGAAGTCCCGATGACAGAGCGCTTGCGGGACGGGATGCGCACGGAGTTGAAGTCGAAGACGTGTCCGTGGAGAAAGACGCTGATCGTGCTACCGGGAACAGAATCCCGCTCCAGCAGCAAGGTGCTGGTTCCCGATGGGCGTACCGACATTCCCTTGATGTTGATCGAGGTCTTCTTGAGGACTGCGGAACATGACCCTCACGCGATCATCGAATGCAAGCGCATAGCAGGATCGGACACTCACTTGTGTCGCGAATATGTGGTGGAAGGCATCGACAGGTTTGCCGCCGGCAAGTACGGAGAGAACCATGCAATGGGCTTCATGGTTGGCTATGTGCTTTCCGGTACAGCAACAGAGTCCGTGCATGGCATTAATGTCTACCTGACGCGCGCGTCTCGTAAGGTAGATTGTCTTGAGCCTTCTGATGTTTGCTCAGAGCCTCCGAGTTGGAAAAGTCAGCATGTGCGGGCTAAACCGTCGTCGGCGATCCGGTTACATCATGCCTTTCTGGGCCTTGCGGCTGCGTAAACGGGCCCGTTCGCTACATTGATCTCGTCGTCTATCGAAGGGCGACACCGAACGGCGGGTAAGCTGAACGAAATGTGGCGAGCAGGCGGTGGCGCGCCGCGTCCAGCTCATCGGCGACGCGGGTGCTGAGCATGTAGGTGGGACAATCCGGCTGTCCGCATCCGCAGTGCTGAATCTCACCCTGCCGAAGGCGTGTGACGAAGATACGGCGCAGCTCATCGACCTGGCGAACGACCTGCGCGAGCACCTTGCGGGTGCGCTGGTCTTTCACGTGATGGATCGAAGGGATGCGCCTGATCTCGATGCCCTCACGTGTTCGCCACACGCCGGTGTTCAGCGCGCCGATGGTGTCCTCGATGGCTTGCTGGAACGCCGGCAGCGAGCTTTCCTGCTGAAACGGTGTGCGAAAGGCCGGCCGATCGAACACAGCAGCCATCAATCCCAAAGCGTCGGCATCCGAAAGATCGGGGAAGTCATCGACGAAGTTGCGGATATCCGCCTCGGCCTCGGGAAACGCGATACCCTGCACGAAGCGATGCAAGAGGTATTCGGCGCGCAGACGCAAGTTCTCCTCGAACTCGACGCCGGACCATATCGTCACGTGGTCGATGCCGAGCGCGGCGGCGGCTTTGCCGATCCGTGTTCTGCTGGCATCCGACATGGCGCCGCGGCACACGAATTTGAAAGCATCGGGTTTGCCGCCCGCCGCCTTGGCTGCCTTTTCCATGTCGGCCTTGGCTTTCGCGAGCGTCAGCGTATCGCGGTTGGCGCATTGGATGATCGTCCTGCGCGCCGGTCGATCATCGAACTGCTCGATGCCGGAAATGTCCCGCCCTTGATCGCCGCCCGATTGACCATGCCAAACCAAGTCTGTCCAGCCGGCGCGAACATGGTAGGCGAAGACGAGACGTTCAAATTGGACGCCACTGTAATCCTCGAAGTGGATGGGGTGGACGGTAGCGGCCATCGTCAGGCGGCAACTGTAATGCCCGGCGCATGTGTCCGCCGCGCGGGCTGCACCACGATCTCGACATGCTGGTCCAGCGACACCAGCGCCTGCATCAACCGCTCCAACGAAATGTTCTGGAGCTTGTAGCGGCGGACCTGGGACACCTTGGGCTGGGTCATGCCGATGATCGTCGCGGCGTCCGTCTGGCTGAGGCCGCGCTGGTCGATCAGCTCGTTGAGCTTGAGGGCGAGCGCGGCCTTGGCCGACAGTTCCTCCGCGTCGTCGAAGCCGAGGTCCAGCAGCACGTTGTCGGTGCCTTGAGGATTGCCTTTGCGACTCATCATTTTCTCCCGCTCGCCGCATAGCGGGCGAGCACTGCCTTCAACCGCTTCTCGATCAACGCCACGTCCGGCTGCGGCGTGGCGATGCCGGACTTGGACTTCTTCTGGAACGCATGCAGCACATGCACCGCCTCGCCGACCCGCACCGTGTAAACGGCGCGGAAGGTATCGCCCCGGTGGTCCTCCACCAGCTCGTACACCCCGGAGCCAAGTCCCTTCCAAGGCTTGGCCGCGTCTGGCGTGCCGCCCAACTGGACGACGAACAGCGCCACGCCCATGTCCTTCTGCACGGGGACGGGGAACGCCTTGAAGTCCTTCTTCGATGAGCCTTCCCAGTACAGGAGCTTGCGTGTCTCGGCCATGATTATATCCGTTCGGATATAAAAAGCAAGTGCCGGATTTGTCGTGACAGCGGCACGACAATTGGGCCGGCGGGCCACGACAGAGGAACCCTGAGCAGGGTCATGCCGCGGCGTCCTTGGCGCGCTGCGCGCCTGTGATCGTCTTGCGCCGGCTCGCCACCAGCTCGGCCGCCTTGCGCACTGGATCGTCCTCGGTGTGGACGTAGCGCATGAACATTGCCACGGTCTTATGCGCCGTCAGCGCCATGCCGACCTTGACCGGAATGCCGGAGTTGGCGATGTCGGTGGCCGAGCGGTGCCTGATACCGTGGGTGCCGACTTTCGGCACGCCAGCGCGATCAAGAAATCGACGCCACGCGTGGTAGTAGGAAGCGGGGCTGAGCGGCTCTTTGTGATCCTGAATCGCGGGGCAAACATAGGGCGAGTCGCCATAGCGAGGCGCGGTCGAGAGAAGCCGGTGAGCTTCCTCGCTGAGAGGTTTGGACATATCGCCGGTCTTGCTGTCCGGCCAGACCACGCGGCTGTTGGGCAAGTCGAGCCAATCCCACTGCAACAGCAGGACTTCCGACATGCGAGCGGCGAACTCGAATTGCAGCCGGACGGCAAGCAGGTAGATCGGATGCTCAAGATGCTCCGCCTCGGCTTTGTCCAGATAGGCAAAGAGGCTGACCATCTGCTCGTCGGTGATGAGGCGGGTCGAGCCTTTCTCGGGGTACTTGGGCACGTGACGGCAGGGGTTGGAGCCGTCGGTCCGGTATCCCCACAGTTCGGCGAGGTTGAACATCTTGCGGACGCAGGCCAGCACGCGATTGGCCTGAGTGGGCGACTTCTCCATGCGCTTCATCAGCGCGGTGATGTCCTGGCGCGTGACTTCGTGGACCTTCTTGCTACCGAAGGCGGGGATGACATAGCCGTCGATCTGGTACTGGTAGGTCTTCTGCGTGCTCGGCTTGTTGTGCAGCTTGGAGTGGTCCTCCATGAATCGAACGGAAAGCTCCTTGACCGTCGGCGCCTTCCGCGCTTCTGTCTTCTTGTGGGCTGGATCGCCGCCGCGACGGACCTCGGCCAGCCAGTCCTGGGCCAGCGACCGCGCTTGTTCGACAGTCAGTTCGCCGAACTGTCCGAGCGACGGCTTCCGGCGTACACCGGCGTTGGTCCGGTACTGAATCATGAAGACCTTCCTGCCGGTTGGTGTAACCTTGCACAGGAAGCCTGGGACAATGGTGTCCCGAAGTTCGATGTCGTGCGGCTGAGGTCGCGCGGCATCGACTACGGTCTTGGTGAGTTTGATCTTGGCCACGGTGGTGCTCCTGAAATGTCCCCGATTTCCAGGAGCCGGCTAGGAGCCATGCGAAAGAGAACCGGGGCGATTTATGTCGCGCACCCGGGTATCATCCAAGGCATTGCCCAGAGGGGAAACCTGCTGTAGCGGGCTCTATCCAACCCTGGAGAATTCAGGTGCGGAAAGCAGGTTGCGGCTTATCGACCTGGAGCCGGCCTTGGGCATCCGAAAATTCGAACGAAATCGAACACACTGGGCGATTAAGGACGTGGACCTCGGCGTAGTGCTCAAGCAGTATCCGCTTCCGGGTTGGGCCTTGGGTACCGGCCGCCCGGTCGACATCCGAACCCACACCTTCGATGTGGCGCTCTCCTTTGCCGGCGAAGATCGCGAGTACGTCCGAGAGGCCGCGAAGGAAGTTACCGGGCTGCTCGGCCGCGATGCCGTGTTCTACGATGAAAATTACGAGGCTCAGCTCGCGCGCCCAGGCATTGATACCCTGCTGCAAGGCATCTATCGCCGCGCCAAGCTCGTGGTGGTCGTCCTGTCACAGCACTACGCTCTCAAGCGATGGTGCACGGTCGAATTCAGAGCGATCCGCGAGATCATCCAATCCCGCGACCACGACCACATCATGTACGTCCGCGTCGACGACGCGCCAGTCGATGGCGTACTCCCCATCGACGGCTATCTCGATGCCAGTCGATACCAACCCAGCAGGCTGGCTATGGCGATTCGCGACCGGTTCGATCTACTCTGACGTCGCGGCGTTCAACCGGGCAGCTTTGTGCCCAACGGGTGAACGCGGAGCCGTGGGAACATGCCCGTCTCCAGACCGTGGTCGAAGATTCTCCAGTACGCCCCAAGGAAGTTGTTCTCGTTCCCCAGGTTTTTTGTGAACTGATGAAGCTCGGTGAACGAGAGCACGATGCATGGCATCTCGATCTGTTTGGTCAGTTCAAGGATTGGCGGCGTGTATTCGTCGAAGTCGTTGTCGAATAGCTCTTTCACGACGATCAGCGCATGCAATGCTTTGCCAGACCAAGAGATTGCCTTAGCCTGCTCGTCGATGATGATGGGCATCGGTGACGCCTTGCGCAGATAGCGCACTGCACCTCGGGTCTGACGAATGGCCTTCTCGATCGCGCCCTTTATCGTGGCCCGTTTCCGCTGGACCGTGTTGCTCAGAATAGCCTCCGTATTGGGGCTGTCCTTGGCCTGGACCAGCAGCACGATCTGGTCGGTGACCACGATGACATCGGCGATCTCTTCCCGATCGTGCGTCCTAAGTGGTGACCAGTAAATGCTTTCGGACGGAAAAATGCGTTGCAGCATCTCCACGATGTCGCGCTCCTGATACTGACCCGGCTCCGGCCTAACCAGCAGGTTGTGCCGAGGGCGACTTGCACCGTGATAACTGCGACTCTCCGCGGTGATGTCCAGCAGGACGTAGTCCTCAGGAAAGAGCGGGCGCTGGAACCTCAAAGTGATGGCCTCCGCATCGTCGTCCGCGTCGCGGATCGAAAACCACTGAGTCATCTGGTCCAGAATCTGGCCTTGCGGCAAGCCTGCAAGGTGGGGGAATACAGCGGTCGTAAGCGCTTGGCGGTAGCGATCCGTGATCGTAATCGCGGCGCGATAACCCAACATCTCGCGATTCAGTTCATCGAAGAAATGGACGTCTACTTCGGTGCCCAGCAGCACCTGTCGTAGTCCTTCGGAATTCAAGTCCTCGATAAAGGCGCCGCCAGCGGTCAGCGGCTCATTTTGATCGTCAAGAAAGGCCGCCAAGAAGGCCAAGCTGGGGGCGTGACCTTCCAGCTCATACGGAATCAGGTAGACAGCAAATTCCTGGTTCATTCTGGCCGCTAGGATCGTCTCCTTGGAGACCTTCACGATCAGCTTCGGCACCGGGTCGTCTTTGAAGTGCAGTGTCGTAAGACCGATGGTCAGGTCACGCACGTACTGCATTGCCGCTGGATATTCGAGAGTGATCATTGAGCCACTTTCCCTGCCGATGTCGGACCACCCATCAGCCTATGACAGGGCTCAGATCGTCGGGGCCTTTGAGGTTGTCCCGAATCGTGACGTAGTCGGCGTGAAAGTAAGTGCTGTCCGTTTTGAACTTACCGAACGAGTAAGGCTGGCGAGGCGCCGTCTTCTTGTCGAATTCGAATTTGAACTGCAGTGAACGGAAGAACAGCTCGTCCATATAGAGGTCGGTCGGTTCGTGAGCCTTCTCTCGGATCGCTTGGCGTGCTGCGTAGTCGATCGCCTGGATCTGCGCAAACGGTAGCCCAAGGCTGTTCAGGCAGATGTGATTCCTCTGTTCGGAGATGTGAAGCAGATCATCTTCGTAGTAGGCGTTGCTGCCCTGTGTGATCACGCCATAGATATCCAGTCCCAGTGTCTCCCGGTAGATCGGCTGCAGTTCGCCAAACACCCGGATGAAGGACTCCGGGTCGTAGTTGTTCCTGATGCCCCTTTCGTAATGGCCTGCGGCCCAATTGCTCTTGATGAGTAGGCTGTCGCCGAAGGAAATGAAAGACATGACCGGGTAGCGTGCGGCCAAGGCATCGGTCTGATCCCGCAGACGAATCAATATCTCCCGGGTGATGCCACCAGCCAGCAGGGCTCTGCCGAATTCGCGACGTCGATCTGAGCGAAAACGGCGTTCGAGCGCAGATGGATCTGCGTCAACCACTCACTACTGACGAAAATGTGCGGCTTCTCATCCCACTGCCAGCTACCGACTGCCGTCCGGAACTCGGACTTCGGCAGCGAGATCAGTACCTCGTGAAAGCGTTTGAAGACGTCGGGATACCACGACAGTTCGATCGAGTTGTCAGTGATATGCCTTGCGGCAGCCCCGGCAACTGGCCCCGGCGGATCATAGGCGCCTGACCGGTTGAAGATGCCCAGCATCATGGCCTCGTACGCGGCCAGATCGCCTTCATCGCAAAGGTAGATGTCGCGATTGAGTGGGACATCCTCAAAGGCATATCGGTCGAAGTGGGGATGCTCGAACAAGGCGTCGCTCCGGTTCCCAGCCGCGTGGTGTCGGCGCGGTAAATATCGTTACAGATTACGTTGTTCGCGTATTTCCAGCGTCGAGAAGCCGCAGGTAGGGATTGTCCGGAGGCGTTTCCTGGAATAGCGAAGCCGAATCGGTGAACAGGTAGCCATGCAGTCGCCTGGACTTGCGGGGCCCGGTGACTTCGCAGATCCAAATGTTCAGCCCGCTGATCTGCTTGCGATGCAGCCCCAGCTTCTCGAAACGCTTCTGCGCCCACTGCCATCCTTCCAAAGCCTCCGGCTTGGCCAGCGCGGCGACGCGAAGGTGTTCCTGCGCGTAGCGCTGGAACACGCCGGGGCTGACAATGTAGGCCGTACCGGCGACGGTATGCACCAGGGCCTTCGCATCGTTGATGATCAGCTTGCGCGTCTGGATGGCCTGTCGCAGCCAGGCCATGAAGTGCGCCCCGGAGGGTTCGGCGTGATCTTGGGAAGGCGCGGGGTTCACCGGCGGCGCGGATGCGATTGAAGGGGTCGTTTCAGGCTGGGCAACAGGGCAACTCGGGATCTCCGGTGCTGGGGGTGGAGCGGTGTCGCCCAGCAGATCGAGCGGCGCGACCACGCCGGTGTCGGTGGCGGCGGATGCGATCGGCGTCGTGCTCGCGGATGCCGCTTCGATACCTTCCACCGCGCGCGGCCCCTCGGCCACCGCCGGTGCCTGTGGTGTCAGCTCCGCTGGTTCCTCTTCGACCTGCACACGACCCGCAAACGGCGCCGGTCGGTCGGCGACTTCCCAAATCATCGCGGGTGAGAGTTTCAGGAAGGTGAAGCTGTGCGACCAGCCGGCATCGCTGGTGACGGTAGCTTTCCAGATCGCCTTGCCGTCCGGCGTAGTCAGGGCGATGCCGTGATCCTGCAGCACGTTGAACACAGCCGTGTTGCTTGCCGGAATGCCGTCGATGCCCTGCGACAGTAGGTGTGCCCGCAGCTTATCGGAGACTGTCTTGCTCACCAGCCACAGTGCGTCCTGGGTCAGCCAGCCGTCCGACGCCTGGGGCTGGTTCAACTTGAGTTCCTCTTTCAGCAGATAGCGCAGGCCATCGAGCAGCTTGCGTTGCAGCGCGTGCCGCGGTGCAGCCAGGGCCTTGCTCGGATCGCCGCCGAGTTCCTGGGCAACCGATGCCTGGTCGGCTTGCCTGACCAGATCGCCGAGTGTGCCGGCGTGCTCGTACTGGCCGGCCAGCACGTACAGAAGTGCGGCCCACAAGTCCGGATAGCCGCTAAGCCAGTCGAAGATGGCTTGGTCGAGCAGGCGCGTGTAAAGCAGTCCGGTAGCGGCGCTGTGCAGGCGGTACTCGCGGTCCTTGCGGTAGCGGAAACGGTACGACTGCTGCAGCGGGCCGTGCCACGGGTGCCAGATGCTGCCGTCGGCATGCTCGATGTGCAGGTCTACGGCGAGTTTGCCGATGTCGTGCAACAGCGCTGCATAGGCGGTGCCGGCGGTCCAGGCCTCGGCTTGGGCGGCCTGCGCTTCAGGCGTGACGCCGGCAGGCAGCAGATGCGACTGCCTCAGCTTGAGCGCATAGGCCACGATTTCGAGGCCGTGATCCAGCATGCCGCCTGGATAGGCGTGGTGATGGCTTTCCGAAGCGGGGAACTTCTGGACCAGCTCGGCGTAGCGTTCCAGCGGTGCCAGGTACAGGGTGGCGAACTGCCGGCGCGACAGCGAGGTGCGCTGCCAAATGTGTTCCAGCAATCGCTGTCGCCGCGGAGTCGCCAGCAGCGCCGCGGCCGACTCTGGCTGCGTCAGCCCTTTGGGCATCTCGATGGCGGGAGTGGACAGTGCGCCAGTGGCTGGCGGCACCCGTTTGCGCTGGAACAGCGAGAGCATGGCGAACCCTGTTGAAGGGCCGATCGGGAGAGCCTTTTGGCCTTTTCAGGGTAGGGCCTTTCCCCTTGGCCCCATTCCCTTGTCCCTTCCGAGCCCTTTGGCCTTTGTCGGAAGCCTTGGGGTATAGGGCAGCGAGGGTAGCTGAGCCACCGCCAATGCGGGACTGGCCCAGGTCGGATTGGACTGCGGCCGGGCGTCGAGGCGTGGTCTACCCTGCTTGACTCGATGCCCCGGCCCGAACGCGGACTTGCCATGGAGACAGCGGGTGATGGTTTACATAATTTACAAAGGAGACAAAGGAGATTAAAGTGATTCCGTCTCAGTCCAGCCTGCGAGAGATGGCCATGCCCAAGACCCTCGAATTCATTGCCGACCGCCTGCCACAAGTCACGGTTGAGGATGTACGCCGCTTCTCCGATACCGTCGAAATCCGGGATGCCCGGGCCTTCGCGGACGAGTTGCAGGCGTTCGTCCACGAGCGATTGGAAGCAGTGGCGCTTCCGCTGTCCCTGGAAGTAGAGACGGTGGAGCAGACCTTGGCGCGCAAGGCGGCCGCGCTGCGCGCCGATACCCGCTGGGCGCCGAGGCAGACCGACATCCAGCGCGGTCGTGCCACGCTGCTGGAAGCCTTCGATCAGCCGCATAACCTGCCACTGCCCGAGTTTGCCGGGCTGGCGAACAAGTCGCGTCAGCAGATCTACAAGGACATTGAGGCCCGGCGGTTGCTGGCGCTGAACGTGGGGCCTCGCGGCCAGAAGCTGCCCGACTGGCAGCTCGATCCGGTGAAGCAGCAGTTGACGCAGGCCGTGCTTCAGGAAGTCGAAGGGATCGATAACTGGACGCTTTACCGTGCTCTGTCCGAGCCGCTCGAAGGCCTGGGCGGACGCGCGCCGGTGGATGCCGTGACGGCCGGTTCGATCGACGACGTGGCCCGGGCCGTGTTCAACGTGTTGGGCGTCCACTGAGGCGAGGTGGATGTGAGTATCGAATTGCCGTCGTTCTCGATCAGTGCGGGTGAATTGCTTCAGCATGTGGGCCGCGTCGCCTATCGGGATCAGCCCCTGTACTACGGCCGCGACGGCACCAACCGCTACGACGATCCCGCGCGGAACTACGGCGTGCTGTACCTGGGCCACGACCTGCCCACGGCGTTGATGGAATCGGTGTTTCACAAGCATCAGTGGCTTATGGATGAAAAGCGCTCGATCGCGCTGAAAGAAATCCGGAGCAAGCTGGTACGTGCCGTGGGTGTACTGGAGAACCTGCGCCTGGCTGATCTCACAGCACCGGGCGTCATGGCGGGCTACTTCGGCTTGAACCTGGAACAGTTGGCCAGCCGCGACTACACCCACACGCAGCAGGTGTCCGCCCAGGTGCATGCGATGGACGACGAGAACGATCTGCCGCTGTTCGATGGCGTGCTCTATCCGTCGCGCAACAACTACCCTGCTGCGAGCATCGCCCTGTTCGAGCGTGCCAAGAACAAGGTCCGAGTGTTCGGGGACATCGACTTGGCGGATCATGTGGATTGGCCCGCTTTCGTTGCGAACTATCGCGTTGGCGTGGAACCTGATCCTGGCCCGGTTGATCCGGACGATGAAATTTCCTGAAGCGGGTTCCATACACATCAAGGCCGCGAACAGAACCGACTGAAGCAAAATGGAGTAGTCAACACGCACGCAGCAGGTGATGACCATGAGCACGAAAATCCACCGTAGCAACGCAGAACGCATGGGCCGCCGACTGGGCTTGATGTGGCGTGGCTACCTGTGCCGTGAGCAGCATGTCGCCGGCTGGCTGGTGGCGCGCGGGGTGCCTGCAGGCGCGGCCGCGGCGGTGCTCTGGATCGTCAAGCTCGCCGTGCTCGGTGTGCTGCTCTACGCCGCGTTCTGGCTGGCGCTGCTGCTTGCGTTTGCGGTGACTGCTGCATGGCTAGCGCAGCACGACGACACGGATCAAGAAGAACCGCACCCCGAGTGGAGGGAAGGCCCCAATGGTTTCGGGCTTTATGACAAGAGCGACTGGCGCATAGACCCGCATGTGACCGACGACGACTGAACGGCGGTCACTTCTTCGACACAACGCTCATCGCCATGCCGGCGCCACGTCCCCCAGCGCCCTTGGCATCCGAGGTGGCGGTGGACAACCCCTGCACGATGTTTCCCGTGCGAATGCCAGCCCATGCCAAGGCCATCACCCAAAACGTCGGCAACGCGATGAACATCATCGCCATCACGAAGTTGAGCAGCATGTCCCCGAACGCATTGTTCAGACCGATCAGTGGGTCGAAGTTCGTGTGCGGCCTGTTCGCACCAAAGCCCCAGCCGTAGAGCGCATCGAGGATCGTACTGTCGATCCAGCGCGCGAGCTGGAACCAGAAGTCCACGAAGAACAGCGCGAACTCCACGCAGCTCACCGTCATCACAACCTTCAGGTCGTAAGCGCCGATCAGCAGCACCAGCGGGATGCAGATGACGAGCGCCATCTTGAGCAGCGACAGCACCATCGGCACGGCCTGGCGCACCACGTCCATGGCCGGGAAGAAGGCCAGCGAACCCACCGTCAGTCCGAGATCGCTCGCGCCGCGCGTGACGATGTTCGGTAGCGTCTTGTCGATCTGGCCACCATAGTCGGTGTAGACGGCACCCTGGTTCATCTTCTGCTGTCGCGGCGACACCACGGCACGGATCACCGAGTCATCGACTGCGCTCTGCGACAGGAAGCCCACCCAGCCGCCGATGCGCGACAGCAAATCCGGGTCCACCTGTGCCAGAAGCCGGCTACGCAATCCCTGACCGCCATCGGACCACCACTGCCGGCACGTCGGATAGCCACCGCCGCTGTCCACCTGTGCCAGCCCTGCATCGCGCGTTGCGTCGTAGGGCCACGCCGTGCGCGGTGTCTTGGAATAGTAGGTGTCGTAGAAGCCGGGCGTGTCGAGGAAGTAGCTCGATCCGATCCAGGTCACGTCGTTCATCTGCTCGTCGGAGAGCGTCGGCCGGTTCATAAACAATTTGGCGCGCGAAGGCCCGTAGCAATCGTGCGTGAAGTCGGCGACTTCCTGTGCCAGAACCGGATCGTCGATGCGCGTGGCATCGACATCCATCCGCATCTGCCGCAGATCGGTCCCGCAAGGGATCGCCGCCACCGCGGCGCCCGTGACCGCCTTCGAGATGGCGTGCATGAAGAACCACCACACCGGCACCAGCGCGCTCTGGTTGTTGAGCGTGGTGTAGGCGTTGGACCAGCCCGTGTCTTCAGGCTGCGGGACGTTGACCTGGCATTGCGCCGAGCGCGCCGCGTCGAACTTGATGATGCTGAGATCCACCGGGATGAACGGGATGCCGGCGAACAGGATCACGACGATGGCCACCCATACCCGGTTCTCAATGCGTGCCGAGGACAGCACACCCTTGTTTCCTTCGTCCGCGCCCTCGCTGCGCGCCCGGAGCCATTCGTGGATGACGATGACAACGAACGGCAGCGCGAAAACGCCGCTGGCCACGAGGATGCTCCAGATTCCGTTGTTGACGATCCAGCCCACGAGCGTCAGGTAATACTCCAGGTAGTCCGTCGTGTAGAGCGTCATTCACGCCTCCCGGCCTCAGCCGTGCTTCAGCCACTGGCTGCCTTCCAGCAGCACGAGGGCGGCCACGGTCGCGATCTCCGTGCGCCGTAGGCGCTGATGCGCCTCAGTCGATGGTTCACGCTGCCGCAAGCGCTTTCGCATCCACCACCAGCCGTAGGCCGTGGCCGCGTAGAGGCACAGCCGCCAGAGAAAGAAGGAGCCGGCGTGCGTGCGCAGCCAGTGCTCCCAACCATCGATACCGCCAACCACATGGATGCCGGCGATGTTCACGATCACCGCGATGCTGAGCACCAGCACTGTCCACAGCAACGCGATCCCGATGCGACGATTGAACAGCCGCGGCAACCGCAGCCAGGCCAGCCCGCTCATGGCGTGCTCCGGGGTTTCTGGATTTCCTTGAGCCGGTCGCGGGTGGTGTCGCCCTCGAAGACGCCGCGCGAACCGGCGGCGCGGGTGCTGTGGCGCTGGATGATCGCCATCGCCGAGTTGCCGGCCAGTGTGCGCCGCAGTTCGAGTTCAGTTTTGAGGTTGTTGATCTCCTGCTCCAGCGCAGTGTTTTCCTGATCGACCGCCTGCACGGCCAGTTCGTTGGCGGCGACGTTCGGCTCCTTCTTGCCGGTGAGCAGTGTGCGCTGCAGTAGCAAGGCTTTCTCCAGCACGCTCGACAGCGCAGCCTCCGACGCGAGGCGCCGGCCCAGCACATCCTGATCGGGCTCATCGCGCAGCGCCTCGATGACGCCGCGAGTGATCGGCAAGGAGCTGCTGCCGGCGGCTTCGAGATTGGTCGGCGTCGTCGGCCGCGCGCCCGTCACCAGCTCCTGTAGCGCCAGCAGCTTGGTTTCGTACTCTTCCTGGATCAGCGGCGTGAGTCCGACACCGGGCGTGGTCTGCGTCTTCGTGCAGCTTTCGCAGGTGCGTTGCTCACGCTCGCCCAGCACGCGCGTTGCCCACGCCGATGCCGCCTGCGGCGATGGCCAGGTCTGGCAGGTCAGACGATTGCCGCAGGTGCTGCTCGGGATCGACGAGGTATCGGCAACGCCGCGGCCGTTGAGCAGGTTGTAGCCCGCGCGCGTCACATCGTTCACCACCTTGATCGAGCTTTGGCCCGCGCCGCCGGCACTACCACCGCCGACCCACGGCACGCCGTTGTTGCCGCGATTGGTCTCGGCCTGTTCGATCGCGGCGACGGCATCGGTACTTGCCACCGCCTGCTTCAGAGCCATGCCCTCGGCGAGCTGATCCCAGCCGGCCTGTCCGCCGGCCGTGTCCGCCATGCGGTTGGCGATGGCGCGACAAGTCATCTTGCTGCGGTCGAAGTCCAGACGCGCCTGCAGGATGCCGTTGGTGAGCAAGTTGTAGAGGCCAGGATCGGCGCGCTGAATGATCAGCGCCGGCAGGGAGGCCACGGCGCTGGTGGCGTTCTGGATCACATTCGACATGATCGTCTGGAAGCCGTTGGTGATGCCATTAAGCTGGTTCTCCAACGTGGTCGTGATGCTCATGTCGCCGCAGATCAGATTGCTGTTCCAACCGGCACCAACGCCGATGCTCTGCATGTTGCCGGCACCCCCCATGGAGACGGCGCGGCCGCCGCCGATGCTGTAGAGCACGTCGTCGCCGATGACGCTGCCGCTGGCGTGGACGCCATTGGTGTCGATGCGGGTCTGTGCCCAGGCGACGTCACAGCACAGGATCATTCCCGCAACGATCAGAGTCCAAGGAGCTTGCGCGGTGAAGTAACGTATTGGCCGACCGTTCATAGCCCACACATCCCTTCACACTCGTTCTGGAAGCCGAGCGGATCAAACAAGGAGGCCTGCCCCAAGCCCTCCGCACGTCCCAGGTCCACATCTTCAAGTGGCTGCAAGCTGCGATGCAGGTACAGTTCGGCGTGGATGCCGGCACGCGGAATCCCAACACGAATGGCGCGATCAAGCGCGACCGCATCCGACCAGCTTTCGGGATCGTGCTGTTTCATGTCGCGCCATAGAGCGTCGTCGTGATACGGACAAAAGGTGCAGGCCGACTTCGGTGGTCGCGGATAACCCTGGGCGATCATCCACTCGATGCACTGCTGTCGTGTAACGCCCAACTCGATCAGCGGCCAGATGTTTCGGATGTACTGCTTGCCGCTGTCCTTCATGCGCTGCGATTCGTCGAGGCTGATGCCGATCAACTGCTGCACCAGGACTTCGCGCGGTCCTCTTTCGCCCTTCTTTAGACCGGCAAGCTCACGCACCTTTCGCTCGATCACGGCGATCTTGTAGTTCTTGGTGCATTTGCGCCAAAGCATCCCAGCCATGCTGTCGTCCCGCCTGGTAAAGAACGGCGGCTGTCCGAGATGCCCATTGCGTAGTTCACCCCGAACGGCAGAGAGGATGTCCGTTCGCAGGTTCCCGGCACTCACGCGATGTACCGGAAACGGCAGCTCGCCTTCGAGCCAGTCCAGCCACCGATAGACCTTCAATGGTTCGGCCCCGGTATCGGCGAAGATCGCGGCGTCGATGTGATAGGCGAGCACGCCTTTCTTGGCCATGAGCGCCAGGGTCGAGGACTGGACTCCGGCTCCGAGCGAGAGGAACGTCAGCATGACGTGCGACCCGGTGTGGCGATGCGCAAAGGAGTCATCGCTCACCCGGCGAAATCAAAGCTGCCGAGGAAGGTCTGTCCCTCGCGCTGGCAGCAGGAGTACGGCCGCCACAGCGCCCAGGCGTAATCGCCTTGCCGGGCCTGCACCTGCGTATTGCGGTGCGGGAAAACCGCGCAGCTGTTCGAGCGCGTTGGTGTCAGCTCCTGCCACTTGCCGGTGGATGCGTTGGTTTCCATCAGCGCGCCAGCGGGCCAATAGCCATCGCGCGCGTTGGCCAACAGCGGCTGATACACATGCGGCTGATTGCGGCGCGTTACGATGTCACCCGCACGCTGCGCGACCACGGCGCCACTCTTGTAGTCATCGGTCTGGTGCAGGAAGCCGCCGCGTGGATAGACGTTGCCCCAGAGATTGAGCGTCGTGCGCTTGCCGATCTCGCGCAGGCCGGGAATCAGCGCCTCGGGGTACGCCATCTCAGGCACGTTGTAGCGCCAAGCCAGCGTATCGAGCGTGCTCAGCAGATACGGGACGAACGCCGTGCCTGCGCCTTGGCAGGTGTAGCCGGAGGCACCGGCGAACTGGCTGAACACCGAGCCGGCGGGATGACCGATGACATCAGCGTTCTTGAACTTGGCGAGGTTGTTCTCGTTGTCGTGGTTGGTCGTGCCGTCGCCGCCGGCTTTGGCGGTCGAGTTGGGCACGCTCATCGCCCGCACCTCCGTCCACGGGTTCTCGCCGGTGTTCGAGTAGCTCGACACCACGGCATCGGGGATGTAGTGGCGCACCTTGACCGAGGTTTCAACCGAGCATCCGGTGATCGTGCAGAGCAACCAGTAGCAGATGCCGACGACGCGGTATTCCAGGCAGTCGGGTGACAGCGCCGACGAAGCGATGGTCGCGGTGTTCAGTGCGAATGCCGACGTGGCCGCGCTCAGCATCAGTGCGACGATGGTGGCGCGCAGGTGCTTGGAGGGCAGCAGGAAGCTCATGGCCGTGCGCTCCGGTAAACGTCGATGCGCGCAACGGCGTGGGCTACATCGGCCTCGCCGTAGACCACGTAGCGGCGGTCGACGACCACGGCGGGAAGCTTGGAGATGCCCAGCCCCCAGGCATCGGCCACGCCCTGGTAAGACTGTCCGATGCGGCGTTGCAGAGCGTCGCCGCCGTCGCGCAGTCGCTGCTGCACGAGCGCGGCAGCCTTGTCGGGATCGGAAGGCAGATGTGCGGCGAGTTCGGCCTCGATGCGCGCCGGCTGGTCCAGCTCGATGATCCGCACATCGGCCTGGGCCTGCACCGGATGATGGCTGTCGGTGACGACGAGCACATCGGCGCTCACCGCAACTGGGGCGAGAAGTGCCAGACATAGCCCGGCGACCAGAGATCGCCACGAGGTAGCAGAAAGGTTGAGGGAAAGAGCCGGCATGTCGCGTCTCCGCGGAGTCGATGCAGGCTGTAAGTCGAGCGCAAGCTGGGCCAGCGAACGACAAAGAAACCGACACCGGCCGATTCCGATTTCCTTCAAGCCGCGCAAACGCAAAAAGAGGCGGGAGCCCGAGGCCCCCGCGGTGATGAACAGAATGCGGCTAGGTGGCGCTGCTACAGCCAGCCGGCTTCGGCGAACGAGAACGGCGTTCCCTTGCCGATGATGAAGTGATCCAGCACCCGCACATCCACCGTGGCCAGAGCGGCTTTCAGCCGCTCGGTGAGCAAGCGGTCGGCGGCCGAGGGTTGGCAACATCCCGAAGGATGCTGATGGGCAAAGATCAACGCCGTGGCGCCGAGCTCCAGCGCGCGCTGGACCACCACACGGGGATACACCGCGGCGCCATCAACTGTGCCCTTGAACAGCGGTTCGTAGGCGAGCGCCTGGTGCTGGGAATTCATGAAGACGACGGCGAAGACTTCGTTGGCTTCTGCGACCAGTTTCAGGCGCAGGTAGTCGCGCACGGCGGCGGGACTGCCCAGCATCGGCCCAGACTTGAAAACACGGTGTTCCAGCAGGGCGATGGCCTGTCGGATGATCCAGTCTTCGTGCTGGGCAGCGATCAAGGTGAGTGACTCCGAACCGGAGCCAGCGATGACACAGGACATGGCGAACCTCCAATGGATGAGATCGGAGGGCGCCTGCCCCTGGAGGGCAAACCCTCCTGGGGACGATGGGATAGAACAGCGGAAGAACGGGCATCCACCACCGCGGATGCAGTGGCTGTTCGCGTCGAGGGATGCGATGCGAACGGGTCGATCAACGCGGGCAAGCCGCGCCGTAGCCTTGAAGATCGAGGGCTACCTGGGCATGTCGCCAGCAACGCTGGCGGGCATGTCTGGGGAATCCAGGGATTCGCTCGCAGTTGTGCTGCCTGCGGCGAGAAGGTCGACGGCCGAGAGCAAGGCATCGCCTTCGACGGGGCCGTGCAGCAGGAGGGTCCTGCCGGATTCGCGGTCGCGCAGTTGCAAGGCCGGCGTGGCGGCAATGCCGCTTTGTGCCGCTTCCGTCGCCTGGGCGTGGATTACAGCATCGGCGCGCTCGCTATCGAGGCACTGCTGCATGGCCGGCGTGAGATCGGGGTAGCGCAACTGCGCCGGCAGGCCTTGGCCGTCGCCGCGGGTGTGCCCGTAGAGCCAGGCCACTGCCTGCCAGAAGGCGGCGTGTCCGCCGATTTCACCCGCGCATTCGGCCACACGCGCGCCGGCGGTCGCGGCCGGCTCGTGCATCGCCAGCGACAGGTGGTGCCACTGCCAATTCACCTCGGGATGGGCGTCGATCCAGCGCTTGAGCACCTGGAAGTACGCCCGGCAGTACGGACACTCCAGATCGGCGTAGCCGATCACCGTGAAGCGTGCATCGCTGCGACCATACAGCCAGGGCGGTCCAGCCGGCTTCGGCGGTTCGGGCTCGTCCATGACCAAGTGCGTGAACTCCGAGGGTGCATCGGACGCAGGCAGGAGCAGCCACCCGGCGGCGCCCACGGCCGCCACAAGTACCAGGCCGATCAGAGGATGGTGTCGAGCGAAGGAAGGCCAGCGCATCGCCTCTCTCCCGTCAGGCCAGCGCATCGAGCGCCAGCGGTTCGATGCCCCTGGCGCGATCGATCTTCGCGGCCACGCGGAAGGCGGCATCCAGCTCGCTGATCCCGTGCTGCTGCATCATCTGGAAGCGCTCGGCCTTCTCTTCCGGTTCGGTCATCGCCATCGCCAGGTACAGGCTCGGCGGTACGGCGCGGAACAGCACTTCCATGCTCTTGGACAGGATCACACCCTCGCTGAACTTGCCGGCCTCCTTGCGCGCCGACAGCATCAGCGCCTTCTGTGACGCATTGAGTTCGCGGAAGCGCGCGATCTTCTCGACTTCATCGGGCGGCATGCTGAGACAGATCCACCACTCGATCATGTTGAGCATCGGCTCGGCCGCTTTCGGCAGGTCGTCCAGGTTCTGCGTCGCCAGCCAGAACCAGGCACCGAGCTTGCGCCACATCTTGGTGATCTTGACGATGTACGGGGAGAGCAGCGGATTCTTGGTGATGATGTGGCCCTCGTCCGTCACGTTGATGATTGGGCGGCCCAGGTATTGATCCCGCTCGGCGATGTTGTTCACCGTGTTGATCAGCGAGATGTACGCGATCGAGAGCTGTGCGTTGTAGCCCTCGCGCGCAAAAGTGGCGAGATCCACGATGGTGATGTCGGCCTCGGGCCAGGGCGTACCGGGCCGGTCGAACATCTCGCCGTCCACGCCCTGGCAGAACATATCCATCGCGTCCGCCATCTCCAGCAAACGCGCACGCCGCGTCTCCGCCAGCGTGGCGTCGCGGCTGCGCTCGCGCAGCGCATCGCGCACGTCGCGCGTAAGCACCGTGCGCTTCTCCGTGGCACAGCGCTGCGCCGCGTCGAGAATGCACTGACGGATCAGGCTGCGGTCGGCGCGCGTCATGCGCGCCTCCTCTTTGTCCTCACCGCCGGTAATCATCATCCGCGCGGTGATTTCCAGCTCGCCGAGTACATCGCGCTGCTCGTCGCCTTCTCCGGTCACGCCAGCTTCGGCGCGGCTTTCATCGAGCGCGTCGGCGTCGAGCGTTTGCACTTGGCTTGGTGCATCGACCAGACGCAGCGCATCGGCGAACGGGGCGAGGCTGACGCCAGACCCCGGTGCGAGCTTCACGCGGTTGACGGTGAGTCCGAGACGCGCGGCGAAGTCGCCGAACAGCCCGAACGAGTTGCCCGCTTCGACGATGAACAGCCGCGGTCGATAGATGGCGGTGACTTGATTGAGCAGATTGTTGAGCGTCGCGCTCTTGCCCGATCCCGTGGGACCGAACAGGAACAGGTGCGCGTTCATCTGCCGGTCCAGGCGATTGAGCGGATCGAAGGTGATGGTGCCGCCACCACGGTTGAAGAAGGTGATGCCGGGATGCCCGGTGCCTTGGCTGCGGCCCCATACTGGTGCCAGGTTCGCCGCGTGCTGCGCGAACATGAGCTGCGTGTACCACTGCCGTTTGTCGGCGGTCGGGTCGTAAACGCAGGGCAGCCAGCGCAGGTAGCTGTTGAGCGGCGCCACCTCGTCCTCCTCGCGCACCGGCTGCAGCCCGGCATTGAGCATCACGTTGACGAGTTGCAAACCGCGCGCATCGAGCTGAGCCAGATCACGGCCGCGTAGATAGAAAGCCAGCGCGCCGCGATACAGCTTGTGCGCGCTACCGATCAGGCTGCGTGCCTGCTGCACGTCCGCGCGTGTCTGTTCGGAAGCCAGGGTTTCGCCGACGGCTTTCTTGGCGAGGTGGTTGAGATGGCTTTCCAGCACGTCCTGCGGCGTAGCGACCAGCGTGAGGCACATCACCGTGTCCTCTGGCATCTGGTCGAACAGCGCATTGACGGCATCACCGCCCTTGCGCGTTTCGCCGGTGAGGTGCCCGGTCGTCGGCGGCATGCGCAGGCGATCCATCACGATCACGCGGTGCGGCAGGCCGTCGAAGCACCACAGCCCATTCGCCACATCGGAGTGCGGCTGGCCGAAGAACAGCCGCTGCGCGAAGTCGGTGCCGCTGGCGAGTTCGAGCTCGCCCTCCTCGGACTCGTCGGGATAGCGGGTCAGCGCATGGAAACGCTCGCGATCTTCAGCAGTCGGACCCAGCAGAGTCGGATGCGGATTGAACCAGCGCAGCAGCCAGTCATGAATATCCGCCGCACCGAGTCGCCTAGCCTTCACGCCAGCATTCGCCAGCCCGCCGACGAGGCGGTCGCAAATCGTGGTCAGCGCCTGCTCGGGCGATTGGCCGCGCCGCGCGGACGAGGCCGTGGGTGTGCGGCGGTAGACCACCATGCGCACACGCCGCACCTGGCCGCGCCACGGTAGGCGGGTGACGGTGGTGTCCTCGAACAACCCGCCCGGCTTGGCGATGGCGTGCAGGTGGTGGGCGAAGAATCGCAGATAGAAGTCGCTGAATCCGCTGTTCCGCGCACGCGGTTGCAGATAGCTCGACAGCGAGTGCAGGTAGTGGTCCCAACTCGCTTCGTCCTGCGCGTAAAGCTGGATCACCCAAGGATTGTCGTCCAGCTCGTCGAAGGAATCCTGCAGCGCGTTTTCCAGCGCATCGCGCGCCTGCCACAGCCAGGCCATCTCGCGGCCCTCGGTGCCGATCGGCAGTAGCTCGAAGAACGCCGCCACCGACTGACCATCCTCGAGCAGCATGCTTTGCGAATCGGGCAGGTATTCAACCCAAGGCAGCAGGTCCGCGAACGAGGGCGCCACGCCGTATAGCGCTTCGTGGTCGGCTTGGGTCACTGGCCTGCGCTTGCCGTCGAGCGCGCTGCCCGGTTCGGCAATGCCCTGTGCGGCCAGGGAGGCCACATGCCGCTTCCAGGCGTCGTCGGCCGGAGACGCAGCCGCCTTGCGTGATCGCGATAACGACCAGGCCATCAATAGTCCTCCACGCGCTCGCCCGGCATCGCGTACTGCACGCGCTGGTACAGCGGGAACACCGTGCTGTAGCCGGGCACCGGCACCGGATCGGTGCCGGTCAGGTGCGGGAACACGTACATCACCAGATCGGGATTGGGCAGGCGATGAAACTGCCGCTCGATTTCGTTGCTCGCGGTGCGCGTGTAGGTGGCATTGGCGGCAGGCGCCGCCTGCACATCGGCCTCGGTCAGCGGCCGGCGCAGCGTCTGGCGCGCATCGAGCAGTTGCCGGGCAGCCTGACCGGCGCCTGCACTGCCGCCGGTTTCCTGCTGCCAGATGTCGAGCATGGTGCTGTCGCCGTGAGGCAGCAGCTTTTCCTTGCGGGTCGCGCAGCCGCCGAGCGCGGCTGCCACCAGCAGCACGGCGGCCGCATCAATCCAGATCCGAGGCATGGACTTCTCCGGTGCGGTGATGGACCCTGCGCCCCTGGGCGTCGTAGTCGATGAGGAGCGGCTGCTCCAGATGCACGGCGACCTTGGCGCCGGGCTGCACGTAGACGGCGGCGAAGGCCTGCCCGTAGAGCTTGTTGACCCAATCGGCCATGTCGCGCACGCCGCCCGCGAGGATGCGGCCCATCGCTTCGTTGCCACTGATACCGACCGTGCCGAGCGAGCCATTGCTGTTGGCGACCACGGCCACGCTGCCGTTGTCGGACTGGATGAGCGAGGCGGCACCGGCGCCGGCCGCGGTGATGAGCGATTGGGTGCCGAGGTACTGCTGCGCATTGCTACGGCGTTCGCCGCTGACGCAGGGAATGCCGTGGGGATCGCTGATCCAGCCCAGGCCGTCCTGAAGGTTGGTGCTGTTCTGGCCCTGATTCCGCTTGCCTTCCTCCGGCATCGTGCGGATGGTGCCGTCTGCGAAGACGAACGTGACCGAGCGGATTTGCCCACGCACGCACGAGAGCGTCCAGTCGCCCGCGGCCGTGCCGCTGACCACGGCACCGGCCACATCGGGAATGTCGATTCCGTTGGCGGTGAGGTTGTCCGGGCCGATCAACACCTTGAACGGATACGGGTCGTTGACGGTGCCGTCGATGGGCACGCGACCGATCAGCGCCGTCATGGCGATCGAACCCATGAGCGTCGAGTTCGATGGCACGGTGTAGACCGGCTTGGTGGTTGCGCCCACGGCACCGACGACAGCTTGTCCACTGGCATCGACGACCGAATCCACAGCCGCCGACAGCGTTTTCTGCGCGGGGCCGAAGCTCATGGGAAAGCTCGGTTCCTTGCTGCTGTTGCGGGCATCGCCCGGCTCGACCCAATGCGTACCGTTGCCACTGCTGTTACCGCCGCTGAAGCCCTTGCCGTCGCCTGCTTCCAGGCCCAGCCCGACGGGCAGGTCGGCCTCCTGGATGCCCTTGCCGGAGAAGCTGTCCAGCCGTTGCTGCAAGTCCTGCATGAGCCCTTGCATCTGCTGCTTGTCGCTCGCCGCCTGATCGCGTTCATGTTGCAGGCGGTTGCGCTCGCCCTCCAGCGCCGTCTGAATGCGCTGGTCGATCGCGCTCTCGCGGGCGCGCAGTCGTTCGTTCTCGATCTTCTGCTGCTGGTTGTCGCCCAGCGCGCCCTGCAGTTCGGTGCGCAACTGCTTCACCTGCGCGACCAGCGTGGCGACGGTATCGCGCGGGGTATCGCCCTCGACGCCGAGCGCCTTCATCTCCTCGGGTGTGAGCGGATCGGCCGCTCCCTTCGGCGCGGGCGGACTGCCGGCGGAGCCAGAGAACAGCTTGATGCCGACGAACACCACGATCAGCACCATCGGAATCAGCAGCCATTTGAGCAGCGGATTACTTCGCATCGCGCGTGCCCCCAGCCGCGCCGGCTGGCGGCAGATTCGGTGTGGCGTCGATGGGGCTCAGCTTCGGCAGCAGCGATTCGGCGAGGCCGCGACCACGCGTCACCAGATAGACCACGGTGGTGTCGGACGCCTGGCCTGCCGGCCCCAGGTTCGGGTGCTGGAAGGTGGCGGTGAGGAAATCGCCTTGCAGCGCGCGTGGGTCTAGGTCGAGCCAGCGCGGTGACCTGTTGGTGAGCCGCACTGCCGTCACCCATTGGTCTTCCAGACGCCAGGCGGCCAGCGCGCATGCCTGCACCGGCAGCGTCGGCAGCAAGGTGTTCAGCGCAAGGCCGCGGCGTAGATTCACGCGCCCGATGCCAACGACCGGCTCGACCGTGCGCAGCGGTGCATAGAGGTTCTGCGCCGCGTAGCGCGTCAGCACGACCGGGATCGGGGTCTCGCGCCGCGGGGTGGTGTCGCTCCGCGCGACGGCGTTGCCGTGGTCCTGCGCGGGCGGTGCATTCGCGTCCACGATGCGCACCGGCTCCAGCGGGGCCTGGCCGTCCTTTGCCGGTTTGGCGGCGATGTCGAGCAGGATCAGCGCACCGGATTCCACGTCCTGCAGTTGCAACCGCGTCGGCGGTAGCGGCTCGCCCGCCCGCAGGTAGATCGCGCCACCCGCGCTTTGCACGCGCAGATGCGCGTTCGCACCCTCCGGCACACCGACGCGCACGTTGCGGTCGATGAAGATCACGCGCTCCTGCCCGACCAGTAACGGCACGGCCAGCGGCAGGCGCTCCCAGCGCAGGATTTCCACGGCATGGGCCGGCGCAAGCACCAGGATCAGCAGGGCGCCGGCCAGCACCAACACCGCAGGGCGTTTCATGAGGCGTCTCCTTGCGGACGGCCAGGGGCGTTGGCCGGCGTGGGCGTCTCGATGCGCTGAGGCGTGCTGGCGTGGCAGTCCAGTGCCAGGCCGAAGGGGTTGCGTTCGGGGTCGATGTCCTGTCGGACGACCTTGATCGCGTAGCGCACCAGGGCGCGCTTGACCTGCTCGGAGCCGTGGTATTCGTCGGCGCTGACGTCGAGCGTGACGATCCAGTCGCGGTTGGAAACAACCTTGACGCGCGCGCTCGGGTTATCGCCGTAGCCACGGCCGGGAATCTCGTAGATGCCGCGCACGCGCTGACGCAGTTCGCCCGCCCCGCGCCGGTATTCGTAGTCGCGTTGCAGGAAGGCCTGGCAACTCGGTGTCAGGTAGGCCGACAGCGCATGCAGGTTGCGCGGGTAGTCGTCCTCGCCGTTCGTGGGCCAGCGTTGCACCTGCTGCCAGATATAGAACGTATAGGCGTAAACGCTCTCAGGCGGCACCTCCCACCACTTGCGCACGCTGCCCGAACGCAGGTCCGGCGGCACATGGATGGTGAGCTGCTTCGGGGCACTCCACCAGCCGAAGCCGAGCATCAACGCCACCGCGAACAGCGCGCCACCGCCCAGACGCAGCGTCCTGACGTGGGCCTGCAGGTGCGCGATCTCGTTCCTGAAACGGCTCATGCCGTACCTCGCTCGGTGCTGCGCCGCGTAGTCCAGTAGCCCGAGCGGGTGATGAGACGGCGACCGCCCAGGTGGAGCGCCAGCGCCGGATGTCGCAGGGCCAGCCGCCACTGGATCTGCCGGTACAGCCAGGTATCGGGCCGCCCGCGCTTCTGCTTGCGCAGGAAGCCGCCGCCGACGAAGACGCCCAGTGCGATGCCGGCGACGATCAGCGTGGGCAGCATGGCGACGCTGCGCGTCACCCAGGCCAGCGGCAGGCCGAGCGCCAGCCCGGCCGCGGCCGACAGGCCGGCGCAGATCCACAGCTCATCGGCGGTCAGCCCGCGCACGACCACCGGCTGGCGATTCAGCCGGTGCGGCAGGAACGTCACCAGTGCATCGCGCGGGGTCTCTGAAGGGACGGCCATCGCTTGCCGCCCTCACAGTACGCCAGTGGCCTTGGTCAGCAGCCAGATGCCGACCACCAACAGGATCGCACCGACGGCGACGGTCAGACCGAACTGGCCCCAGGTGGCGCGGCCGATATGGATTTCCGAGTAGCGCGTGTAGGCGTGGTAGGAGACGCCTACGAACATCGAAGAAACCACGAGCAAAGCGACCAGCATCACGATGTCGTAGCCATAGTTCTGCAGCGTCTGCATGAGGCCGCTGCCCGCACCGCGCGACGGGTCTTCCATGGTCGGAAGCTGGGCGAAGGCCGACAGCGGCAGACCCAACAGCGCCAACGGCGCGGCGATGCGGGACGGAATGCGATGAGAAGTCAGGGGCGTGTTCATGGCGTGTGGCCTTTCGTGATGGTCAGGACAGGAGGAAGAAAGTCAGCACCAGGTACAACGCGACGAAGCGCGCGACGACACCGAGGAACTGACGCTGGTTGATGCGGCTTTCGGCCCAGCCGACGTAGGCAGTGCGCGTGGCCCACACGCCCCACAGCAGCAGGACGGCGAACACGAAACTGAGCACCGCCGTGGAGGCGGCCGAAGGTGTAAAGCCGCCGTTGGCCTGGAAGGCGGCGACCTGATCGGCGGAAGGCGTCATGGCGACGGCCCATTCCAGTCGTCGGTACGGTCGCGGCGAACGCAGTCGTCGGTACGGTCGCGGCGAACGTAGTCGTCGGCCAGCGGCGCGGGATCGCGAGGCTGAGCGCGCCGGGGCGCTAGGTAATCGTGTACACCTGCGCGAACACGCTTCAGGTCTGCGCGCAGACGGACGTAGTCGAAGTGGTAGCGCGTGCGCGTCTGCGGCGCGGTGTTGGCGGCGTGCTCGGCCAGTCGGTCGATCAGGTCGAGCTGGCGAGCGAGCGTGACGAGCTGCTCACGCTCCAGGGCGTCGTCGGCAGCGACGGCAGGTTGCAGCACCGGGAACGACACGACCAGCAGCACGGCGATCGAGCGATGCCATATGTATGCGCGGCGGCTGGTCTGTCCCATCGGCCATCCCCTGTTGATGCGGATGGCAAGATGCTGTGGATCGTCCTCGTTTCGCGCCGCAGGGAATGGGAACTGAAGCCTGACCGAATTGTTGGTTGGTCGGCGGAGGAGTAGTCGAGCGCTCCCCCCAATGCGAGGCGGATGGGTAGGCCGGTTCGCATGCAAACGCCGACGTCGCCCGGCCGCCCGTCTACAAAGGTATGTATGCGCCGATAACTATCGCTTGATGCTTGGCCGGACTGACCCACTCCAACCAGCCCGAAAGAGACATTCGCAACATTTCGAGCGACTATCCCCTGTGGGCCACATGCCAATAATGGCGGTAGGATTTAGGGGGAACAGCCATAAGAATCGTACGGGTTTCGATCAAGAATTTTCGTGGCATCCGGAACGGCCACATACTGCTGCCAGCTCACGCGGTTCTGGTTGGCGACAACAATATCGGCAAGTCCACGGTCCTTGAAGCGATCGATCTCGTTTTGGGACCCGAGCGGCTCAATCGCCGACCGCCAGTCGATGAGCATGATTTCCACGCCGGCTTGTATGTCGATGCGAACGGGAACGCGGTCGCGATCGAAAACGAGGTAGTGATTGTCGATCTCAGTGCCGAACAGCTTCGTCACTTTAGAGACCACCTGGAGTGGTGGAAGCTCGCAGAAAACGAGTTGATCTCCACGCCACCACCCGAAGGCACTGACGCGCCAAACGTCCAGCCAGCGTTGCGCGTCATCTTCGAAGGCCTCTATGACAAGGACGAGGACGACTTCGCCGGCACGACCTACTTTGCATCCCCCAAGAAAGAGGACGATAGCCGGGACGGCTTCAAGACGGTCGACAAACGTCTCTGCGGATTCCTCTACCTGCGCACGCTGCGCACCGGCAGCCGGGCGCTCAGCTTGGAGAGGGGTTCTCTGCTCGACATCATTCTGCGACTACAGGACAAGCAGCTAAAAATGTGGGAAGACGTCCTGGCGCAGTTGCGGGTGCTGCCTGTGGCAGAAAGCGAAGAACTCGGCATCAAGGACATTCTGTCGAGCGTGCAGGCCGCTGTCCGGGAGTTCGTGCCGGCGGAGTGGGCCAATAACCCGCACATGCGCGTGTCTGATTTAACTCGTGAAGCGCTGCGAAAATCACTGACGGTTTTCATGGGCACAGGCAGCTTGCGGGAGGACGGCACTGAATACGCAGCCCCCTTCCAGCACCAAGGAACCGGGACCATCAACACCCTAGTTCTGGCCTTGCTCTCGATGATCGCCGAGTTAAAGAGCAACGTGATTTTCGCGATGGAGGAGCCCGAGATCGCGATCCCTCCTCACGCTCAAAAACGGATCATCGAAAGCGTCCGCTCAAAGTCGGCTCAAGCAATTTTTACGTCACATTCCCCATATGTCCTCGAAGAATTCCCGCCAGACCAGGTTCTCGTTCTTCAACGTGACGGCGGGACTATCAGCTCAGTACCGGCGTTATTGCCGGTGAAGCCAAAGCGGTACAAAGAGGAATTTCGGCGGCGCTTTTGCGAGACGCTGCTGGCGCGCCGCGTGCTGATCGTAGAAGGCAAGACTGAATACGACGCTTTCCCTGCGGCGGCGAAGCGGCTGCGCGATCTGCATCCAGACGAATTTAGGTCTCTGGACTCACTTGGAGTTGCGGTGATCAACGCGGAGACCGATTCGCAGATCCCCATATTGGGTGCCTACTTTCGTAGCCTCGGTAAGACGGTCTTCGCTGTGTATGACCAGCAGGTCGATCCGCAAAAAGCTCAAATCGAGTCGGCCATCGACCACCGGTTCGAAGGGCCGGGCCATGGTTTTGAACAGACCTTACTGCAGGGCACCGCAACTGCCGCAGTGCTGCGCTTCGCGGCCGATCTGCTCGCGAACAATGAATGGCCCAATCACCTGCCGCCCCCAGTTATCGCCGCCGTCCCACCGGTTTTGATAGCGCCGATGATCGAATATTTGAAATGGGCAAAGGGCTCCGGTGCTGCAGCTGATCTGCTCATGGAATGTGTTCGAGCAGAGATGCCGCCCTACATCGTCGACGCGCTTCTCGCTATTCAGGGCATCTGTGAGCCGCCACCACCGGCACACCCGCCAGCACCGGCTCCGTCACCCCCGCCGTCACTACCGCCATCGATACCGATCATCGTGTAGTCATGGCTGAGATCAAAGATCTGTCGCAGAAGCGCAAGGATTTGCTTGCTGCTGACGGCAACCTGCTGGTTCTTGGCGGTCCCGGTTCAGGCAAAACGACTATCGCGCTGCTCAAAGCGGCGGCGGAGACGGCGCCCGGGAAACTGCAGCGCGGGCAAAAGATCTTGTTCCTGAGCTTCGCGCGAGCAACGATTGCGCGGGTTGCGCAGCACGCGGGCAAGCTCGTCGGCAGAGATGCCAAGGACTTGCTTGAGATCAACACCTATCACGGGTTCATCTGGAAGCTGCTTCGAAGCCACGGATACCTGATATGCATGCGCGGCCTGATCGAACTGCTGCCGCCACCACAAGCCGCGGCGCACCTCGCCGATATCCCGGATAAGACCGCTCGCGAAGTCGAAAAGAAACGACTCTTTGATGAGGACGGCATTCTGCATTTCGACCTGTTCGCGGAAACGGCTGCGTCATTGCTGACCCGCAGCCAGGCGCTCAGGCACATCATCAGCGACGCCTATCCGCTGATCATCCTGGATGAATTCCAGGACACCAATCCGGCCGAGTGGGAGTTCATTAAAACGCTGGGCTCGGCCAGCCGGTTGATTGCCTTGGCCGACGCCGAGCAGCGGATTTACGAGTTCCGCGGCGCCGACCCCAAGCGAATCGGGGAATTTGCCGAGGCGTTCGGTCCAAGCATCTTCGATTTCGCGGACGAAAACCATCGCAGTGACGGCAAGGACATCGTCATCTTCGGCAACGATCTGATACGGGGCGCCAACAAAGGCAAGGCGTACACCGACGTATCCATTGCCCGTTATGGTTACTACCAAGGCATGAATGCCCTGTATCCGCTGAAGACATCGGTGCTGGCCCGTTTGAGGGCTGTGATAAAAGCCGATCCTAAAGGATGGTCGCTGGCGATACTCGTGCCGACCAGGAAATTAATGATCCAGGCATCGGAGTATTTGAGCGCCAATACCGACCGACTACCATCTCTGGGGCACGACGTCGCACTCGACGCCGAAGCGCCAGCGTTAGCGGCAGGATTCATCGCTATGTTGTTGGAAGGTGGAACCGTCGCCGACCTGTCTCCGCGGCTGATCAGCGATCTCTGCCAGCACATTCGCGGCCGTCGCGGCAATGACCCTACACCTCAAGCCGATCTTACCCTCGTCGGTGCTCTTGGCACGTTTCTTCAGTCCGGGAATGTCCGCGGCGCCAAGAGACAGAGGGTTGTCGCAGGGGCAACGAGCATCGCGACTGCGCGGCTGGGCTTGGTGCTGACCGGTGACCCGGAGGCCGATTGGTTGACGGTACGACGACTGCTGAGCGACTCCGGTGTGCAGGAATACCAGCAGATCTCGGAGGACGCTCGCTATCTACGCCTGCTGCACAAGGGAGCGACGCTGCGCTCAAGGTTGAGTGAAATCTGGCGTCAACATGGCAGCTACAAAGGCGCCTCTGCTGCTGTCCGCGACGCTCTACTGCAAGAGCATTTTTCTGCGAGCGTTAAAGACTGGCGGGGCATCCACGTTATGACCATTCATAAGTCGAAGGGCAAGGAATTTTCAGAGGTTGTTGTCTTTGAGGGGATGTACGCACACCGGATTGTCCGCGCCAAGGCAACCGACGGAGAAATTGCCCAGTCTTCGCTAGCGCTGCGAGTCGCAGTCACCCGGGCAATGAATCACGCCACGATTCTGACGCCGGCAAGCGATCCCTGTCCGCTACTTTGATCACGATGCCGGCAGTAAGCGACCGGCTGCTTCTGGCACATTGCCGCCCCTCGTGATCTGCCGCTTCCGAGATGCCAATTTCCAATCGAGGCCATGTGCTTACTACCCGGGGGAGGTCAGACGGCAGTCTTAAAGGTACTTCTTAAACGTCGCCGCAGCGATGCACACCGCCACGCCGAGCAGCGCGGCGCTCGGCAGCAGAATCAGCAGCGGATTCACGCTGACCGGCAACGCCAGATACGTCACCCACGGCAGCAGGGCCAGCGGCACCAGACTCGCTCTGGCCCGGTGATAGATGAAGCCTGATTCGCGGCCCGCGCCGAAGCGGCGGACGTCCCGGCGCACCAGCCCGTCCACCAGGCCGACGAAGGCGGTCATCAGGAACAGCGGCAACGTCAGGCAGAGCACCAGCAGCCGCACGAGGAAGACGAGTGCCGTATAGGCGGATGCGATCAGGTAGCTCTCCAGGTGCACGTAGACCTGTCCCAGGTAGTAGCGGAAGTCCTTGCTCGGACGAATGCTGCCGGCGCCGGCTTGCGCCGAGGCATCACGTATCCACTCCAGCAGGCCGCTCTTCACGAACAGCCAGTCGTAGCCCCGCTCGACGATCCGGTGCGCGGTGCGCCCCGGCTCCTGCACCAGTGCGCTGCGCGTGAAGTGGTCCGATAGCTGATCCAGCTCGTAATGCAGCATGCCCCGGGCGTGATGCCATCCTTGTTCAGGCCAGAAGATGTGCATGCCGACGCACTCGATCACGATGCACAACAGCAGCGATCCGCACAGCACGCCGAAGAAGCGGAATGGCAGCGTGATGAGACTGGCGATCAATCCCTGCTGTTGTTGCTGCTGGCGCTGCGTTGCGACGGCCGGATCGCTCATGCTCCGGCCTCTTCAGCGGCGGCCATCTGTTTGAAATCGTCCAGCAGGTCATCGGGCAGCGCCTTGTCCTGCATATCGGAGATGCTCTGGTTCTCCCACCAATCACCGCCCTCGACGTAGTGCTGACGCATGTAGCCGGCCAGCTCTTGCAAATCCTTCGGCATCGCCTCGTCGGCGTCGGGGGCCGGCAGCGGCATCCGAACCTTCCAGAGCGTGCCGCCCTCGATCAGCGCGTAGCACTGCCCTTTGGGCAGCGCCACGACGTGCGCCGGCTCGATCAGCGGCACGCTGTTGCTGGTGACGCGGTCCTGGGTGTTGGATGTGAAGGCAGTATTGCCGCGAGGGTCGGAGCTGTCGGTGGCGCCGCTCATCAAGGCCGTCGCATAGACCTCGACCTTGGGCAACTGGCGCGTCAGCAGTTCGGCGGTGGAGGTCTCGCGCACGCGCAGCATGAACAGATTGTTGAAGTTGCCGATCACCTGGCCAGCCTTCGCGCGATTGCCGATGCGGGCTTCGATGTCGCTCAGAGTCTGCGTGTAGGCCGTCACCTGCACGCCCGCGCCGCCGCCTTTATTCACCATCGGGATGAACTCATCGCCCATGAGTTCGTTGAACTCGTCGGCGTGGACGTTGATCGGCAGCCTGGTGTTCACCGCCGCGCCGGGCAGTCCGTCATCGATGCCGAACTTGTAGATGTGCCCCGCGACGGAAACGAGATCGGAAAACATCGAGTTGCCAACCGCTGCCGCCACTTCGGCATCGGAGAGCGCATCGAGTCCGACGTAGACGACAGCCCGCTTACGCACGATCTGCATCCAATCGAAGATCGGACGCGGGTCGGACAGATCGGAGTAGTTCGGCGCGAGCAGTTGCGCGATCTTGCCGGTCGTCAGCTTTTCCAGCAGAGGCAACAAGCTCGCCACGATCTTGTCGAAGTACGTCCGGTCGTAGCGCACGGCACTGCGCAGACCATCTAGCACCGGGTCGTAGACGCGTACCTGCGACAGGTATTGTTCGAGCGCGACGACACGCTTCTCGCGCCCGATCATGTTGCGCGGGATGTTCTTCTCGTTGAGCTTGCCTTCGAGCTGGACGATGACCTCCCAGGCTTTCGGCTCGTTCCTGGCGAAGTAGTGCTGGGCGTATTCGATGAACAGCGCGTCGATATTGATGACGTGGCGCTGGATCAGCAGGTAGTCCGGTCGCTGTCCCAGCTCCACCAATGCACGAGCGATGATGTTGACGAACCGCCACGCGAACTCGCGGAACGCGGCGCTGTTGCCTTCGCCGGAAAGCTGCCCCGCAATGCGCGTGGCGACTTCGCTGATCCGACCGAAGCGGCCCACCGCGTTGTAACGCGCACTGAGGTCCGGCCAGCCCAGGTGAAAGATATAGAACTCGCCTTCGCGTCCCGCGCGCTTGGCTTCCACGTACATGCGCGTCAACAGGTCGGCATCGCCCTTCGGATCGAAGACGATCACCACCTCATGCTGGCCGTTGACCTTGCGCCGGATGTCCTGGGTGATGAACAGCTCGGCCAGGCGCGTCTTGCCCACGCGCGTCGTGCCGAGTACCAGCGAATGGCCGACGCGCTCGCCCAGCGGCAGCGTCACGTCGATCTCGTGCGGCTCGATGCCGTGCAAGCGCGGCTGCCCACCCACCGGCGGCAGCGGCCGTGCCGGATTGAGCGGACTGTCCCAGGCCAGCGCCCGTGCCAGCTTCGAGAGCGGAAAAGGCGCGAACTCCAGACGTTCCTCCAGCCGTCGCGCTACACGGTAGATCGTCGTCGGCTCGACATAGCGGCGGAACTCCGGCCGGTAGGTCTGCATCAGTCGGTGCGTGTGTCGCTGTTCCCATTTGAAGCCGCGCCCGACGAATAGCCGCTGCTGGCTGACCGGCACGTCGCGGCTGGTCATCACGTAGCGCGGCAGACGGCGGATGTTGCGGCGGTAGCGCAGGATCGCCAGCGCATCACGCAGGCGAATCGCACCGAAGCTCAGGAAGGCCAGCGCCGAACCGAGGCCCAGCAGCGGATTCAGCGCGAGCGCCCACGGTGCCGCCAGGCACAGAAGCGCGGCGCCGGCGCAGACCGCCACGGTGTACAGCTCCACCGCGGGACGCAGCAGGACTTCCACCGTGTGCGGCTGCGCCATCTCACTGCTCGATGCCGGTGGACGTGATGAGCACCGGGTAGTGACGCAGGCCCAGGCGCTGCGCCAAGTCATCGCCGGAGGCCGGAGAGAGCGGCAGGCCGGGCGCCATGCGGCGCAAAGCCGTCAGCGCCGCCATCGACTCCACATCGACCACCAGCCCCGCGGCATGCAGTTCGCGCAGTGCGTCCTGCCGTTTCTGCAGCCAGACGCGCGAGCGCGCGTCGTCACCGATCAGGAACAGCGGCGTCAGGCCCGGCGCGCGGATAAGGCGGCGCGGCACGTCGCCCGGCGACAGGTGTGCCGAGCGAACCGGCAGCATGGCGGCCTCGGCATCGGTCGCACTGTCCACGCGGGGCAGCGGCATCGATCCAGATGGCGTGGCGCGATCCGGCTGTGGGTTCAGCGGCCGGTAGTACGGCAGTGCAGAAACGCCACCACGATCTTCGACGACGATCAGCGGCGCGGAGGCGGTCTGTGCGTAAGCCGTCGCAGCGAACAGCAGCTCGATTGCAGCAGCGGTGACGACGATGCGGTTCATGGTGTGGTGGCCTGGAGGGTCGTAACCGGAACACCGGGGCCGAGAACGCGGATCAGGTGGCGATGCACGTCGCGGCGATAGCGCGCCGCTGGTTCCCCGCCGGCCGGCCGGTGATAGCGGCCGATGGCGAGCAGCCAGTCCTCGCCCGGCGTGTGCTGCTCATGCAGGATTTCCGCGGCGATGGCGAGGTTGCGGTACGGGTCCAGCAGATCGCAGGGCCGTGCATAGCGATGCGCGTGATAGCCGAGATTGACCTGGCCGAGTCCGGCGTCGATGCGGTTGGCGGGTGTGCGGGCGAGTGCTTTGTGCAGCCCTGCGCAGGCTTCGGCGCGGGTGCCATAGCGCAGCGGTGTGCCGGCGACGTTGAGCGTCCACGGCCAAGGCACCAGGCGACCGCGCAGCGTGGCGCCGCTCTCCTGCAAGGCCACCGCGTACAGCACTGCGGCCGGCACGCCTGCGTGCTGGGCCGCCAGTTGATAGGCGGGCGGCGTCACGTCCCGCGCCAGCGCGGTCAGGGTCCAGCCGCTGGTGCAGAGCAGCAGCACGATGCAGGCGCCGCGAATGGCGCGACGGCGCGGCGGCTCTAATGCCGCTGCCATTGGCCATTCACCTCGCGCACCACGGCCGGCAGCTCGCCGGGCAGGCCAAGCGACAGCCAGCGCCCCGCATCGTGGTTGAGCGTGATCGTGCGGGCGCGCACCTTGGCCGGATCGATGCCCGCCTGACTGGCCCACTGCCGGACGCGCGCGTCATCCTGGCGGCTGCCGACCATGTAGAGATCGAAGGCGGTGCCGGCGGCCTGCAACTGCTGTATGCGCTGCGCGCACGGCGGGCAGTCGGCCTTGATGAACACCGCCAAACGCCCGGAGCCGGTGTTGCCGGAAGCCGGCACCTTCGCGCCGGGCAGGTTCACACGCGGCTGGCCGGGGGCGAGGCGCTGCCATGCGGCGTCATAGGCGCGCTGGTAGGCGATCAGCTTCTCGACGCGCCGGGCCTCCATTCGCACTTGCAGCTCCGCGTAGCGCCTGCGTCCCTCGTCGCTGTGCGCCTCGATGCCCAGCGCAGTGAGCGGATCGAGCTGGGGCGAATACACGCCAAGCGGGCCTTCCATCAGCTCCCGGTAGCGCGCCCACTCCTCGGTGCGGAGTCCCCAATCGCGCGCGCGCCGCTCGTCCAGCCCGGCATCGGCACTCGGCCGCGCCTGAGTAGAGGTGATCCGCGCGTTCGCCACCGAGTTTGGCTGCGCAAAAGCCGCGACGGCCGCGAATAGCGCGGTGACGGCGATCGTCAGGCGCAGCAGCATCGCGGTTTCCTACGGCAGAGCAACGCGGACACGCAGGCCATTCACGTCGAACAGCGCGGTGCGACCATCGATCGACAGTAAGCGCCAGTCACCGATCGTGTCGCCCTCACCCAGCAACTGTGTCGCCGCGAGTGACTCGCCGGGTTTGGGCCTGACCGACAATACGCGTTTGCCACCACGCAGTTCCGTGCCGAGCACGCGGAACGACCGCTCCGGAATGGCTGTCGTCGCTCCGATACCAACCGGTGACGCTGAGGACGCTGGCGGGCTTTCGATTGGCAGAGGTTCTGGTATTGCCGCGGCGGATACGATGGCACCGGTCGAGATGTTGGATGCGGCGGATTCACCGTAGGAGCTGAAGCAAATCTGACGACTCCGCTCATCCACCGACAACTGCCAGGTGGGGCCTGCCAGCGTCAGCAATGCGTCGCGCACCATCAGCGGCCCCAGAAGTGCGTGCGCAGCAGGCAGCGGCAATGCGTAGAGCGAAGCAGCGTCAGCTGCATCGCAGAGCCTGTAGCCCGACCGCAACAAAACGTGCCGGAGAGCATCTCCGACGGTGACCTGGGGCAGGGACGGGATCGCCACATCGATCACTTGCTGCAACAGGTTGCGTTGCGCCGATTCCGGTACGAGTTCGACCAGTGTGTAGCGTCCATAGCGGACTACTGGGATCGCCACCTCTTTCCAATTCGCTGCCGGCGCCTTTCGATGCGTAGTTGCTTCGGTAGCGAGAGGCAATGCGGTGGTTGTCGCACAGCCGGATTGCAGAGTGGCGAATACTACGAAGAGACAGGCGGCAGGTGATGAATAAGGCAGCATGTGTCATCCCGGTGGAGAACCGCTGTCACCATCACAGAACAAGGCTGCGGCCGACGCTATTAATACGAATTACGGGAAGCCCTCTTAGAAGCAGAGGGCAGAGTCACCGCGATTCTTATGACACATCAAATCAAAGGAACAACAATGGCAACAAAAGAAGGCGTGGAGAATGGAACATCTGCTCTCGAGAAAGGACTTGGCGTCCTGGAGCGAGCTTGGGAGATTCAATGGGCGCTGCGGGCTCTCTGCCTCGTCCTGTTTGTCGACGCGGTCATGCTCGTCCGCAACAAACACGGCCTTCTGCAGTGGTCGACGAATGACATGGCGCTGTTGAGTGACCTTGGCTTGATTGCCGTTCTCGTTGCTGCTTTCAGCTTCACAGTTGCGATCGTGGCTCCCTTCATCGTGATCGTGCTGCGTCCGCTCGGTGCGATGGTTTGGGGATGGATGCCGGCCTTTCTCCGCTCGTCCGATGATCGCCCCTTCCAGCGGCCCTTGGGACGGGTGCCAGCTTGCGCCTTCCGGGATCTGGCACTGCATCAGAACAGCGACTTTCTGCTGCGCATCTACGAAGCGGAGCAAAAAATCAGGCTATCCGATAGGCTGACGCGGGAACGTATAGGTCAACTGATGGCCGCTACCTTGCTGGCGGCATTGGCCGATTGGCTCTTCGCCCGGAGCATATCCGGCGGCATCGGACTGGTCGGCGCTTTTGTCGACGTCCTGGGGGCCTGGGCGCCTGAAGTCATCGGCGCCATGCTGCTGTACGTCGGTGCCGCGCTGAAGTGGGCGTGGTTCCCGGAGGTACAACCGGAACTGATCTACGACCCGCCCCTCGACCAAGAATTGCGGGAAAAGGAACGAAAGGCCCGTGTTCCTTACTGAGGATTTGTCCTGCTCGGCGGGAAGCCTGCATCACCCTTCCGCCGTCCTCCGTTAGCCAGATACCCCAAATGGCTCCAACTCCCGTTGCCGATGCACTCTTCAATGCTCTTTTGACGAACGACCAAGACGCATTGCGCCACATTGGAACCGAGAGGGCAGCGGAGTGCGCGTCTCTGCGCTCCGTAATTTGTACTGACAACGCAGGTGCCATTGTTCTCGAGCTCGGGCTTGGTATTTCCACCAGCGACTACATCATCCCGTTCTTCAATCGCCAATCCAATGCAAGAAAAAGTCCACGGCCCGAGGGCCGTGGACTCTCAAAAGCTTCAATGCACCAACTGCCGCGCCAGTGCCACCTCCACCGAGTCGCCGTCTTGGTTGAGGACATCAAGCCCGGACTCGGGCACGTCTCCCGACGTGCTCTGCGACACCATGATCTTCCGGGCCATCAGCCCCAGGCAGGTCATCTGCGAGGTGTTGGCGTAGCCGAGATAGATCACCTTCACCGCCTGTTTCTGGCCGATGCGCCATGAGCGGCGCGCCGCCTGCTGCAACGAGTACACGTTGTAGCCGGACTGCATGAACACGATGGTCGGGAACTCCAGCAAGTCCAGGCCGGTTTTCACCAGCTCCGGATTGGTGATGAGTACGTCGATGCCGCGATCGAGCTGTTCGGCGATCCAGTCTTCCCGGCGGGAGGCATCCACGCTTGCGCGCAGCACCGCCACCTTGAAGCCTTCCTGCTCCAGCAGCACCTTCAAACGCGACGTGGTATCGCGCGTGCCGGTGTAGACCGAATAGACCAGGGTCTTGCGACCCGCTGCTTTCTCCTGCTTGCAGATCTCGATCAGCTCGCGTTCTTTGGGCATCACCTCCAGCTCGTTGAACTGAGCCGGAACGAACGCCAAGGTGTTGCGCGTGCGCGGATGCGTCACCGTCTCCGACCGGAAGCAGCAATCCGGCCAAGCCAGCAGCACGTTGAGGACGACGCCCAGCAAGGTCGTATCGCGCTTCGCCAAGGCTTGCCTCAGCTCAGCGGTCAAACGCCCCGACAGATCGCGGTAGGCCGCGGCTTGCGCCGTGTCCATCGCAACTTCGCGGAACTCTTCGTCGTACGGCGGCAGGACGTTGCCGCCGATGTCCTTGAGCTTGAGAAAGACCGTGAACGGCAGGACGCAACGCAACACGCCCTTCGGACCGAAGCCCGGTGCCTTGACCGTGCGCACCGATACCTTGGTGCCCTTGGCCGTCTTGTGCGCCGTGCCGGTGCTCTCGGAATAAATGTCCTTGAGCACGCCGTGGTCGCGCATGAACGCCATCGCCGCCGCCGTCATGCTGCCGCTCTTGGTCGGCCGGTAGCCGTCTTCGATCATCCGCCCAGGCAAGGCGCGGAACAGCAGATAGAACACGTCATCACCGTATCCCCCCATGAGGGTTCCGGTGAGCAGCAAGGTCTTGCGAGACTTCGCTGCCAGCACGCCCATGGCCTGGCCCTGTGCGGAACCGCCGTTCTTGTACTCGTGCGCCTCGTCGGCGATGAGCAGGTCGAACGTGCCTTGGGGAAGCTGCCTCTTGATGAACTCGGACGGCTGGTAGCCGCCCTCGCCAAAGCCGAACTCCATGTTGGCCATCGCACGTTCCATGCGATGCGCTTGCCGGTCCGAGAAGACCAGCTCGCCGCGGTCGTCCATCAGGTTGATGAACTCGTGGATGTTGTCCCCGAGCATCGACGCGAGGAACGCATCACCGAATTTCTGCATCAGCTTCTGCGCGGTGACTTCGCCAATCGTCGGAATACGCTTCAGAGCCTTGAGCACGGCGGAGGACTGGTCACTGGCGGACAAGCCTCTGGGACGGATCAACGACCACAGCGGTGCATTGCAGTGGCTGCACTTGCGGCGGGACTCCTCGGCTTCGAGTTCGACCGGGTTGATCGGCTCGCCGTCGAGGTCGGTGATGACATGGCTGCAGTCGGGACACGCCCCCACGTCGCCGTGAGGTGTGCGCCGCCGGGTGAAGACAGGCTTCCAGTGGAATCCCATCCGCATCCGCACGCGGCCCAGGACGAAAAACTCCTGGCCTTGTGCCGGCACGCCCAACTGCTCGCGCAGTTTCAGCAGCTTGACCAGCGTGTCCGGGCCGTTGAGCACCCAGACTTTCGCGCCGGCTACCGTTTCCTGGATTTCCCGCCGCCACTTGTAGACCAAGTGGGGTGGTGAGAGCACCAGCGTGCGACGGTAGCCTTCGGCATTGAGCACGGCGGCGGTGGCAATGCCTACCGTCGTCTTTCCGCAACCCATTTCGCCGTTGACGATCGCGGCACGTTCGCCACGATCAATCAGCAGCTCGGTAACGGCGTGGACCACATCGGCTTGCGCAGGGAACAGCTTGCGCTTGAGATTGGCGACGATGGTTTGGCGATGTGTCCGCGCCTGTCCGGTGTAGACCGGTGGATTGGCGCGATTGAGAGAATCGAGCAGTTCGTCGCCGAACTCGGATACGAAATCCTGCAGGCTAAGCGTGAGTGAAGAAGCGGCCGCTTCGAGCAGGTCGCCCTGCACAGCGGTATCGGGAACAGCTTCAAGATCGAGGGACATGGTGATGCTCCAAAGAAAATGGGGCATGCACCTCCCCTGCGGGGCGGTGACATGCCCCTGGGTGGGAAGAAATGAACGGCGCGAGGCCGCTGGATGCGGATCAGTATTCGCTGGGCAACAGCAGCGTGGTCACGCTGCGATCCCATTCGGTGATGATCCAGAGCTTCAGGTCGGGCGTGACCTGGTAGGACGAGAACAGCCGATCCTCTCCGGACTTCAACGCGGCATCGTTGAAACGCCTGTCGCAGTCGTCGAGATCGCCCCAGTCGCCACTGAGGTGGCGACGCAGGTAGGAGCTGG
The DNA here is from genome assembly GCA_052389915.1 of Panacagrimonas sp. Lineage (GTDB taxonomy): Bacteria > Pseudomonadota > Gammaproteobacteria > Nevskiales > Nevskiaceae > Panacagrimonas. Next base: position 101,041 of record JBQTHL010000012.1, read on the forward strand.
GGTTGAGCCGGCCCTCTTGGACCAGTTCATCGACGCCAGTCGTCATGACCACATGACCGGGCGGAAATTGCGCTTGGGAAACAACACTGATGAGAAGTGCTTCGTGTGCCATGGTGATGCCTCCTTGAAGAACGAAGGGGCCACAGCACCCCATCGGGGCGATGTGACCCGGTGGGTGGATGAAAACGACGGCGAACCGTCAGGGAACAGCGATCAGCGGATGGTCAGCACTTCTCCCTTGGTCGGGGAGCCGAGCGTCAAATCCCATGCACGGATGACCGGCACGAACTTGTCGGTGAGGATGCGTGTCTCGGCCACAGAGCCGTCATCGCGCTCGGTGTATTCCGTCTGGAGAGTCTTCTCCTTGTGGGTATCACCTTTCACGACCAACAGCCGTCCAGCCTTGGACTTCACCACGCCGGAGATCGCGCCCGCGGCCAGAGCCAGGGCGAGATGCCAGTGCGACAACGCCCGCGCCGGTGGCCGCAGCAACTGCTGTGCGGCGCCCAGGTGCGTATCGAGCGTCGGCCAGAGTCCTTGCAGCCGACCAACTTCATCGGTGAACTGCTCGGGCTCCATCGTCACGCGGTAGAAATGCTCCGGCTCTGATGGACTGGCAGGGACGGTGTACGGCAGGAACGGCCATTCGACCGGCAATTCCTCGGCCTCGGCATCGCCCTGCCCGATCTGCAGCAGCAGGCCGCGCGTGGCCTTGGCCGACTCCGATGTCTGGTCGCGCTGGCGAACGCGCCGACCGAAGATCACCACCTGCTTGAACTGCTTCTCCACCGCATGGTAGATGCGCAGATCGGCGAAATGGCGTGTCAGCCATCCGACCAGCTCGGCATCGAGCACGTAGAACGGCACGATGAAGATCAGCACACCGCCGTACTGAAGCAGCGGCAGCGCACGCTGATAAAACAGCTTCTCCAGCCGGGCGCGGCCTTGGCCTTGATAGCCGATGTTGCCGTTCACGTCCTTCGAGAGATCGCCATACGGCGGGTTGAGCCACAGCAGACCGAAGTTCTGCCGGCTGATCAGCGTGTCCATCAAATCACCGTGAATGCAGCGATCGACCAGTCGCCGGGCGTGGCGCGCACGCTCGGCGTCGTACTCGACAGCGAACGCCTGAACCTGCTCACGCCCGAGGACATGGGCAGCTTCGGCAATCGCCACGCCTTCGCCGGCGCAGGGATCGAGAATGCACATCGGCCCGGCAGCGGGTGTCAGTGCGGCAAGCGCTCTTTCGAGCGTGGGTTCATCGGTGGGGAAATAACCGTTCTTGACGAAATTGCGCGCAAGGCGCGGAAACATGAGTGCCATGGAATGCTCCTGATGGATGGATGAAGGAAAGCGGGCACGCATCGCCCGCATGCCCGTGGGGATGGCTCAAGCCACGCGCCGAAGCGGTGCGTTCGAGGCCAGTTCGTACTGCGAAGCGTTGAGCACGCCGTTGCGGATCAGATCGCCCAGCGCCTGGGTCAGCGCCGCTACGTCGAGGGCCAGCCGATGGCCTTCCAGTGGCCCGAAGGCCAGGGGAAGACGGCTCAGCATCTGCCGTGACTGCAACAGCTCCAGCACGATGTCGCGCCAGTGGTCGAGCAAGGGCAACGGACAGGTGTCCTGTGTCAGCGTCCACAGCCGGTCGAGCCGGTGAGCGGAGTCGCGTGGCAGCAGGGCAAGTGCGCTGGCATTGGCCTTGTCGGGCTTCACGCAGCGACGGTCGAACAGCCACACGTTGGTCAGCGAACCGAACAGCGTGCGCCGATAGACGCGGGTGCTGCGCTTCTCCAGGTTTTCGACGTTGCCGACAAAAACCGGGATGGAGGCACCCTCGGTGACGACGTGGAACTGATCCAGCCCCTGCTCATCGCGGCCCAGGGTCAGACGAGCGAGGAACTCCTGGACGGCGGTATCACGCGCCCAGATCGAGAGAAAGACGAGATGGCCCTGTTCGTCACCGACGCAGGCGTCGGTCATGAGGTCGGGGCATTCGTCGATGCGGTACAGCGGTTTCGTGGAAGAAGATGCGGGCATGGTGGTGTCCTCTTGGAAGTGAAGGAGCGACCACTGCCCTCGGGGCGGTGATGCCCCGGTTGGGTGAAGGAAGATGCGTGCCGCTAGGCAGCGCGGCTCGCGTGGAAGTGACGCACGCGTTCGCGCCATTCGGCGCATTGCGGCGGCGCCATGTCGAGATAGCGCAGCGGGCACGAGTAGTAGTACGGATGCTCGGACTCATCGAGGGACTTGTAGCCCCACTCCAAGTCGGCGCTTTCCAGCAGGTTGCAGCCGATGATGCAGATGGATTCGCTGGCAGCGAGGTTCATGATGCCCGCCTGCTTTGCGGTGACGCGAACCACGGTCCACAGCACTTTGCCGTTGAGAACGTGATCGATGACCTCGCTGCGAGCGCGCTCGGTTTCCTGCGGTGCGACCAGCTCGCGGATCAACTGATCGCGCGATGTACGAACAAAAGTCCAGCCCATTGGATGTTCTCCTGTGACAAGGGCCGGAGTCCTCCCGTCGGGGAGAACCCCGGCGGGTGGCGGAATACCGCACAAGGCGGCAGATGGATCAGGCAGCTTTGAGGTGCCAGTCCTGGGACAGCGGAGCGAACTCGTAACCCAGCGCATCGAGACGATCGCGTTGCTCACGCAGCACACGACGGTCCACGGTCGAATCGAGCTTGACGATTTCGCCCAGCGGCCAGAGCGCGCCGAACAGCGTTGCGTCTTCGTTCGAGGCCGAAGTGGACGCGGCAGCCGGTTCGTTGCCGAACGGCGTGGTATCGACCAGGGGATCACGCGGGCTGCGCGACTTCGCCTTCGGCTTGGCCTTGGGCGTTGCCGGTGCGGACACCTGCGTTTCCTCGTCGATCGGATCGACTTCTTGCGGACTCAGCCGGCGGGCTTCGTCGCGGCTCAAGGCGTCGATGCTGGATAGCGTCATCCCGCCCAGATGGGCGCGGATCTCGATGACCATGCGACCGTTCGCGTTGTACGTCGCAGGGCGAATCTCGGCGACGACGAAATCACCGTCGTACTTGCCCTCGCTGTACTGATCAAGTTCGGCGTTCTTCACCACGAACTCGCCGATGGAGGTGACCAAGCGGCCGACATTGAAGTCGCCGTTTCTGCCGTGGATGGTCTTGATGGCCAGTTGGCCGGGAAGGGTAATCATGAAGGTCTCCTGCAGATGAGTGGGCGATCATCTGCCGCCGACCGGGAGATGTCGGTGACAGGTGGGCGCGAAAGGAAAGACAAGGCCCCAGCGGATGGGGCCTTGCGGATCAGAACGACTCGGCAACGGCCAATGCGGGGACATCGGCAGCGGTGTCGTTGGCAGCTTCAGCAGCGGGCTGGGTGGGCTCCGGCGCAGAGGCTTCCTGTGCGGCAGGGGCTTCGGTCGTCGCGGGGACGTCCGACTCGCGCGCGTCGTCATCGGTCGGCTTGGGCTCGGCCTTGTAGACGAGCTGGCCATCGACCTTGATCCAACTGATGAACAGCAGGCGGACCTTGAGGCTGACGCCGGGTTTGCCGGCGTTATTCCCCTTGGTGTAGGTGAAGATGTCGGTCCACAGGTCGCCCAGACGGAACCCGATCATCACCTTCTTCTTGGCCTCGACGGCGTTGTTGCAGCGACGAACCAGATGCTGCGCTTCCGTACCCGATACGCGCGCGTCGAAGCGCACATACGAGACGTTATCGCTGGAACCGTTGAGCGCTGCGATGTCGCAGGCCAGGAAGGAATCGCCTTTCTTGGGCTTCACTTCGCGGATGCGATTGAGATACCCGAGGCCGGTGATGTGCAGATCGAAGTAGGACTTTTCGGATGAAGTGGTCATGGTGAATCTCCTAAGAACAAAAAGGCGGAGACACACCCGACCCAGGCGGGGAAGGTGTGGAACCCCCGCGTGGGTTGGTGGAACAGCGTTGTGGCATCACCATCGAAAAACCGATGGCCGTTCGCGCGTGGATGCCGGTGCGAACTGGAGTGATCAACGCGGTCGGAACCGCGCCGTCGTCTTGAAGATCGTGACGACCTGGGCATGCTGCTGACGAAAAGTCAGCGGAACATGGCAGGGAGCGTGTCGCCGGAACGTCTCCCGCGCGAGTCGCAATCGGTACTTGCCAGTGCCCGCATTGGTGGAAGGCGGGCTATCTCGCTTCCTGCGTCGGCAGATGTTTGCGGGGCCGCAAAAAGAAGCCCCCGTAGCGGGGGCAGGTGATGCGGGAAATGATCAGTTGCCGTGTGCTGTGGGAGCCACGGCCTGCAGCGACAGGTGTGTTGCCGTCGCGGACACTTCGAGGTCGTCCTCGCTGTGCAGGATGCGTGCGAATACGCCGTCCTGCGGATCGAGGAACTCGCCGAAGTCATCGCCGCCGAACTCGACACGCGCCAGCTCCCACCAGCCATCGAACGGATCGACGTCCGGGTTGCAGCCGACAGCGTAGGCGATGATCTTCTGACGACCATCGGGCCGCCGCTCGCCGCGTTCAGCAAGTAAGTACACGCCCTGATCTTTGACCAGGATGACGCGGGACTGGTGGGCGACCGCTTCGGCGAGCACAAGCCGCAGTTCGGTTCCTTTGAATCGAACAGACATGGAGAGATCTCCGGTAGTGCAGAAAGAAGGGCTTCCCGCCACGAGGACGGGAAGCAGCAGTGGGCTTCAGTGGCGGACGGGCTTGCGGCCGGACAGGCACTGCACGCGGATGCGTCGCCAGTTCCCGTCGTCGATCAGCCGTTCCAGCGCGTCCCCGAGGGAGTCGAAGAACAGCTCATCGACCCGTTCGACCCGCACACCGTCGCGGTGCAGTTCCAACGCGTAGAGGTCGGGGCCACGCTCGTACAGCACCGTGACGCGCCCGTCGAACTTCGCCGTGGCGACCGTGAAGCTGATGGCCGGCGGTGTCTTGACGATGTTGGCCGGCGCCGGATCGACGCAGATGAAATCCCGCGCGCCGGCATCGACCAGCATGTGCGTGATGCGCCGGAAATGGTCAGGTGCCGGCAACTGCTCCAGTTGATTGACCAGTTCCTGCAGCTCGGGGCAGCTCGGTTCCGGGATCGGCAGCTTCGCCGGTGCGGAACCGAGAACGTGCGTCCTCACCTTGTAGGGCTGGCCGTCGCTGGCGAACTCGGTGCGTTCCTCCGGCGTGTCCGCGCGCAGGCCGTCGAAACGGCGTCTGACATAGGGCTCAACCTGCACCTTGACGCCCTCGTCGGGCACTTCGGTCACGAGCGCCCGGTCGAGTACCGCGAACTCGGCCCGCCCCGTCTTCACGACGATGGCTTCGTCAGTGGTGGCGATGACCTTGCCCTCGAAAGGCTTGGGGTCGATGTGAAAGCCCAGCGTCGAAACCTTGGGCTGGCCATCGAAGATGTTGAACTTGAAGGAACGGACGTTGGAAGGCACATGACCGACAACCAGGGTCGGCATCTGCGCGCGGATGGCTTGTGTATCCATGGGAGAACTACTTGTGGCAACCAAGAGACTCCCGCCCGCAAGGGAGGTCTGTCCCTTGGGGTGAGTTGGATGGACGCGGAATGCGCCCGGAGAAAGAAACAACCTGTGCAGCGAACCGCACCGCAGTCTTGAAGGTCTCGACTGCCTGGGCATGCAGCCGGCAACGCCAGCGAACATGCGTCCAGCGTGTGGCAAGCGTCGGCGTCAGTCGTCCAGTAATCAGCAACGCGCCGTCACCGCGTTCCACCAAAAAAGAAGAGCCCCGCGCGGGGCTCAAGAGGGGGTCATTCGTCGTCGTACAGCATCAGTCCTTCGAGGATCGGCGCATCGGCATCGAAGACCAGCATGCGCACGTCCGCGAGCGCGGCCAGGTGGAGCACTTCGACCAGGGACTCCGGCATGCCTTTCTTCCGGTGTTCCTGCTTCAACTGCTCGGCGGTGATGCCCTCGACGAACTGCAGGTTCGCATCGGTCCAGGGCGTGGAGATCAACTTCACGCCGACCGCTGGGCTGTACGGGATGCGAAAGGCAACGAACAGAAACCGGATCGGCGTGTCGATGTCCGCCAGGTTGGCCAGATAGCGGCTGGCCTCGTCGGTGATGTGCGCTGAGCTGATTTCCCAGCAGCGGCTGTAGGACCCGGTCTCGAAGCGTAGGCGACGTACCATTTCGCGCGCGGCCTCTTCCGAGTAGGCGTCACCGACGTGCAGAGGCTGACCCGATTCTTCGGCCATGACGGCATAGACGACGGTGCGGGCGATGCCGTGGCTGCGGCACTGCGCGTCCAGCTCGGCGGTTACGTCCTGGCCTTCGGTGATGAGTGCGAAGTCGTCGCAGAAGATGCAAGGGTGGCGCGTGACCTGGCTGTCTGGCAGGTGCGACTGCGAGGCATGCAGCGGCAGATAGGTCAGCGGGCAATCGTCGTCATACGAGATCGCCAGCAATCGCTGTACGGACAAGTCATCGTAGCCGCGGATGAAGGGATTGTTGAGTTGATTGGACATGGGATTTCTCCAGCAGAAGATGGCTGGACCAATCCCCTGCCGGGGATTGAACCCCAGCGAATGGATGAAGTGGCAGCCGGTCAGCCGGCGCCGTGCGAAACCGCCATGACGGCGGGCGGTAAAAGGCAGCGAAGGATGGTGATTCGGGACATGGCCCCGAGCGGGGCGCATGTCCCTCGTGGGGGCGGGAAGAGATGACGGTGGTGTGCCGAGGCCGGCTCACCAGCCGCTGTAGTGCAGCAGCAGGCCAGCGATGACCTTGCGACGTTCCAGATCGAGACCGCCGAGATCGGCAAGGCCCACGACGCCGCAACGCTTGAGCAGCGCGCCGCCCTCACGAGAGTTGTAGAAGCTGACCAAGGCCGCCAGGAAAACCTTCTCGCCGGAACTCATGGCACCGATGGTGCGTTTGATCAGGGAGGTCTTGGGGCAGAGATCCCACTTGTCGCTGGATCGCTCCCATCCTTCGCGGGTGCCGTCGCCGAACAGGCGAGGACCGGCGATGGCGACACCCCGTTTCCAGGCTTGAAAGAACGCTGACGGCGCGTTGGCGAAATGTGCTCGCTCCAGCGCGATCTGATCGAGCACTTCTTGAGGCAATGATGAGTTCATGGAAATTCTCCCGGAAACTCATGGGTGGCGTCGCTGCATCCAGGCCCCGGTGTCGAGAGCCTGCTGTGCGGATTGATGTGTCGGGAAATACTCGACGGACTCCCGAGACGGGCCTTCGTCGTCCTGCGTGCCGATGAAGTAGCCGGCGGCGCTGCGCAGCACTTGCAGCGGCAGGCGTTTGCCGGTGTAGATGAGCGTCAGATAGCCGATGGATTCGGCACGGGCTTGTGCCGCACTCACCGGCGCCGATGGGGAAGCAAGGGACATGGGGACTCTCCTGGTGAAGGACCGGGAACCCACGTCCCGTCGGGCGTGGAACTCCCGATGGGTGGAAGACAAAGGCATCAGCGTCATGGGGACGCGCGTCCGCGGAAGCGATGCGAAGCGGACTGGTTTTGGTCAGCGCGGCGAACCGCGTTGCAGCCTTGAAGACCGAGGCTGCCAGGGCATGGTGCTGACGACCGTCAGCAGCTCATGACGTGAGGATGAGCACGAGGCATGGATGCCGTCGCAGGAAAAACCGAATCGCAGGCGGCCCGCTTTCGGCAGAAAGCGCATTTCAGGACAAGACAAGACCAGCACACCGAAGGCCTGCGGGCCTTCGGCTGGAGAGAAAGAAAAACCACCTGTGGGCTGTTGCAGATCAGGCCGTCGTCAAAGCCGTTCGCTGCGTCAGCATTCGCACCCGGCCCGTGTCGTGGTTGGGGCCGGAAACCTTTGGCACGCATACGCGCACAAAGGGAGCCCGTTGTTTCACCGGCGGGCACCGGCACTGAATACCATCGACCCCGAGGGGCCTCCTGACGGCTCGCGTGACGGCAAGGCGTCAGGAGGCCTCTCGTGATGGACGGAAGGCATACCGATCAGAGGAATGGCGGCGAGCGCGATTCGTGGAGCAATGACCTTCTCGCCCCGTTGCCGCAGTCGCGGATCAACGGAGCGCGCACACCGTTGCAGAAGGAAACGCGCGCTGGGGATTCCCGCGGGGCACGGGACGTTTGCCTCGCCGCCAGGAAAGCGGCCGGCGTGGCAGGGATGCGTAGGCGTCAGGACGCCTTGGGTGTTGCGCGTCGCTTGCGTGGCGCTGTGCGTTTTCCTGCCGAGGACTCGACCGGCAGCGTGCCCGTGCAGTCCGGGTAACGGTGGCATGACCAGAACGTGCCATTCTTGCCGGGACGCTGGCGCATCGGCGCACCGCATTGCGGGCAAGGCGGCGACGGCGGCAGCGCGATGGAAAGCGTCGTGCCCCGATGCTGCTGCACGAGCTGGGCGACCCAGGCGGATTGCTTGGCGATGAACGCATCCAGCGTCATCTGCCCGGCTCCGATCATGTCCAGCGCCTGCTCCCAGATGGCGGTCATGCCGGGATCGGCGACGGCCGCCGGCACGGCGTCGATGAGAGTGAAGGCCGCGTCCGACGCGCGGATGGCGCGGCCCTTCTTCAGCAGATAGCCGCGGTCGATGAGACCCTTGATCGTACTGGCGCGCGTGGCCTCGGTGCCGATGCCCGTCGTCTCCTTCAGCTTCTGCTTCAGGCGCGGATCGTCCACCAGCTTGGCCACGCCCTTCATCGCCTTGATCAGCTCACCCTGGGTGTAGGGCTTGGGTGGTAGCGTCTTCAACGCCTTCAGCTCGACCTGCTCGACGCCGCAGCGCGAACCGCTCGCCAGCGGTGGCAGCTCTTGGCTGCGCTGATCCAGTTCGTCGTCCGCAGCGTCCGCTTCGCGGTTGACCAGCGCCAGGTGCCAGCCAGGAACCACCACCTGCTTGCCGTTGGCTTGCAAGGATCGCTCGGCGCAGGTGAGCAATGCCACCGTGCGGTCGAACTCATGATGCGGAAGAAACTGTGAGAGATAACGCCCGCGGATCAGCCGATAGACCGCCAGCTCCTTCTCCGACATGGCCGAGAGCTTCGCCGGTTCCAGCGTGGGGATGATGCCGTGGTGCGCGGTCACTTTGCCGTCGTTCCAGGCGCGTGAACGCTGGCTGCGGTCGAGCTGGGCGAGCAAGGGCCGCAGGCTGGGATCGGTGACGAGCAGCGCATCGAGCACGGCCGGCACGTCGGCGAACATGCTCTCCGGCAGATAGCCCGAATCCGAGCGCGGATAGGTCGTGGCCTTGTGCGTCTCGTACAGCGCCTGCGCGATGTCCAGCGTTTCCTGCACGTCAAGACCGAGCTGACGCGAGCACACCTCCTGCAAGGTGCCCAGATCGAACAGCAGCGGCGGTGCCTCGCGCACACGCTCGGTTTCCACCGACGCCACCTGCGCTTCGCGCGCCGTGCGCATGCGCTCGACGGCCTGCTGTGCCACCGGCTGTTGCAAACAACGACCCGTCGCATCCGCGCTACCCGCGGGCGGCATCCAGATCGCGATGAAGGACTGACCGGCATAGGACAGCAACACGTCCACGGCCCAATACGGCACGGAGACGAACCGCGCGATCCCGCGGTCGCGGTCCACTACCAGCTTCAGCGTCGGCGTCTGCACGCGGCCCACCGAGAGCACGCCGGAGTAACCAGCCTGCCGCCCCAACAGAGTAAACAGCCGGCTCAGATTCATGCCGATCAGCCAGTCCGCACGCGAACGCGCGAGCGCCGAGTAGTACAGCGGCAGCGTCTCGGCCGATGGCTTGAGCGCGCCAAGTGCCTTGCGAATGCTCGCGTCGTTGAGTGCCGACAGCCACAGCCGTTGGATCGGGCCACGGTAGCCGCACAGCTCGATGATTTCGCGGGCGATCATCTCGCCTTCGCGATCGGCGTCAGTAGCAATCACCAGTTCGCTCGCCCTGGCGATGAACTGCTGGACGATCTTGAATTGTGTGGCGGTCTTGGGTTTGACCTCGATGCGCCAGCGCTCTGGAAGAATCGGAAGCTGGTCGATGGACCAGCGCTTGTACTGCTCGCCGTAGGCTTCCGGCGGTGCGGCTTCGATCAGATGACCGATGCACCAGGTCACGACGGTATCCGAACCGCTGTAGCAGCCGTTACCGCGTTGACCGGCACCGAGAGCACGGGCGATGTCCTTGCCCTGGGAAGGTTTCTCGCACAGGAACACGCGCATGAAGCCTCCTCGGGAATGTAATTCATCGGATGAGCAACAGCATGTCCGGGCCATGCGCGAGCAACAGCAAAGAAGCGGAATACGCCACGCACCGAATTGTTGACCGCCGTTGCGGCGGCGGTGTGTGGCAGCGACAGCAGAATGCCTAGAGAGAGTGACGGTGCGGGCGGCGAGTGGAACGCTATGGATGCCACCAGAGCTATCCCCTGGGGATAGCTCTGGTGCAGGAACGGCGACTGTGAGTTGCTATAGCCGCCCTCGTGCGGCACCTGTCACTCGGCGGGCGATTGCGAACCGGCGTGGGACGGTTTCGGGCTGAGCGTCACGGACTCGATGCGGAACGGCAGTATGCCGATGCTGCGGGCGTTGACCTGCCAGGTTTCGCGCGGGTTCTCCTCGCTGTCCGTCCACGGGTCACGTTCCATGCGGCCGACGACGAGGACGCGCATGCCCTTCTGGTACAGGCTTGCCCAGCGCTCCGCGTCGCGGTGCCACAATTCCACCGGCGCCCAGAAGCCGCCGCGGTCCTCGAACTCGCCGTCCTGGGTTGGAACGGGGTTGTCGAAATACACGTTCAGGCGCAGCAGCCGGCGCGGCTCGTCATTGCCATTCGGAAATTCCCGGTATTCCGACGCAGAGCCGATGTTGCCTTCGCCGAAGAATTGCGTGCTCATGGTGACTCCTTGGGGGTGGTGGCGGTAATGGAAGCGGTGCGTCGATGGACACGTCGCAGGTAGACCGCCTCGGCCTGAGCCATCTTTCTGGCGCAGTCCAAGGCTTGGCGGGCGATGCTATGAGTGAGGCTGATCTGCATGTTCAACTCGATGCGCTGCAGCTCCATCGCATACAGGTCGTCGATCAGCGAGGTCGGAGTCGCGGGGTTGGCCATCAGCGACTCCCACAGCGCCACGCCCATCAACGATCGATCGTCGTTGCGCCAGCGTAGAAAGATCGTTCCTGCGCCAGTGGTCTGCTGGGCCAGTTGCACACCGAGCAGGCTGAAGGGGTAGGCGCGCGCCTGCGGCAACACGCGCCGCTGCGCCAACGCAATCACGTCGTCGCGCAGCGCCATGCACTGGCTGGCCCAGATCTCCAGACTCCCCTTACCCTTAAAAGGCTTCAAAAGGCCTTTTAGGTAGGCGGCATGTTCCAGCCGCTGGAAGTCCGCCTGTTCCAAGGGCACGAAGCGCGCAGGATGAGCCGATGCCGTCATGCCGTGGCGTCCTCGTCCTGCGCCGCATCGGTTGCGTCATCCGTCGGCGCATCTGTGGCAGGCGCAGCAGTCGGTGTGGCCTTGCCCGTCCGGCGCGCGATGGGTGGCGCAAAGCGCGAGCGGCGCGTGCCTTCGAGCACGTCCTGCGGCAGCTCGCCGAACTTCTCCAGCGCCGCCCGCGCCACGGCGTTGTTCGCCGCGAAGTCGTCGCGGGTGCAGCCGGAATAGCGGTACTGCTGGGCCAGCGAGAAAAGGCTGCGAAGGGAATGCGCGCCGTCGTTGAGCCAGCGCTCCAGGGTGCTGCGATCAATCAAGGCCGTGTGATGCGCCAAGATCAAACGGCGTGCCAGGTCGTCATAGTCGGCCAGCAGGTACACCGCCATGAAGCCGAGCTGCGCGTTCACGAACAGCGGCAGCTTCACCGGCTGCACGTTCATGTTCTCGCCCAGCGATAGCGCGGGCGGCACATCGGCCAGGGCCTGATCCACCTGTTCGCGCAGCGTCTGCAGGCGGGTCTTGGTGTCGGCGAGCTTGTCCTCGATGCGCAGCATCCACCAGTCCGAGTACGGATCGTCCTGCTCGCTGCCGCGCTTCATCTTGTTCATCGCGCTGATGAAGCCGTTGAGGCCGATGATGCCGGCCTTCCCCTCGGTCGGCGCGCGCCCGTGCCAGATGCGCGAGGCGTGATGCGTGTGCAGCGTCAGCGACATCGCGCTGCGCAGCGATCCGAGATTCAGTTGCAGGGATTCGTTGGCCATGAAGACGACTCGCATAGGAAGCGGAGTCGCCAGCATCGGCACCGGCCGGAAGGCCGTCAGTCAACAAACCGCATCCAGCGTCCGCCCGGTTTGTCCGTCACCGGAAGGCTGTCTGTGCCAGCTATCCCCTGGGGATAGCTCCATCGCTTAGGAATCACGCAAAGCCAGTGCTGACACGCTGTTTCCCGCCCAGGCTTTGAACTCCCCGCGGATGGCCTTCTGGATGATGCCGAACAGGTAGCCGGCCGGGTTGCGCACCGCGCTGTTGCGGCAACGTGCCGCCCACTCGTCGAGCACGGCCTGCCGCTGGGCCTCGTCCACCTGTTGCAGCGCCACCAGCGCGCCGGCCTGCTGTTCGTCTTTCAGACGCAGGAAACGCTCGGGCAGGCGCAGGTTCTGCAAGGCTCGTGCGCGCGGTACTGTACGTACTTCATTTATACGATCACTACGTACTGTACGGTCCTCCTCCGGAATCCGAAGAGAGCCGTCCGGCGCGGGTTTCAGCCCTGCTTCGGAATCCGAAGACGGGCGCGCGCCATTCCGAAGTAAGGCTCGCTGGCCTTCTTCGGATTCGTGGGCCACACCCTCCTGTGGATAATTCTCCGCCGCCCAACCATGCCGTGCCATGCGTTGCGCCAGCACCTGCAAACGGGTCGGCAGCGTGCGGCCGCTGAGCAACGGGTCTTCGGCAATTTCCTTGAGCGTGTGCAGACCCACGATCTGCACCGCCTTCGCGGCATGTGTGAGCGCCTGGCTCACCAGGCCCAGGTAATCGGGGTCGAGCTGCATCGCCTCGAAGGGCGTCAGCGGCTCGTCGTGCAGCACGTAGAGATTGCCCTGGATACGGCCGGTCTTCGGGTCGCGCCGCCGTCGCACCAGGCTGAGCCAGCGCGTCAGTCGCAGCAGCGTCAAGGCGCGCGCCACGGTTTCGTGCGAGGCCTGCGCCGCGCAGGGCATGGAAGCCAGATAGGGCCGGAGCTGGTCGTAGGTCGGGAAAGCCGTCACGCCGTCGTCGTTGAGCTGCAGACGAAACACCTGCCAGGCATTGCGCTCCAGCGGCGTCAGGCGGCGGTCGAGGAACAGCCGGCGCGGCACGCTCTCATGGCGGTTGCCGCTGTAGAGAAAGCCATCGCTGGCGGGCGCCGTGCCTTGTGCTGGCGCCAGATTCCGTAGCGCATCGTCGAACAACGCCGACAGCGCAACGGAATCATCGCGCCGCGGTACGTCGCCCGCCGTCATCGCCTTACACCAAACCCTGTTCGATCCAGTTGCGTATCGCCGACCAGATCACCGACATAGGCAGGCTCATCGTTTCCGACAAGTCCATGGTCAGTGCCAGCATCGCCGCCTCATCGTCCAGCGCGATGTCGCGCACGGTGATACCGGCTTTCCAGTGTTCCCACAGGGCCGCGTCCTGCGCCTCATCCAGCACCGGATGCCGGCCCTTGCGCTTGGGCAGACCGAGAATGTCACGCCGCAACGCGACCTCCTGATGCGTCAGGCCGTAGAAGCGGCTCACCATCTCCGTGCTCGCGCCCAGCCGCAGCATGCGGTCCACCGTGGCGATCTCCCGCTCCACGTCATGCACCCGGCTCAGCAGCCGCTTCAATACCTCGCGGTTGACCGACACCGAGCACCACGACACCGTGGCGTTGACCAGCAAGCTCACCAGCGCCGGGTGCTTGAGCGCGTCCAGCTCTTCCTCACCGAAGCCCATCGCCTTGCATCGGCGCAGTTGCCCGTTGCGCAGGTCGTGCAGTGCTTGGGCGATGACAGCTTGGTTGAGCGGATGCGGTGCCGACATGATGGTCTCCTGCGCGCTCAGGAGTCGTGGCCCATGTCACCGGCCGCCACGCCGGTTTCCAGATCCAGCAGCCGACGCGCCAGACGCAGCAGCCGGAACAGCTTCACCAGACCGGCATCGCTCAAGCGCGTGGACGTGCCGCCGTATCCATGCAGCAGCGGCGCCAGCTCGTCAGCCAGCCGGGGACGATCCAGCCCGGTCGCAGGCAGCGACGTGGCGCTCAGCGCGTACAGCAGGCTCAGCACTGCGCGTGCGAACGGCGGCAAATCACGCACAGCATTGGACACCACGCAGACGAAACCAATGCCGCTGTCGCGCGGTTCGATGTGCTCGACCACTGCCGCTTCCTCGGCGATCTCGCGGGCGAACTGTGCGATATGCACCCGCAGCCGCTCCGGCGCATCCAGGCCGGGCTCGATGTACCAGACATCCGAAATGGGATAGAGCCCGCCGGCCTGCACGGGAATCGCGCGCAGCACGTCGGCCTCGAAGTCGGGGAGCTTGTCACCCATCTGGTCGGCGATCAGGCGCTGGATGGATTGCAGGCGTTCCGTGGTCGGCGCGGGCGAGACGATATGTCCCTGCAGGCGCTCGTCGCTTGGCTCGTTTTGTTCGTTCGCGGGCGTGATGGCGTCGTTCTTCTTGCCGGCGACCGTGACCGTGACCGCAGCATCGAGCGGTGATCGGGGTTTTTCTGCCGCGAGCGTGGCCGGCGGCCGTGGCGATGTGGAAACAGGTGTTGCTGGCATCGCGGGTGGCGCCGGATTCACGGGTGTCGGCTCACGAGTCAGCGCCCGCTGCCGGCTTTCGCTGTCGTCGATCTCTAGACTCAGCGTGTCGTAGTCCGCATCCAGCAGCTCGGCCATCTGGCCCACCAGTTCGTCCTGCACCCGCTGCGGCGAGAAGCCATCCGGCTGCGTGTCGAACTGCGACAGCACGTCCTGAAACAGCGTGGCGAAATCCACGGACACATCACGGTCCAGCGCACGCCGCTCCCAGATGCGTCCGCAAGCCTTGCGCAGCACGGCGAGCCGTTCTACCTGATGCCGGCCCAGACCACCGTAGAGCAGCGTCGGTATCGCCGGCAGCAGATAGCGCACCGCATCGCTCATGCGGCTGATGTGCGACTGCGGCACCGGGTAGCCGTCAGCCGACAGCCGACGCGCGAGTTCGCTCTGCGACAGCGGCTGGCTAGTTTCCTGTTCGTAGAACTCGCGCGCCTTCTCCACGCCCAAGGCCCGCTCAATGAAGCTCAGTCCGCCGCGTAGCTCGTTCTCGGCCAAGTGTCCCGTCAGCATCACCACTTCGCCGCGTTGCGGCCACGGGCGGAACAGGCAGGGGATGCGAAAGAAGCGTTCGTCCTTCGTCTCGCTCCACAGCTCGCGCAGGATCGCCAGCCGCGTGTTGCCGCCGTTGCGGATGATGTAATGCGCCTCACCCGATCGGCGCGTGATCGCGGGCGGCGCGTCCAGCCCGCGTTCGCGGATCGAGGCCTTGATGTCATCAAAGGCCGGATTGCGCGTCACGCGCGGGTCGTGGTCGTAGGGGCGCAACTGATCCAGCGTCACCACCATAGGCGTATCGGCGATCGGGTCGCTCAAGGCTGCAGCCGAAGATCCGCTGCGCTCGAAGCCAGTGGCCAGCAACTTGGCCGCCATGTCCTGCGGCGTCAGCTCAGCCACGGGCATTCTCCTGCGCCTGCCGGCCAGCACGGCGAAGCTGCGCGCGAGCGTTGAGTTCGGCGCGGTGATCGCTCGCCGTTGAGCTGGTGTAGATCGGCGCACAATCAGGCTTGCTGAACTTCAGGTGCCCGCCGCGCGTGCGCTTCACGCACCAGCCTTCGCCCAGCGCGAATTCGATCAGCCCGCGCAACCGCTCGCGGCCGCGAGCCAGTTCATGAGCGCGCGCCATGATCCACACCTCTCGTGTCGGAACGGCCGGTGACGTGCGCGAACCGCTCCCGCCACTGCGGAAACAACTCACCGGCCAGAGCCCGCATGGTTTCCAGCGCAGCTGGCGCGCTGCGGCCCGCCGGCTGCCGGTACTCCACCCGATGCACCGGCAGTCCTCGTGTCGCCGCGCGTGGATACGCTTCTATCGCCGGCACGTCGGTGTCCAGCACGCGCACGCCGGCCTGCTCTAGGAACACCTGTCGCAGCGCCTGCTGGATCAGCCGCGCATTCGATGACACCGGATGCACGCGGTTGATGAGCAGATGCAGCGGCGGCGGCTCGATGCCCAGGTGCCGATACGGTGCGATGTCCTCGATCAACTGCAGCGTGCCGCGCCGCAGCTCGCGCGCCGCCAGAATTTCCGGCGTCACCGGCGAAAGCGCCAGATCGGAAGCGAGCACCGCCATCTCCAGCAGCACGCTGCGCGCGCCCTGCGTGTCGATCAGCAGCAGGTCGAAATGCTCGCGGAAGACGGGCAACAGATTGCGCAGCCGCAGGCGCCCATCCGGCGCATGCAGCAGCAGCGTGTTCAGCTCGCCGCGGTCATCGTTGGAGAGCACCAGATCGAGGTACGCGATGGCGGTACGCGACACCAGTTTCTCGATGCGCCGCTCGTTGAACGCCAGCATCTCGTAGATGCCGGCGGGCGCACGCACGTCCAGCGTGAAGTAGCTCGACAGCGTGGGCTGCACGTCCAGGTCCAGCAGCAGCACGCGCAGGCCGGCATCGGCCGCGAAGCCGCCCAGGTTGGCCGCCGTCGTGGTCTTGCCCACGCCGCCCTTGGTCGAAATGATCGAAACCACCTGCATGGGCTTCTCCTCGTTGATGGGCATGAAGCGAGAAGAAGCATCAGGCGCGTTCCTTGAGGCGATCAGCGATCCACTGCTCGATCTCCACCGAATCCCAGCCCACCGCGCGCACACCCAGACGCAAGGCTTTCGGGAACTTGCCTTCCTTCATTAGCGAATAGATGTGTGCGCGCTTGAAGCCAGTCTTAGCCTCGACCTCGGCGCGGCGCAGGATGCGGTGGTCGGTCGGCGCTGCCGTGGCGGCGGTCTGCGAAGACATGATGGGCACTCCTTGACGCTCGTTGGCGCTGTTCGGATAGTGCTTCGCATTCAATACACCGCCGCCGCTGGAGTCACTGCAATTGCAGGATGCGGAACTGCAATTGCAGTCAGTGAACAGCCTCCTCCACGTGGCGCCTCGCCTGAGCGAGCTTGGCCCACAAGGTGCGCTCGGCCATCCCGGGCCGGCCGGCATGGTGAGCAAGGAGCGCGCTGATGATTGCCTCCATGTTCTGGAAGGATGAATACGGTCGCCCGCCCGGCGATTTGCCCAGCAGTAGTGTGAGCAGCCCGCCGATGATGTTCAGATAGGTCGTTTCGCTGCGCGGTCTAGGCACGTCCGCGTGGTTCTTTTCGGTCAGACAGGCCGCATGAGTCTGCACCAGTGCCTCGTGCTCGGCGCGCAGCAGTTCGTGGACGTGCAGATGGTCGGCGAACTGCATTCTGAGGACTTCACGTTCAGCCAGCAAAGCCTGCACGGTATCCGCGCCGATGCCAGGGTGTACGGCCCGTTCGGTATCCTCGAACAGAAAGGCCGGCTTCTCGGCCGGATAAAAACGCATCATCCAGGCGCGCAAATCCACATGGCGGATGGTCAGTTCTGGGGGTTCCAACGGCGCATGTCCGGCTAGCGACAGGAGACCGCTCTGACTGCACGGCAACTCATCGTTGGCTAGCGCATCGAAGATGCGCTCGGCATACAAACGCAGCATCGGCCAGCGCGGGAAGCTGGTCGAATCTGGGATCTGCCGTTGCCCGATCTGGGCCAAAATGCGTGACTCAAACCGTAGCAGGCCACTCCAGCGAATGGCCGCTTCGATCGGGCGATAACGTGTCCTCGCGCCGAAGACAAGGCAGCTCGTCTTGTGCATACCGTTCTCCTGTCGTTTTTCTTGGTTATGTCATGGCCATGGCGATTGTTCCGGGTGTGCTGCTAATGGGTTGGATGGCAGTTGAACGTTGCTGTCGAGCAAGTCGTCAGTCGATAACCGGCTGTATGCGCATTGGGCCCGAGTCTTTACTTGCAAGAAAAAGCGGGTAAAGACCCGCCACGTCATTCGCAAGTGCCAGTGCGCATCGAGCAAGCCTTCATGCACGCATGCATCATGCGAGTGACGGCGCGCGCAACGGTTCGCAGACAGGGCCAAGCCTGCCGCCGAGAAGAGACAAGTCCAGCGCATCCTTCGCGGAAACCCATCTATCTCCGCAATTTGGGTCTCAGCATTGGCAGAAAAAGGAATCACGCCGTCGCTTGGCTGGCGGAAGGCGTGCGATCCTCATCAAGTGGCATGCCCGCGCATCGTCAACGATTGCGCACCCACGCGGCTGACGCGATCGGTAAACGCTCCCATCACGATCGAAGGATTGTGTTGCTCGCGCCTCAGCAGATACGTCGTCAGCGTTGCCGAACGATCGATCAGCGGTCGCACCACGACCGACTCGTGCCGCCAGTCTGCGACGTAAGCCTCGCTGGAGAAACCTACTCCGTAGCCAGCCGCCACCAGGGTCAGCATCAGATGGTGCGTGGTAACGTACTCAGCCACCGTCATCCGTGCATCCGCTAGGCGCAGCGCTCGTTCAAACTGCCGGCTACACCCTTCCCGAATTTCTGGGTGGCACAGCACCAGCGGATAGTTCACCACTTCCTCTATCGGCACCCGGCGGTACGCCAGCAGCGGATGCCGGGCCGGAATCGCCACCACCAAGGCGTCCTGCCAAGCCGGCTCAGCTACCAATCCGGACTCGACGTGATCACCCAGCGAAAATCCAACGTCATACAGACCCACCTGCAATCCGGCCATCAGTTGTTCAAAGGTGGTCGTGAATAGGCGGATTCCAGTTTCTGGTTCTTCATTCCGGCTCATTGCCAGCAGTGCCGACAACCGGGCCGGGCCGATATCGTCCGACAGCGCGATGCGTAGCGTGTGCCGGTATCCGGCTGCCGCTGCGCGCGCCCTGGCTTGGGCCTGCTCGAAGGTCAGCAGCAACCGCTGCGCATCTTCCAGGAAGACCTCTCCTGCCCAGGTCAGGCGCGAGCCACGCGGCGATCGCTCCACCAGCGACACACCCAACTCCGTCTCTAGCTTGCGAATCCCACGCGATAGGGGAGACTGTTCGATGTGCAATCGGCGGGCTGCGCGGCGGAAGTTTAATTCCTTCGCCACGGTGACGAAATTGCGAAGCAGGCGCAGAGTCAAGGGCGCTCTCACCATCGATATGTAATCCGTGAACCGGATTGCCCATGCGGCGATTGTTGACTCGGGACGATACTCCTCGGCTGCCTGGAATCAGCTGCCCGAGAATAGGCCAACGCAAACGACGGCCGATTCTTTGATATGTCGATTGCTGAAGGGCCAGTTTGGCAAGGCAACTCCAAATGACTCATGGCTCTTCTTCTCCCGAATGCCGAGAGAAGACCGTGGTATCCCCGTTCGGCTGAAAGAGCAGCACCTCATATGGATTGCGCCTCCTGCTGAACTCGCGCATTCCAGGGGAAGCGCCAGGCATGCCCGGCAGTGCCAATCCCCTTGCGGAAGGTCTCTGCGCCAGTAACCGCTTGATATCGTCGGCTGGAACATGTCCTTCGATTACGTAACCTTCTATAAGTGCCGTATGACAAGCGTGCAGAGGTTTAGGGACACCGAAGAGGCGATGAATCTGAGCGTGGTCGCGGGTTACGCGGTCGTCCACCTCAAACCCGTGGCGTTCGAGATAGTTGCTCCAGTTGACGCAGCATCGGCAGGTCATCGACCGATAAGAGATGACGGGGACGTGCGGGGCATTCGCCGGCAGGTGCTTCGCCGCGCCCGCAACGAGGCCTGCCAGCAGGCTCAGGCACGCGATGAGCCCAAGCGTCCTGCGCGGCACTGCCTGCGCGCAGCGACGGCCCGCTTTTCGACTTCGGCGCTGATTCATCAAAAGTGCTGCGGCGTGGCAAGTGGCGCCCGAATCGATCGGGCGCCACTCGAATCTCGTCAGTGCGCGTGTGCCGCGGCGCCAACCCAGGTAACCCCGACGGGTGCGAAGCCGAGTTCGACATGCCCGACCACCTCCAGTGCTTCAAGGTCGACGACGACAACGGCCTGCTCGGCAGCGTCATTGATGTAAGCCCGATCGTCCGCAACACTCACCGCGATACGGGGCCCCGTCGCACCCGTGGCGACACTGTTGAGTACCTTCACACTTCCGCGGCGCGAGAAGTCGCCAGCCTCCAGCACATGCAGCGTTCCAGTGTTATCGAGAATCAGCAGGTGTTCGGCATGGCCGTCGAACGTGTGCTGTAGGCGATTCACGGGCGATCCGTCGGATGCCGTCGCGCCGGCCGACCAGTCGACTTCGGTCGCCGTCTTCGCCGAGGGATCGATGGCATAGAGCGTGCCATCCCCCGCGAAGGCAGCGAAGTCCGCCACATCCGGATGCCCAGCCACCTGCGAGATGCGCTCGGGTGTCAGCACCTTGGTATCGACGAACGTTGTGCCCGCCTGCTCGATCACGAGCACGCCGTCCGTGCAGCCGAAAGCGGAATAGGCGTCGTTTGAAGCCCCACCGTGCAGATTCAGGCACGGCGTCTCAAAGCGCTGCTCCGCATGGTAATGGTCGCCGTGACGTTCATAGAGCCGGACGGCGGTGCGGGTCGCGCCAGTGGCGAATTCCTCTGCGGTGTAGTCGATCGACAGCACGTAGTCTCCGCGCGCTTCCGCAATGCCATGCACCGGTGCCGGTAATGACTGCTGCGCCTCCAGCGTTCCCGTTCCCAGGCTCTCGTCGGAGAACACCTGAATCGTGGCGTTGTTTGTACCCTCGCCGTCGTAGAAGAGCGCCGCCAGTTCTTCGTGCGGGCGATAGTGCGCAGGCTTGGTTCCCGTGAGCACCAAGCTGAGCAGCGACGGCGCTTCGACGTCGATATGATCCTCATGCGCAAAGATACCGCCGTCGATGAAGTTCACCTGCCCTCCCGCCGCCTGCAGCACGACGGCGTAGCGATTGTCCGGGCTGGAATAGACGGCGCTGGGTTCATGGGCAAGCGCCAGGTCGCTGACGACTTCGTTCTCGCTCAAATCGTAGACAACCGCTTTCGAGTTCGCACCATCGGCGCGGCCGACGACTAGACGTCCCTCAGAACTTTCCTCGTGTTGGTGCCCGTCGCCCTCGCGCAGCGAGTCATCGTCATTGCAGGCGCTCAGGCCCGCAACTGCAAGGGCCAGAACGGATAAGCGCGTCCATTGCGCTAAGGAAAGCGAAACATTCAGCATGGCAATCTCCTGATGAGTGGAAGACCGGCCGCGAGCGGACGCCGCGAGCCGGGTGTCGCAGAAAAAAAGAAGCGCGGAACGATCAGCCCTTGGGGCGCGTTATGAGGACGCGCCGCCGAAGTCGAAGCGCATGCCGACGAATATCGATCGGCCCGGCTGAGGCGAGATGTCCTTGAGGAAGGACGTGCTCAAGCGTTGCTTCTCGTCGAGCAGATTTCGCCCGCGGGCGTACAGCGTGAGATCGGTTCCGCCGGCGCGTAGCGTGTAACCGAGGTCCGCCGATAACAGGTCATGCCCCGGTGTCTGTGTCTCCAGCGGCGCAGTACGGTCCTGTTCCATCACACGCGTGTAGCCTAGTCCCGCGGAAACAGGGCCCAGGCCTGCTTCGGCTGCCACGCCCAGACGTACGGGCGTGATGCGCGGCAGGTTCTCGCTACCGGAGGCAAGGCGCGCGCGCACGATGTCGCCGAAGCCGCGGATGCTCAGCCGATAGGATGCGGTCTGCACGATCTGCAGTCGCGTGGAGATCTCTGCCCCATAGAACTCCGCTTCTCGCTGCCGGAAATCCAGCAGCAGCAGTTCGCCATTCGGGTCGAAGTCACCCGATTCGCTCACGCGGTCAGCGACACCGTCCTGACTGAGATTGCCGCTACCGTCGGCATTCAGCCCGGCATCAACTTCCTGCAGATAGATATAGTCGTTAATGCGATTGTAGAAAGCGCCTAGGTCCCAGCTCCAACGTCCGCCGTCACGGCCCAGACCGATATCGATGCTGTTGGCCGTCTCTGGGTCGAGCGCAAGCGAGCCGCGCTCGAAAGCTGATGTGGCCACGTGTGGGCCATAGGCATACAGCTCTTCGATGGCGGGGGCACGCTGAGCGTGTTGTGCATTCACGCGCAGGTGCAGATGAGAGCCGAGCAGAAAATTGGCGCCGGTGGACAAGCTATAAGGCGCGAAGTCGCGATCCGGAACCGCCGATGGCTGGGGCGTATGTGTAACGCTATCGATGCGCACACCCGCCTCGAAACGGTGCCGGCCGAACTCGCGCCCTTCGATCAGAAAGACGCCGATGTCGCGCGTGACCGATGGCGGCACGAAGGCTTCGAGTCCGACCGCCCCGAAGTCGCGGTGCTTAACCTGCACGCCGCCGATCCCTACCCACTGCGACAGGGGCTGGTGCTGAAGCTGTACGCGGCCTTCGACCTCTTGCACATCGAAGGTCGTACCGACCTCACCTTCGGGTGTGATTTCGCGATGGCGATAGTCGTTGACACCCACGCGCGCTTCGAGGCTGTCAAAACCACCGAAAGGCTCGCGCAACAGTCCGCGTAGATCGACCCGGGTTTGTTCGAGGTCGATGCGCACGCCATCATGGCTCTGTTCGGCTTCATCGTCATGCACCTCGCCTTCTTCGTGCGCGTGCGTGTGCCCTGCAATGCCGTAGTTGCTCTCGAAGCGGGTGACTGCCGCACCGAGCATGCCGCGGTCGTTTGCCCAAGCGGCGGACGCTCCCAGGTTTTCCGTTTTCAGGCTGCTGTTCTGCAGCACGCCGTAGCGCTCGGGCTCCTCTTCAGCGTGCTCGTCGCCGTGGTCATGATCGTGGGCGAGGCCGGCCCGCGTGGCGTAGCCTGGAATCGAGAAGTCGTCGGCATCGCGCAAGCTGTACTGCACACCAAACTGGAATTCACCTACACCGTAGCGAGCGCGAGCTGCTGTGTTCGTTTCATCGCCGTTATCGCCATAAGAAAAATTTCCACGCATCCGAAGGCCGGGCGTGACGGTATCCGGCAGACGGTCGTCTACCAGATTGACCACACCGGCCGAAGCCGCACCGCCGTAGATGAGCGTGGCAGGGCCTTTGATGACTTCCACCTGGTCTGCACCGAGCGGGTCTACGGTGGCGGCATGATCAGCACTGATGGCAGATGCATCCATCGAGCCGATGCCATTTTCCAGAATCTGCACGCGCGGCCCGCCTTGGCCTCGAATGACAGGCCGGCCGACTCCAGGGCCGAAGCTTGCATTGCCAATTCCGGGGCGATTCGCGAGCACGTCGCCAATCGTTCCATGGCGATTCCGCTCGAGTTCTTCGCCGGTTAGTACGTCCACAGGCTGCACAAGCGCGTCAGCGCTGTGACCGAAAGGGCTCGCCTCTACGACGATGGTTTCGAGCAGTGTGGGAGCTTCGGTTCGCACTCTTTCGTCCGCAGCCACCACCTGCGGGAAGACGAGCGCAGTCAGCGCCACGGGGCTCCAGACCGCAAACAGAGAGACCTGCATTGCCATTTGTGGCGCCGGAGGGCGGCGCCTATGCAGTGATTTCATTATTGATCCTCAGGCACACAGCAGAAGCCACGCTCGCGCGCGGCGTTACAAAGCGGTTTGCTACAGCGCCTGAGGGGGAGGGCCGCGAATGGAGAGACGCGGCACCGAGACCGCTGCCGTGAGGGCATGCTCTGCCGCAATGAAAATCTGTCGGATGCGTTCGAACGCGGCATGCAGGGGTGCTGGCAGCGCCGCGCGGCAGATTTTGTGCAGATGTACACACAGCGCGCACTCCACGTCGTCGGATGACGTGGAGTGCTCCCCCGCATGCGCAGACGACAGCCACTGTCCGAACAACAGTGGCGCGATAAGCAGGAGTGCTTTGATAAGCGAACGGGCCATTGTGACTGTTATAACATAACAACAAGTGTTCCCGCCACGAAGAGCCGATCGAATCCCGGTGCTCGATCATCGCGCTTTCTGGCAAGGCTTCACCGGATAGCTTCAATCGTCGTATTTGCGTCGCCCGAGGACTTTTCCCATGAATGCTGAAACTGCTCCGGCGCACTTCGATGCCATCGTGATCGGAGGGAGCTACGCCGGCTTGTCCGCCGCGCCGCAGCTGGCGCGTGCGCGTCGGCGCGTGCTGGTGATCGATGCCGGGTTGCGGCGCAACCGTTTTGCGACGTCTTCACATGGCTTTCTGGGTCGCGACGGTCATCCGGCCGAGGCCATCGCGGAAGATGGGCGTGCACAGTTGCTCGCCTATCCGTCCGTGCAGTGGCTGGAAGCCACGGCCGCGCATGCGGAGCCAGTGGGCGACGGCTTTGCCATTGAGGAAGCGTCGGGCCGGCGTTTCAAAGCACGGCGTCTGGTACTGGCAACGGGTGTGACGGATGAACTTCCTGATCTGGAAGGGCTTGCGCAGCGGTGGGGAAAGAGCGTCTTCCATTGCCCGTACTGCCACGGCTACGAGTTGGACGAGGGGCATATCGGTGTGCTGGCTGTAGGCTCTGTCTCGCTGCACCACGCACTAATGCTGCCGGACTGGGGCAGGGTCACCTTCTTCACCAACGATGCTTTCGTGCCCGATGAGGCACAGCGCTCGGCGCTGCAGGCGCGCGGCGTGACAATAGAACCCGTGCGTGCCGCCCGCATGATCGAGACAGCGACCATCGAATTGATCGACGGACGACACGTTGATCTGGCCGGCTTGTTCGTCGCAAGCCGTACCCGCATGGCCAGCCCCATCGCTGAACGTCTGGGATGCGCATTCGAGGAAGGGCCGTTGGGATCGTACATCCGTACAGACGACGTTAAAGCGACCTCGATTCCAGGCGTATTTGCATGTGGGGACGCGGCCCGCATGGCGAGCAGTGTTGCGTTCGCGGTAGGTGACGGCATGCAGGCCGGCACGGCTGCGCATCGGTCGCTGATCTTTCCATGATGTCGTGCCGACTTGCCGGGTTCACCGACGCCAAGCCGTGATGAGCATCCGCTGCTTCATCAGGGGGGCGAAACCATCTTATCGACAGGCTGCGGGGATAAGCCTGTGAGTAAGCTTGTGAGGTAAGGCGGCAACCCTTGAAATCCATTGGCCTTGCTTCGGTTATGAACAAAAAGTTGCCAAGGTTCTCAGAGTCGGCGGTCTGACGAATACTCCGATTGCTTCGTCAGCTTTATTTCCCCCGACCTGCCGCTTCGGATGCAAACAACAGCGCCACTTGGCTTTGCAGGGGCGCTTCTCGGAAGGGTCTCATGCGCTCCGGGGCTGCGGGCCTTAATCTGAAAAGTGATGTTATAACATGCAACATCGGTATTCTGATTGTGGCCGAACCTCGTCTTTCAATTGGGAACGCACCATGTTCAACGCTGTTTCAAAGGCTGTTCGTCACACTGTGCTCGGCGTGCTGGTTCCATTGGCCCTGCTGTCCGCGTGCTCCGATGATGACGATCCGCAACGCCTGCCCGATGTCTCTTGGCTTGAGGGCACCATCGCCTTCGTCTGCGAGTACGGCGACGGCGACAACGACGAGCTGTGCCTGATGAACGCGGACGGCAGCAAGGTCCGCCGCATCACCGATAACCCCGGTCCGGATCGCGCGCCAACGTGGAATGCCGAGGGCACGCAGCTGGCGTTCAACAGCCGGCGCGATCCCCACGCCGACCGGCCACAGATTTATCGCTACGACGTCGCGAGCGGCGAGATCCGGCGCCTCACGAATGGCGAACTCGAAGACCAGCGCGCGTCGTGGACGCCGGACGGGGAGGCGGTGGTGTTCCAGCGCGGCAACTTCACGATCGGCTACGAGCTGTTCCTGCAATCCGTTGCCGGCGGTCCTCCGCAGCAACTCACCGACAACCCGGGGCGGATCAACGCCGCAGGCTCCTACGCGCCTGATGGTTCCGCGCTCGCGCTGCAGTCCAACCGCGACGAGACCGGACTGTTCCCGTTCTCGACCTACGTGGTCGACACCGCCAGCAGCAACGTGACGCGGCTGGCAACGGAGATCGCCGAATCCCATGACGGGCCGCGCTGGTCGCCGTCGGGCGATCGCATCGCGTTCTCGGCGGGCGGCGATCTCTACGTCATCACCGTCGCCACCGGTGCCGTCACCACCGTGACCGACGACGACTTCTCGGATTCCTCGCCGGCCTGGTCGCCGGATGGCCGCATGCTGGTGTTCCAGTCGGATCGCTTCGACGAGGATCTGACGACGATTCACGTCATCGATCTTGAGACGCGCGAGATCGGCGACCTGGGCGAAGGGCGGACCCCGGTGTGGAGTCCGATCGAGTTCTGATGCGCGTCTGAGCCTTGCGGAGACATCCCATGCCATCCCACCTTCCCGTCACCGTGCTTTCCGGCTTTCTCGGCGCCGGCAAGACCACGCTGCTGAATCACATCCTCACCAACCGAGAGGGCCGCCGCGTCGCGGTCATCGTCAACGACATGAGCGAGGTCAATGTCGACGCCGCGATCATCGACGGCCAGGCGGCGCTGTCGCGCACCGAGGAGAAGCTGATCGAGTTCTCCAACGGCTGCATCTGCTGCACGCTGCGCGATGACCTGCTCAAGGAAGTCACACGGCTGGCCGGGGAAGGCCGCTTCGATCATCTGCTGATCGAATCCACCGGCATCTCCGAACCGATGCCGGTGGCGGCGACGTTCTCGGTGCGCGACGAGGCCGGCTTCTCGCTGTCGGACCTCACGCGAATCAACTCGATGGTCACGGTGGTCGACGCGCAGAACCTGCTGCGCGACTACTGCTCGACGGACTTTCTGCGGGACCGCGGCGAATCGCTCGGTGACGACGACCAGCGCAACGTCGTCGACCTGCTGGTCGATCAGATCGAGTTCGCCGACACCATCGTCGTCAACAAGATATCGGATGTCGATGAGACGCAGCGGCGCGACGTGCTGGCGGTGGTCAAGGGATTGAATCCCGGCGCGCATATCGTGCTGGCCGACTACGGCCGCGCGCCGCTGTCGGAGTTGCTCGACAGCTTCCGCTTCGATCCGGAGCAGGCCGAGCGCAATCCGCGCTGGGCCAAGGAGCTGCGCGGCGAACACACGCCGGAAACCGAGGAGTACGGCATCCGCAGCTTCGTCTATCGCGAACGGCGGCCTTTCCATCCACGGCGCCTGTACGAGCTGTTCCATTCGAGCTGGAACGGCGTGATCCGCTCCAAAGGCTGGTTCTGGATCGCGAGCCGTCCGGACTTCGTCGCGCAGATGTCGCAGGCGGGCGGCACGCTCCAGCAAGGTGCGGTCGGCCTGTGGTGGGCCAGTCCGCGCGCCGACAAGGCCTCGCCCGCAGTGATGCAGCAGTTGCGCGAGGTCTGGGATCCGGTCTACGGCGACCGGCGACAGGAATTGGTGTTCATTGGCATCGGCGTGGACGAGGCCGCATTGCGGGCGCGACTTGATGCCTGCCTGTTGACCGACGAAGAACTGGCGCTGGGCCATGCGCGCTGGGGCGATCTGCCCGACCCATTCCCCGAATGGAGGATGGCGAACACTGATGAAACCCCTCATTTGGAAACCTGACGATGCTACGAGCAGAGAAACTGGGCAAAATCTACGGTGCCAATGCCGCACTTCGCGATCTCGATCTGCACATCCGTGCGGGCGACATCTACTGCCTGCTCGGCGCCAATGGCGCCGGCAAGACCACGACCATCAACTTGTTTCTCGGCTTCGTGCAACCGAGCAGCGGATCGGTTTCCGTGGATGGCATCAATGCGGCCATACAGCAGGTGGAAGCGCGCGCCAGGCTTGCTTACATTCCGGAACAGGTGAACCTGTATCCGCTGCTCAGCGGACGCGAAAACCTTGACTACTTCGCGCGTCTGGCAGGCGTTGCGCTCGATCGCGCTGCCGGCGACGCGCTGTTCCGGCGCGCAGGCCTCGAGGTGGCCGCCGCGGATCGCCGTATCGGCGGTTACTCGAAGGGCATGCGGCAGAAGGTCGGCATCGCGATCGCGCTGGCGAAGAATGCCAAGGCGCTGCTACTGGACGAACCTCTATCGGGTCTCGACCCACATGCGGCCAACGAGTTCTGCGTGCAGCTCAGATCGCTGCGCGAATCCGGCGTGGCGGTATTGATGGCAACGCACGACTTGTTCCGTGCGCGCGAACTCGGCGGTCGCATTGGGATCATGAAGCAAGGCCGTTTGGTCGATGAGCGAGACGCGACGAGCGTTACCGCCACCGAGTTGGAGCAGCTGTACCTCACGCACATGCAGGAGTGATGCGCATGTTCCCGACGATTATCAGGAAAGAACTGCGCGTTTCCTGGCGCGCAGGCCGTGTGTGGCCGCTGTTATTCGCATGGATCGTGCTGTCCGCACTCGCGGGTTTCGGCTCCATCGCCGCACAGCAGCGGACGCAGGCGGAACGCAGCGCGGCGGCGGAACTCGATCGACAGGCCTGGGAGGCGCAGGGCGCGCGCAATCCGCATTCGGCGGCGCATTTCGGCCAGTACGCTTATAAACCGGCGACCATGCTTGGCGCACTCGAACCCGGTCTGGATGCTTGGTTCGGCACCTCGATCTGGATGGAGGCGCACTACCAGAATCCTGCGTCGCAACGTGCTGCCGAGGATTTGACCTCGTTGTCGCGCATGGGCGCGTTGTCGCTAGGGTGGATGCTGCAAGTGCTGTTGCCGCTGACAGTATTGGTACTGGGGTTTGATCTGTTCGCGGAAGAGCGCACACGCGGTGCGCTGAAACTGCAGCTGATCGCGGGTGCGCGGCCGGCGCAGCTGATGCTGGGCAAGGCACTATCGTTGTTGATCACGACGTTGGTAGTCACATCGCCGGCTTGGTTCGCGGCACTGCTGGTGGCGTCAGGCACCGGCGTGTCCGGTTTTGCCGATGGCGCGGCGCGCCTGGGCTGGTGGCTGCTGGCTTATGGCGTCTACGGCCTGATCTGGGTTCTGCTGACATTGACCGTATCGGCTTTTGCGGCCCACGCACGCGTTAGCCTGGGCCTGTTGTCGGGGGTTTGGTTGCTCGGCGTGCTGCTGCTGCCACGTCTGGCGGCGGAACAGGCGGAGTCGACCTACCCAACCCCACAGGCTGCGGCGTTCTGGAGCGACATTCGCAAAGCGCAGAGCGAAGGCATGGACGGACACAACCCCGGCGATGCGCGAACCCGGCAACTCGAAGCTGACACGCTGAAGCGTTACGGCGTCGACACGATCGAAGAGCTGCCAGTCAGTTTCGCGGGCATCGCCCTGCAGGCCAGCGAGGAGTACGGCGATCAAGTGTTCGATCGCTTCTTCACCCAGCTCTGGTCTGGCTACACCACACAAGCGGATTTCCAGCAGCGCTTTTCCTGGGTTGCACCGGTAATGGCCGCACGCGATCTGGCCATGACAGCTGCAGGCACCGACGTCGCGCATCACCAGCGCTTCGCCCAGGCGGCCGAGCAGCATCGCCGCGCCCTGCAACGTTTCCTCAATGACGACATGACCGCACATGCCAAAGGCCAGGACTTCGACTATCTCGCCAGCCCCGATTTCTGGGCGAAGGCGCCGCACTTCGACTATATGCCTCCGGTGGCCGAAATGCCGCAGCGCGCACTCATGGTCCTCGCCACTTGGCTGGCGGCCGGCATGATCGGCTGTGCCGTCGCCGCGCGCCGACTGCGCGGAGATGCCGCATGAGCAGCATTTGGAATTTCGAATGGCGGTTGCTGGCGCGCGATCGCCTCATCGTCGTCACGCTTCTGGTGCTGGCGATCAGCCTGATCTACGCAGCAAGGTCGGGCGAGGCTTATCTCCGACAGTGGCAGGAGACGGCCGCCAGCATCGAGCAGGCCAGCCGCACCAAGCTGGAGGGACAGATCGCGGACTTGCGAACCGAAAAGCCCATCGATTCTGTACAGCCGTCATCATCCGGCACGCCACGGTCGGTGGTCATCGCCGCGCCAGCGGCGGTTCCGCCGCTGGCCCATTTCTCGGTGGGCCAGAGCGACCTTTATCCGCGCAGCGCCGATGCCGGTATCGCCAATCGCATCGACAATCTGTTCAAGCAATACCAGATTCAGTCACCGCTCACGCTGGCCTCCGGCCGTTTCGACCTCGCCTATGTGGTGATCGCGGTGCTGCCATTGTTGGCGATCGTGCTGTGCTTCGATCTCGTGGCCGCCGACCGCGCCGCCGGACGACTGGCGCTGCTCGCGGTGCAGGCCGGGAGTCTCGGCAGGCTGATCGCGCGGCGTCTGCTGTTGCGTAGCGTATTGTTGATCGCGCCGCTCCTGGGCCTATTCCTATGGGGCCTGTTCGGCGGCGCACAGCTGCTGCCTTTGGTGCTGTGGATCATCCTAGCGGCGCTTTACGCCGCGTTCTGGCTGCTTCTATGCGCCTGCGTGGCGCTGCGCCCGGCGAGCCCGGAGACGCAGGCCGCGCAGCTGGTGGCACTGTGGCTGCTGCTCGTGCTGGCGTTACCGGCAGGGATCAACCGCGCCATCGAAATCCTGGTGCCGCCACCCTCTCAGCAGGCATTCCAGGCGACGCTGCGCGCAGCCGAGATCAGCGCCAACCGCAAAGCCGAAGCGTTGCTGCAGGGTTATCTCAGCGATCACCCGGAACTCACGGTCAATGGCCCCGAAGCATATGCCGCCTGGATGAAGCAGTCCTATGTCGTGGCGCGTGCGGTGGAAGCCGAGACACGGCCGGTATTGGAAGCGCACGAAACCCGCATCGAGCAGGCCCATCGCGCGGCGCAGTGGTTGCAGTTCTTATCACCTGCCGCAGCCACGCAACTCGCCCTGAGCGACGCCGCGGGGACTGGACCGGAACAGCAGGCGGCATACGTTGCAGCCGTACGCGCCTACAAGATCGATCTGCAAGAAAAGCTCGCGCCCGCGCTGTATCGCGGCGTGAAGCTCAGCGCCGATGAGCTCGCTGCGCTGCCCGCCTTTCAGGCACCGCGCTGGACACCGGCCTACCGGGCCTTTTTGCTTGCGGGAGTTATCGGCTTTCTCACGACGCTCTGCCTTTTGTTGGTTTTGGTCATGCGCCGCGCTGCCGCTTCGCTGTCTCCTGTTTCCGAGCCAGAAACGCACTGAACATGAAGATTCTGATGCGTACATTCGCAGTCGGGACTGCGGCACTGTCTTGGTCGCTGTTCGCCGACGCCCAGATTCCGCCCCACTTCTAGAGCCCTCATGAACGCCCCCCATCCGAAAGCCATAGACCGCCCCAGCCGTGCGCAAGCCGAAGAGGCCGCGCGCACGCTGATCCGTTGGGCTGGTGACGACCCCGCACGCGAAGGGCTCATCGATACGCCCGCGCGCATGGTGCGTGCGTACGAGGAGTTCTTTGAAGGCTATACACAGGACCCGGATGCGCTCCTGTCGCCGACGTTCGAGGACGCCGGCGGTTACGACGAGATCGTGTGCCTGCGCAACATCCGTGTGGAGTCCCACTGCGAACACCACATCGTGCCGATTCTGGGGCGCGCGCATGTGGCCTACCTTC
>JBQTHL010000013.1:0-144419 GCA_052389915.1 Panacagrimonas sp.
GGTGGCCTACCTTCGATTGGAACGCTCGGCCCGGCAGGTTTGGGATTGGAATGGCTGGCCTACCGCGGATCGGAATCATCGGCAGGTTTCGGTTGGAACGTGTGGCAGGGTTGGTATGGAATTCGCACCTGGCCCTTAGCTCCGCTGGAGTGTTTGCCCGCAGGATGATTTCCGGCATGGGGATGGTCACGCCTCTTGGCTGGTTGCGGCGTGATTGCGATGCAGGTCCGAAACCACCGCGATCAACCTGTTGATCGGTTCGGCCAGTCGCTTCGGCAATACGCGGTGCTGGGTATGAGTTTTAAGGTCAGCGATCCAGCGATGCGCAACCCATACGTCTTCTTCGGGGTTGTTGTTGTCCACGCTGTTGCAATATTTGTAGCCAACGAGCGCATCAGCATGCGACAGCAGTACGCGCGCCATGGTCATGTGGAGGCGATGAGCCTGCAGATCAGCGGGACCTTGGGGCCGCGGAAGGGTCAGACGTAGGCATCGCTGGTTGTTGAATTCGGTCCAGTCGGGGCCAACGACCTGTCCCGCACGCTCCAGCATCTTGCGCGACTGCTCGTTCTTGCCGTTGACCAGGGCAACGGCGACTGTGCCCTTCGGGTACTCCAGCTTTTCGGCCAGTGCGTTCATCCAACGCACCAGCTTGCTCAGGGTATTGTCGTCCGCAAACACAAGGAATTGGTGGCGCTGTTCGTTGTCGAGAAATGCCGGTAGCTGGGCATAGAGGGGATACAGGAGATCGTGCAGATAGATGTACGTCTGCCGGCGTCCTTGCTCATGACTCCGCGTGGTCGCGGTCAGCACCTTTTGTGCCCATTCCGGCGTGAGTTCTGCCAGCGTCATCTCGGTGATGTCAATGGAGATGAGGGGGAATCCGAGCGATTTTCCGATTAGCGCCTTACGCCCATCGAAGACGTGCCCAAGTTCGATTTCAACGCCACCCAGCACCATCGGCTCGGTCTGGACAGGCGGCCCGAGCACGGCAACGTCGAGTCGGAATTTGCTGCCGAAAGGTGTCTCCAGCGGGTGCTCGATCACCACCCTGTCGGCACCAAGTAGCAGGTTGCCTTCCAGCGGATAGTCCGATGCGTCCACATCCTTGAACGCCCACGGCATCGCAAGCCCAGCATTCAAGCGTCGGGATAGTTCAGCCGCGACAAGTTCCTTCGCGTACCGGTGTTCGGCGCTTTCCTGCACGGCGCGCCACCGATTGGCTTCTTCATCGTCGAAGTGCGCTTTGGGGCTATAAGTGTGCCGGGCAGGAAGTACCCGGAAATGGGATCGCCGACGCAGCTTCCCCTTTTCAAAGGAGGGGCTAACCCATGTCACCATCTGCCGTGACGCGCTCGGAGATACCAAGGGCCACAGCTTGCGTGCATGCTCCCGGCTACGGACGTTGCGCGCGGAGATCGTGGTCTGGAAAATCCCTTTCCGGGAGAAGACAACGATCGCCTCATCCATTCTTGCTGCTCCCTTATGGCAATGCGGTAGCTACTTTCGTGGTGCCATCCAGCTTGCGGTGAATCAGCGATATCAGCGTCAGGATATCTAGTGCATCCTGCTCGGACATGGGCCAATTCGTCTTGGGCGCATGGGCTAGCGGATTGCGCACGGCCCCGAATAGGCCAAGCAGCAGGTTGGCAAAACCTTTTTGCTCGCTCTTTTCGGATTCGGTGATGAGCGGCCCCAAGACCAGAACGGGCTGCTGGCCTGCAAATGCCTTGTTCACCAAGTCTGCGCCGTCGCCGCTCAGGCCCGACAGCAGGCGAATCCGCTCAGCAACGCCTTTTGTTGCCTCGAAAACAGCATGGAAATAGTTTTCATCCAGCAGTTCTGCGCGGCAGTAGTTCAGGACTTCTGCATGCACGGCGCGGCTCTCCAACGCTGCCTTTAGCCGCCCGGCACGCGCGCGGGCTGCGTCGAGCGTTGTTGCCTTGTCGGCATGTCCGACCTTGCCATCCTCGCGCACATAGAAGCCCGAGAACGCCAGCACGACATTGAGTTCGTCGCGCCGCCAGGCGAAAGTTCCAGGATCTCGGGCGTAATTTACTGGGTCCATCGCGCGGTTGATGAACATGATGAGATGGTTGCCGACCTGATGCTGGTTCTGTGCGCCTGCCAGCGCGTTGAACAGCCGCTTCCATTTCGTCATGCCAGGTGATGGGTCATCGACCTTGATCTCCTGCAGCAGTCGCTCGATTTGCGTGCCGCTCAGGCCTTGCACGGTGTCGGCAAGAACACGGCAGGCGGCCTCAAGGTGCTGCGAACTGAAAGAGGCAATCCTTGCTGCCACTGCCGATGCCTCCGATCAGATGATCGCCACCAAACCCTTGTCGGCGATGATGTTGAGCAGTTTGAGGGCCGGCCCGGCCGGGCGGGTCTCACCCTGTTCCCACTTGCGCACGGTCGAGGCCGAGGTATGCAGGTGATGCGCGAAGACCGGCTGGCTGAAGTGCAATGCCTCGCGCAGACGCTTGATGTCATCGGCGTTGAACTCCCGCACCGGCGGCGGACAGATCGCGTCGAACTCGCGCATCGTCACCTTGCCGATCGCGCCAGCGCGGTGCAGTGCGGACAGATCGCCGCGCAGGGATTCAATGATCTTGCTCGTCACAACACACCTCCAGTAATACGCCGGCCTGCAATGCTTTCAGCAAGTTTTCAGGGGATAGCTCCAGAAACACCTTGCCGGCAAATTGCAGCGCCTTCTTCTCGTCCTGCGTGATGTTCGCCTTGTCGCTTTTCGGGAACCCAAGCAGGAATACATAGCGGCTGCCGAGCCGTGCCGACAGCAGAGTGCGGTAGCCGCCGCTTTTACCGCCGCCTGGGCGCGCCACCCGCTTCTTATAGAGGGAGCCGCCCAAGTCCGCATCGATCAGACCGCTTTCCATCTCCTGGACCGCCTTGCACAAGGCGGCATCGGGCAATTTCTCCCCCGTCTGCCACCGCGCAAAATCCTTGCGCTTGAGAGTGCGTGTCATCTTGATCTCCGAAATATACCCGATACGGGTACACTTTTCCAGTCCCCGGGCCGGCGCTCAGGTGGAAGGGGCGGCCAGCTCGATTGTCGTGCCATCGGCACGACAATCGTGGCAGACAGGGCGGGATACTGGCCGGCGGTCACGCGGCCACCTGCTCCGGTTCCCGGCGCGCACCGACAACAGACCTGCGGCGGTTCGCCACCAGTTCGGCGGCCTTGCGCACCGGATCGTCCTCGATGTGGACGTAGCGCATGAACATCGCCACTGTCTTGTGCGCGGTTAGCGCCATGCCGACCTTGACCGGGATGCCCGAATTGGCAATATCGGTTGCCGAGCGGTGGCGGATGCCGTGGGTGCCAACCTTCGGTACCCCGGCGCGATCGAGGATGCGCCGCCATGCGTGGTAGTACGAGCCGGGGCTGAGCGGCTTGTCATGGTCGAAGATGGCCGGGCAGACATAGGGCGACTTCCCGTAGCGCGGCGAGTTCGTCAGCAACCGACGGGCTTCCTCGCTCAACGGCTTCGACATATCGCCGGTCTTGCTGTCCGGCCAGACGACCCGGCTGTTGGGCAGGTCGAGCCAATCCCACTGCAACAGCAGGACCTCCGACATACGCGCCGCAAACTCGAATTGCAGCCGAACCGCAAGCAGGTGGATCGGATGCTCCAGTGCCTCGGTCTCGGCCTTGTCCAGGTAGGCGAACAGCTTGACCATTTGCTCGTCAGTAATGAGGCGGGTCGAGCCTTTCTCCGGGTACTTGGGGACGTGACGGCAGGGATTCGAGCCGTCAGGCCGATACCCCCACAGCTCGGCCAGGTTGAACATCTTGCGGACAAGCGCCAGCACACGATTGGCCTGCGTGGGTGACTTCTCCATGCGCTTCATCAGCGCGGTGATGTCGTGGCGCGTGACCTCATGAACCTTCTTGCTGCCGAAGGCCGGGATGATGAAGCTGTCGATCTGGTACTGGTAGCTGTCCTGCGTGCTCGGCTTGTTGTGCGGCTTGGAGTGGTCTTCCATGAACCGGCCGCACAACTCCTTGACCGTCGGCGCCTTGCGGGCCTCGGCTTTATCGTGTCCGGGGTCGCCGCCGCGCCGGACTTCGGCCAGCCAGTCCTGTGCCAGGGATCGCGCCTGTTCGACGGTCAGCTCGCCGAACTGGCCGAGCGCCGGCTTGCGACGCACGCCGGAATTCGTGCGGTACTGAAGCATGAATACCTTGCGGCCGGCTGGTGTAACCTTGCACATGAAGCCGGGAACGATCGTATCCCGGAGTTCCACGTCGCAGGTCTTTGGTTGTGCAGCGTCAACCGCGGTCTTGGTAAGTTTGATCTTCGCCATGATGTGCTCCTGAAAAGCTCCGATTTCCAGGAGCCGGCCAAGAGCCAAGCGAAGGAGAACCGGGGCGGTTTGTGTCGCGCACCGGGATATGATCTGAGGCTTGGCGCAGAAGGAAAACCCGCCATAGCAAGCTCCATCCAAGCCCAGCATTATCCGGTACAGAACACATGCTCTGGCTTAAAATCCCCCGACTTTCGAGTCGTGCCGGTTCGAGTCCGGCTTTGGGCACCACGCTTTGACCTCGCTGTTGTCGGCCACGGGGCTGGCCATCGGCCGTGGTGATCGCCGCCTGTTGTCCGACCTGGATTTTTCTGTCGGGCCCGGCGATGTCCTGCACCTGCGGGGTCGCAACGGGGCGGGCAAGTCTTCGCTGATCGAAGTGCTGGTCGGTTTGCGTGCGGCGCAGGGCGGCCAGATGAAGCGGCCCGAACCTCCGCAGATTCACTGGATCGGCCATCGCAACGCGTTGAACGCGGATCTGTCCGTGTCCGAGAACCTGGGTAACTGGTGCGCGCTTAACGGTGTTGCAGCTTCGGGCCTCGCGTCGGCACTCGAACGCCTGGGCCTGGCACGGCTCAAGCAACGGCCAGTGCGCACGCTGTCGGCCGGTCAGAAGCGACGCGCGGCGCTGGCGCGGCTGCTGCTCTCACCACGCCCGCTCTGGTTGCTCGACGAGCCGCTGAGCGGGCTCGACACGCAGGGCGCGGCCTTGCTTGGGCAGCTCATGAACGAGCACCTGGCAGGCGAGGGTGGCATCGTCGTCACCAGCCACCAGGCGCTGCCGGGACGGCTGCCGCGGGTCACCGTGATCGAACTGGAATGAGCGCGTTCTCGGCGAGCTTGAAGCGCGAGTTGTGGCTGGCGGCTCGGCACAAGGCGTCGTTCCTGATGCCGCCGCTGTTCTTCGCCATCGTCGTGACCTTGTTTGCAATGGGCGGGCGGCCGGGCGATCCGCAATTCGCCAACTTCGCGCCCTCGGTGATGTGGGTCGGCGCCCTGCTCGCCGCGCTGCTCACCCTGGACCGACTGTTCCGGGTCGATCTTGAAGACGGCTGGCTGGAACAGGTCTTTGTAGCGGACGCGGCGCCGGTCTGGACGGTGCTGGGCAAGCTTGCGGCACATTGGCTTCTGACCGGCGTACCGCTGGTGTTGCTGTCGGCGCCACTCGCATTGCAGCTTGGCTTTGCGCCGGGCGCGCCGCTGGGCGTGCTGATTCTGGGCTTGGCTCTCGGCACGCCGGTTCTGAGCTTGGTCGGCGGGTTTGCTGCGGCACTGACCGTGGGGCTGCCGCGTGCGGGACTGCTGCTGCCGGTGCTGGTGCTGCCGCTGCTGGCGCCGGTCGTGATCTTCGGCAGCGGTGCGGCAAGGACTGCGCAGGCGGGGTTGGACGCATCCGGTCCGATATACTTTCTGGCCGCGCTGATGATGCTGTCGCTGACCTTGTTGCCATGGGCTGCGACCGCGGCGCTGAAAAATGCTTTCGATTGATCGTCCGGGCTACTGGCCCCCACCCCGACCCTCCTCCGCTTCGCGGGGGAGGGGGAAAATCTGACTGATGTGGACCTGGTTTCACCGGCTGGCTTCTCCACCGAGCTTCCATCGCTTCGCGCAGAGCCTCGCACCCTGGCTTGCCGGGGCGGCAGGTTTGCTGCTGGGCTATGGATTGATTGCGGGGTTGTGGTTTGCGCCGAAGGACTACCAGCAGGGCGACGCCTTCCGCATCATCTACGTGCACGTGCCGGCGGCGGCGCTCTCCTTGTCGCTGTACACCGGCATGGCCATCGCGGGTGTGATCGCGCTGATCTGGCGCATCAAGCTGGCCGAGTGCGCGATCAGCGCGCTGGCTCCGGTGGGCGCGAGTTTCACGGTGCTGGCGCTGGCGACCGGCATGCTCTGGGGCAGGCCGATGTGGGGCAAGTACTGGGTATGGGACGCGCGCCTGACTTCTGAACTTGTACTGCTATTTTTGTACCTGGGCGTGATCGGTTTGAACGGCGCGTTCGCCGATCGTCGTGCCGCCGCGCGCGCGTGCGCCTTGCTTGCCATCGTCGGCGCGGTGAACGTGCCCATCGTGAAATACTCGGTGGAGTGGTGGAACAGCCTGCACCAGGGTTCGACGATTCTGAAATTCGGCAAGCCCACCATCACGCCTGAGATGGGCATTCCGCTATACGCGTCGCTGCTGGGCGCTTACCTGCTCTCGGGCTATGCGGTGCTGCGGCGGATGCAGAACGAAGTGCTGCTGCGCGAGCGCAAATCGGGCTGGGTGCGTGAACTGCTGGCGGGTCGCAGTGTCTCGGCTTGAGCCTCACGGAACGATATTGACGATGACCGAGCTGTTCGACATGGGTGGTTACGAGTGGTACGTCTGGGGCAGTGTCGGCCTCGGGCTCGCGGTGTTCGCGTGGAACGTGATCGCACCGGCGTTGCAAAGGCGCGCAGTGTTCGCGCAGCTCGCCGAGGGTGATGGCGAAGACGCAGGGGAGTCGTCATGACCCGGCGGCAGAACCGCATGCTCGCGGTCGGCGGACTGATCGTCGGCGTGTCGATTGCCGCGGTGCTCGGCTTTACCGCCTTCAGCAAGAACCTGATGTATTTCTACACGCCCAGCGACATCGTCAGCGGCAAGGCGCCGGCCGATGCCAAGCTGCGGCTCGGTGGTCTGGTCGAGAAGGGCAGCGTTGCGCGCGCCGAAGGCTTGAAGGTGAACTTCACCCTGGCCGATTGCCTGCAGAAAGTTCAGGTGAGTTACGAGGGCATTCTTCCCGACCTGTTCCGCGAAGGGCAGGGCATCGTCGCCACCGGCCACGTAGTAAACGGCGCTTTTGTGGCCACCGAAGTGCTGGCCAAGCACGACGAGAACTACATGCCGCCGGAGCTGGCCGATTCGCTCAAGACTGACACGGGTCATTCCTGCATGCCCTTCAAGCCGGTGGACAAAGCGGTCACGTCGGCGGCGGTGACTCCATGATTGCAGAGTTGGGCCACTTCGCACTGTGGCTGGCGCTGGCAGTTGCGCTAGTGCAGGCGGTGGTGCCGACGGTCGGCTATGCCCGGCGAAACCTGCGCTGGATGGCGCTGGCCACCACTGCGGCGCAGACGCAGTTCGCGTTGGTGCTGGTCGCGTATTTCTGCCTGAGCCATGTGTTCTGGATGAACGATTTTTCGGTCGCCTACGTGGCGGCCAATTCGCATAGCCAGTTGCCGCTGATTTATCGACTCTCCGCCGTCTGGGGAGCGCACGAGGGCTCCCTGCTGCTGTGGATGCTGATGCTGGCGGGCTGGAGTTTTGCCGTGTCCGTATTCAACCGCCGCCTCCCGTCCGAGGTGTCGAGCCTGGTGCTTGCGAGCCTGGGTGCGGTCAGCATCGGGTTCCTGCTGTTCATGTTGCTCACGTCCAACCCTTTCGAGCGCAGCTTTCCGGTGCCGCTGGAAGGGCGCGATCTCAACCCGCTGCTGCAAGACCCCGGCCTCATCATCCATCCGCCCATGCTGTACATGGGCTATGTAGGTTTTTCGGTAGCGTTCGCATTCGCCATCGCGGCGCTGGTGACGGGCCGACTCGATGCGGCCTGGGCACGCTGGGCGCGGCCCTGGACCACGACCGCCTGGCTATTTCTCACGATGGGTATCACCTTGGGGTCGTGGTGGGCCTACAACGAACTCGGCTGGGGCGGCTGGTGGTTCTGGGATCCGGTGGAGAACGCGTCCTTCATGCCCTGGCTGGTGGGCACGGCGCTCATTCATTCGCTCGCGGTGACTGAGAAGCGCGGGTTGTTGCAGTCCTGGACCATCCTGCTGTCCATCGTCGCGTTCTCGCTGTCCTTGCTCGGCACCTTCCTTGTGCGCTCCGGTGTGCTGGTATCGGTGCACGCATTTGCGACTGACCCGGCACGCGGCGTTTTCATCCTCGCGTTTCTCGCGGCCGTGGTCGGCGGTGCGCTGACGCTCTACGCCGTGCGCGCGCCGCGACTCATTCGGCAAGGACAGATGGAGATGGCTTCGCGCGAAGGCTTCCTGCTGCTCAACAATGTGTTCCTGGTGACGGCGGCGGCAGCGGTGCTGCTGGGGACCTTGTACCCGCTGGCCATCGATGCGCTGGGCTTGGGGAAAATCTCGGTGGGACCGCCGTATTTCAATGCCGTATTCCTGCCGCTGATGGCGCCGCTCGCGGTGCTCGTCGGTCTGGCCGGCGTGATGTCTTGGAAGCGAGCGCGTCTTCGCGAGTCGCTGTGGCCGCTACGCTGGCTGGCGGTCGCGGCCGTCGTGATCGGCGTGGCCTTGCCCTTCGTGACGCAAGGGCGCGGTTCGCTTGCAGCCTCGGTTGGCGCGGCCCTGGCCGTCTGGGTACTCGCAACCAGTGTGCAAGAAGTCTGGAGACGTGCGCGCGCCAAGCCTTCCATGCTCACGGGACTACGCTCGGTACCACGTGGCGCCTGGGGCATGACGATGGCTCATTTCGGTTTGGGTGTCTGGACCTTGGGCGTTGCCTTCACTTCGACTTTCAGCGTCGAGAAAGACGTGCGCCTGTCACCAGGCGCGAGCGCCGATATCGGCCGCTACGCGTTCCGCTTCGATGGCGTCACACATGTGGAAGGTCCCAACTTCAAGTCCGACACGGGCAGCGTCGTGATCGAGCGCAACGGCCGCGAGATCGCGCGCCTGGCGCCGGAGAAGCGCCTGTATCCCTCGCAGGGCAGCGTGATGACCGAGGCCGCGGTGGATCACAACCCGCTGCGCGATCTGTACGTGGCACTGGGCGAGCCCATCGACAAGAACAATGCAGCCGGCGACTGGGCGCTGCGCCTGTACTACAAGCCGATGATGCGGCTGGTGTGGCTGGGCGGGGTGTTGATGTTCTTCGGCGGAATTCTTGCGGCTTCGGATCGGCGTTATCGGCTGGCCCGCAAGGTCGAGACCAGCTTACCAGGCGGAGTTGCAGCCGCCTGATGCGTTATGCGATTCCCGCGTTGGTTTTGGTCGGCACGCTCGCGCTGCTGGGCTTTGGCTTGAAGCTCGATCCGCGCGAAGTACCGAGCCCGCTGATCGGCAAGCCCGCGCCGGCGTTCGAACTACCGCTGCTCGATTCCGAAGCGCAGACCCTGTCTCCTGCAAAGCTGGCAGGCCGGCCGGTGCTGGTGAATTTCTTCGCGAGCTGGTGCGAGGGTTGCCGGGTCGAACATCCGCTGCTGCTGAAGCTCGCGACCGAGCAGGGCGTCGAGATCATCGGCATGGACTACAAGGACGAGCCCGACGCGGCGCGTCTCTGGTTGAAGCGTCACGGCAACCCATATCGCACTGTCGCCATCGATCGAGAAGGCCGGGCCGGGCTCGACTGGGGCGTTTACGGCGTGCCGGAAACCTATGTGCTCGGCGCCGATGGAACGATTCTGTTCAAGCAGATCGGGCCGATGACGCCGGAGGCCTGGGAGCGGAGCATTCGGCCGCTGCTGGGAGCGACCCGTGGCGGTTGATCGCAGCGTCCCGGCGATGCGCGCAACGCTGATCGCACTAGTTATCGGATTCGCCTCCGTGGCCGCAGCACTCACACCACAGGAACAGGTCCTGACGCCGCAGCAGGAGGCGCGCTATCGAAGCTTCATCCACGAGCTGCGCTGCCTGGTGTGCCAGAACCAGACCATCGCCGATTCCAATGCGGAACTGGCTGGCGATCTGCGCAACCAGGTTCACGCGCTCATCGCGGCGGGCCAGACCGACGCGGAGATTCATCGCTACGTCACCGACCGCTATGGCGACTTCGTGCTGTACAAGCCGCCCTTGTCCTGGCGCACGCTGATGTTGTGGGCCGGACCCTTTCTGCTGCTGCTGGGTGCACTGGTTTTTGCCTTTCGACTGATGCGCCGTCGCACCGTGGTCGCGGACACCGCGCCAGTGGATAGGAAGCAATTGAATCGCCTGCTGGACGAGGAACGCTGATGGCGCTGGCCTTCGTGATCGTGATGACGCTGGCCTGCATCGCGTGGACGACGCGGCCGCTGTGGCGCGGGCATATCGAATCCGGCTTGCGCCGTCGCGCCGCCAACGTGGCGGCTTATCGACAGCGTCTGGCCGAACTTGAAGTGGACCGCGCCGCGGGACTGGTCGATGCCGATACTGCTGCCGGCCTGAAAACCGAGCTCGACAGCCGTCTTCTGTTCGACGCGGAACCGGTCGATGCTCCGGTCGTCGGCACCGCGCGAAGCGGCTTGCTGAGCGGGGTGCTCGGCGTGTTCCTGCTCGCGGCCGCGGTGCTCGGTTACTTCGGCAGCGGAAGCTGGAAAGTGCAGCAGCAGGTTGCGGCTGGCCCGGGCGCCGGCAATCTCAAGCCGGAGTCGGTCGAAGCGATGGTGGATACGCTGGCCAGGCGGCTGGAACAGAATCCGCAGGATGTGAATGGCTGGGCCTTGCTCGGCCGCTCGTATTTCGTGATGGGCCGCTACGCCGATGCCGCCAAGGCTTACGCCACGGGCAGCAAGCTGGTGGGTGAGCAGGAGCCGGACCTGCTGGTCGACGAGGGCGAAGCCCTGGGTCTGGCCCGCGACCGCGACCTCCTCGGTCGTCCGCAGGAACTGTTCGCCGCGGCCCTCGCGCTGGCGCCGCGACACGGCAAGGCGTTGTGGTATGCCGGTCTCGCGGCCGAGCAGGCCGGAAATGAGCCGCAGGCGCGCGCGCACTGGGTCGAGCTTTCAAAGCAGGAATTACCGCCGGAACTGCGCGCCGTTCTGGATGAACGTCTGGCTTCGGGTGCGAGTGGGGCGCCTGCGGTACCGGTGGCTTCGGCCCCACCGGCTCCCGCAGCGGTCGCCTCCGCGCCGGTGCTGCAACTGGCGGTCAGCCTCTCGCCGCAACTCGCTAGCCAAGTTCCGGCCGACGCCACGCTCTTTGTGTTCGCCAAGGCCGAGTCGGGGCCACCGATGCCGCTGGCCGTGTATCGCGGCAAGGCGTCCGAGTTGCCGCGTCAAGTCAGGCTCGACGACAGCATGGCCATGATGCCGGCGGCCAAGCTGTCGAATTTCGACCGCTGGGTCGTGACCGCGCGCGTCAGCCGTGGAGGCGGTGTACAGGCGATGTCGGGCGACATGCAGGGCAGCCTGACCGTGGCGCGGAGCGAGCTTGGCATCGCTGCGCTGGAACTGGTCATCGACCAGGTCGTACCGTGAGCCCACGAGAAGTCAAAGCTTTTGATGTTGCGTTGAAGCCCCCGTACCCAATGACCGACACCCTGCTCCA
The DNA here is from genome assembly GCA_052389915.1 of Panacagrimonas sp. Taxonomy (GTDB): domain Bacteria; phylum Pseudomonadota; class Gammaproteobacteria; order Nevskiales; family Nevskiaceae; genus Panacagrimonas. Next base: position 11,563 of record JBQTHL010000013.1, read on the forward strand.
GCTTCCCAGCGCACCCGGCCTCTATATCCGCGCGCTCGGAACGATGCGGCGCAAGCCGGGCAAGAACATCCGCATTCCGCAGCTGGAGGTACGGGTTCACGCCGTCCAGGCTTCGCCGTCGAAGCTGGAGGCCTACCGCGAGATTTGCGGGTTCGAATATTCGCCGTATCTGCCGATCACCTATCCGCAGGTTCAGGCCGCGGCGTTGCACCTGTGGCTGATGCTGCGGCCGGAATTTCCGATTCCGCTGCTGGGCATCGTGCACCTGCGCAATCGTTTCGAGATGCTCAGGCCCATGCCCGCAGGCGAGGCCTACGAGGTGCGTGCCGCGCTGGTGGACGGCCGGCGTACGCACCAGGGCTACGAGTTCGACCTCCTGACCGAATACTCGACCACGGAAGGCGAGGTGGTGTACCGCGCGCTGATGACGCCGCTGTACCGGATGAAGTCCGACGAGGCGCGCCCCAAGCCGTCGCCCGCGCCAACAGGGCTGGCGGAGTACCGCAGCTTCGAGGTGCCGGCCGATATCGGCCGACGTTACGCGCCCATTGCCGGCGACTTCAATCCCATCCACCTGTCCGCGCTGACCGCAAAGGCCTTCGGCTTTCCGCGCGCCATCGCGCACGGCATGTGGGCGCTGGCGCGGGCGACGGCATTGCTGGAATCGGCGCATGGCAGTGCCATCCGGACCCTGAACATGCAGTTCCGTCAGCCCTTGCTGCTACCGGGAAAAGTGGCGCTGAAGTTGGAGGCGCAGGGAGCGGGACTTGATTTCGCCCTGCTGTCACGCACCTCTGACAAGGTGCACTTCACCGGCGCCGCGCACTAGAAGATGCACCCGCTGAGTGCGCGCCCTGCGACAGGAATCGCTGCAATCCACCCCATGAGCCCCTAGACTATTTCGCCGATTTGCCGGGTGGCCGCGAGCAGACGGCCCGGGAGCTAGGGCGTGTTAACCATCATTTGATCGCCGCGTTGCCCCTGGATTTTCGTGAGGCAAGGCGCGAGGAGAGAAGTTTGCAGATGCAAATGAACGACGAGCAACGCAGCATCACGGAGAATCCTGGGGCAACCCTCCGGGGCGGGGCCGTTTTCGCGCATCGCTGCGTCTCTCCCTCCTCATGTATGTCCAATACACTTCGTCGGTCGTTCCTGGCGCTGCGCGAAAACGACCCACGCCGCGACGACCAAATGATGGTTAACACGCCCTAGGCCCGGCGACCCAAGTTATTCGACAGGAACACCAGAGCATGCGTATCCGCAAAGCCGTATTCCCCGTTGCCGGCATGGGCACACGTTTTCTTCCCGCCACCAAGGCGAGCGCGAAGGAAATGCTGCCGGTGGTGGACAAGCCCCTGATCCAGTACGCGGTGCAGGAGGCGATCAGCGCCGGTGCCGAGGAGCTGATCTTCATCACCGGCCGCTCGAAGAATTCCATCATGGATCACTTCGACAAGGCCTATGAGTTGGAGGCGGAACTGGCGCAGCGCGGCAAGGAGCAGCTTCTGCAATTGGTGCAGGAGATTCTGCCGCCGGGCATCACCTGCATCTACATCCGCCAAGCCGAGGCGCTCGGCTTGGGGCACGCCGTGCTCTGTGCTTGGCCGGCGGTGGGCGACGAGGACTTCTCCGTGATCTTGGCGGACGATCTCATCGACGGCCGCCTGCGCCCCTGCCTTGCACAGATGCAGCGCGTGTACCAAGAGTATGGCACCAGCGTGATCGCCTGCGAGCGCGTGCCCAAGGCCGAGATTTCCGGCTACGGCTGCGTGGATGTGCAGCCGGTCGGGCCGGGGCTGGGCGAGATTCGCGCGATTGTCGAAAAACCCAAACCCGAAGAAGCGCCGAGCAATCTCGCGGTGGTCGGCCGCTACATCCTGACGCCGCGCATCTTCAAGCTGCTGGAACGCACGCCGCGCGGCAAGGGCGGCGAAATCCAGTTGACCGACGCCATCAGCATGATGATTCAGGAGCAGACCGTGCTGGCCTACGAGTTCGAAGGCACGCGTTACGACTGCGGCTCCAAGCTGGGGTACCTGAAGGCCAACATCGAATACGGGCTCAAGCACCCGGAACTGGCGACGGACTTCCGCGCCTATCTCGAAGACCTCACCGGCTCCTGGACGCGGGAGCAGCCGCGCAAGACCGGGACGTAAGAGACGCGTCACATGACTTCCAGCAAATACCAGAGCTACATCGCCTCGTCCTCAATCTCCGGCAGCAACGCCGCCTTCGTCGAGGCTTACTACGAAGAATTCCTGGAAGACCCGGAGTCGGTCGAGCCCTCGTGGCGCGCCTACTTCCGCAACATCCAGGATCAGAACGCGCCGCGCGAAATCGCGCATAGCGATGTGGTCGCGCGCTTCGAGGCGATCGCGCGCGACAAGCGGCCGGGTACCGTGGTGGTGGCCGACGGCGGCTTCGATGCACGTGCGGCGGAGAAGCAGGCCGCAGTGTTGAGGCTCATCAACTACTACCGCGTCCGAGGACATCAGGTTGCCCGGCTCGATCCGCTGGGCCTCGCACCCACCGACCTGATTCCCGACCTCGATCCCGCGTTCCACGGCTTGACTGGCGCGGACATGGACACGGTGTTCAACACCGGTACCTTGGCCGTCGCCGACCGTCTGCCGCTGCGCGAGATTCTCAAGCTGCTCAAGGCCGTCTACGCCGACACAATCGGTGTCGAGTACATGTATCTCACCGAGACCACCGAGAAGCGCTGGGTGCAGAAGCGTCTCGAGATGGTTGCCTTCAAGCCCAAGCTGAGCGCGGAGCGCAAGAAAAGTACCTTGCTGCAACTGGTCGCGGCCGAAGGTCTTGAGCGTTACCTGCACAACAAGTACGTCGGCCAGAAGCGCTTCTCGCTGGAAGGTGGCGACGCGCTGATTCCGGCGATGGACGAGGTGCTGCGCGCCTGCGCCGAGCGCGACGTGGACGAGATCCTGATCGGCATGGCCCACCGCGGGCGCCTGAACATGCTTATCAACGTGCTCGGCAAATCGCCCAAGGATTTGTTCGCGGAATTCGAGGGCAAGTATTCGGCCGAGTCGCTGTCGCGCTCCGGCGACGTCAAGTACCACATGGGTTTTTCCACCGACGTGGAAGTGAGCGGCAAGCGCCTGCACATGGTGCTGGCGTTCAACCCCTCGCACTTGGAAATTGTGAACCCCGTGGTCGAGGGCAGCGTCAAGGCGCGCCAGACGCGGCGCAACGACGAGAAGGGCGAGCGCGTGGTGCCGGTGCTGATTCACGGCGATGCGGCTTTTGCCGGGCAGGGCGTCGTGATGGAGACCTTGCAGTTGTCCGACGCCAAGGGCTATGCGACCGGCGGCACAGTACACATCGTCGTCAACAACCAGATTGGATTTACGACGCCCAATCCGATCGAGGCGATTCCCGGAAAGGATTCGCGCACCTCGCGCTACTGCACCGACATCGCCAAGATGCTGGAGTCGCCGGTGTTCCACGTGAACGGCGACGATCCCGAAGCGGTGGTGTTCGTCACGCGTCTGGCGATGGACTTCCGCAACGAATTCCACAAGGACGTGATCGTCGATATCTGCTGCTACCGCCGCCTGGGCCACAACGAGGCCGACGAGCCCTCCGTCACCAGCCCGGTGATGTACGAGAAGATCAAGAAGCACCCGTCGCCGCTGGCAATCTACGCCAAGAAGCTAGAAGAGGAAGGCGCCGTCGCCAAGGGCGAGGCCGAGGAACTGGTGAAGCGTTATCGCACCGGTCTGGACCAGGGCGAGAACATCGCCCGCACGACGCTCGGGCTGGTCGGCAACAAGCACACGGTCAACTGGAGCAACTACGGCAAGGGCACCTGGGATACGCCGGCCGACACCGCGGTAAAGGTGGAGTTGCTGCGATCCCTGCACGAACGCGTCACGAAACTGCCGGATGGCTTCACCCTGCACGCGCGCGTGCAGAAGATTGCGGAAGACCGCGCGAAGATGGCCGCGGGCGAACTGCCGATGGACTGGGGCTTTGCCGAAACCATGGCCTACGCCACCTTGGTGAACGAGGGTTTCTCGGTACGCCTGTCCGGCCAGGACGTGCGCCGCGGCACCTTCTTCCACCGCCACGTCACCGTGCACGACGCGAAGAACGGCCAGCGCTACACGCCGCTGCGGCACCTGGATGCGGACAAGCATCGCTATGTGGTCAACGACACCTTGCTGTCGGAAGTCGGCGTGCTCGGTTTCGAGTACGGCTACTCCACCACCGACCCCGACACCCTGGTGATCTGGGAAGCGCAGTTCGGCGACTTCGCCAACGGCGCGCAGGTCTTGTTCGACCAGTTCATCGCCAGCGGCTTTGCCAAGTGGGGCCGGCTGTGCGGGCTCACCGTGTTCCTGCCGCATGGCTACGAAGGACAGGGGCCCGAACATTCGTCCGGCCGTCTCGAGCGCTGGTTGCAGTTGTGCGCCGAAAACAATCAGCAGGTCGTGGTGCCTTCGACGCCAGCGCAGATGTTCCACATGCTGCGCCGGCAGATGAAGCGCAGCGCGCGTCTGCCGCTGATCGTGATGACGCCCAAATCCCTGCTGCGACATCCGCTGTCGGTGTCGAGCCTGGACGATCTCAGCAAGGGCCGCTTCCAGCCGATCATTCCCGAAGTCGAGGCGCTGGACACGAGCACCGTCAAGCGCCTGGTGTTCTGCTCCGGCAAGGTTTATTTCGACCTGGTGCAGACGCGCGCCAAGGAGAAGATCGGCGATGTCGCCATCGTGCGCATCGAGCAGATCTACCCCTTCCCACGCGAGGATTACGAGGCCGCGCTGGCCCGGTATCCCAACGTCAAGGAAGTGGTCTGGTGTCAGGAAGAACCTGAGAACCAGGGCGCGTGGTACCAGATCAAGCATCGCTTGCAGATTTACCTGCAACCGCAACACCAGATGTTCTACGCCACGCGTCCCGGCATGGCCACGACCGCAGGCGGATATCTGAAGGTGCACAACAAGGAACAGGAAGAGCTGGTCCGCGAGGCGCTCACCGGCGGCAAGCCGGTGAAGGGCGGCTAGCCAACACGCAATGTCATCCTGAGCGGAGCGAAGGATCTACTCAGAACATGACGCGGCCGGGGAGAAGATTCTTCGCTTCGCTCAGAATGACAGATGATATTTAAACGGGCGGTGCTCCGACGCGCCGCATTACAAAAAGAGAATCAGAAGAATGGCTATTGAAATCAGAGTCCCCAACCTGCCGGAATCGGTGTCCTCGGCGACCATCGCCACGTGGCACGTCAAGGCTGGCGACACGGTGAAGCGCGAGCAGAACCTGGTCGATCTGGAAACCGACAAGGTGATGCTTGAGGTGCCGGCCACCGCCGACGGCGTGCTGACCGAAATACGCATCGCACCGGGTGCCACGGTCAATGCGGGCGACATCATCGGCATTCTGGTCGAGGGGTCTGCGGCCGCAGTCGCTCCGGCGGCGAAAGCCGAGCCGGCGAAGGCAGCAGCGGTCGAGGAACCGCAGAGCCCGGCCGTGCGCAAGCTGATGGCCGAACTCAATGTCTCCGCCGCTGGCGTCAGCGGCAGCGGCAAGGGCGGTCGTCTCACGGTCGAGGACGTGAAGGGCATCGCGGAGAAGCAGAAGGCGGCGCCGGCCGCCGCGCCTAAAGCTGCGCCCGCTCCGGCCGTTGTTCCGCGTCGTGCCGCGGGGAGTCGCGAGGAACAGCGCGTGCCGATGACGCGCATCCGCGCGCGCATCGCCGAGCGCCTGGTCGAGGCGCAGGCCACGGCCGCCATGCTTACCACCTTCAACGAGGTGGACTTGAAGTCCATCGGCGATCTGCGGTCCAAGTACAAGGACGGCTTCGAGAAGGCCCACGGCGTGAAGCTCGGCTTCATGAGCTTCTTCGTGAAGGCGGCCATCGAGGCGCTGAAGAAGTACCCCGCGGTCAACGCCTCCATCGACGGCGGCGATGTCGTCTATCACAGCTACTACGACATCGGTGTCGCCGTCTCCACCGAGCGCGGACTCGTCGTTCCGATTCTGCGTGACGCCGATGGCCTGTCCTTCAGCGATATCGAAAAGTCGATTGCAGAGCTGGGCGTCAAGGCGCGCAACAGCAAGCTGACGATGGACGATCTCACCGGCGGCACGTTCTCCATCACCAACGGCGGGGTGTTCGGCTCGATGATGTCCACGCCCATCCTCAACCCGCCGCAGGCCGCGATTCTGGGCATGCACGGCATCTTTGATCGTCCGATTGCGGTTGCGGGTGAAGTGAAGATCCGGCCGATGATGTACCTGGCGCTGACCTACGATCACCGCCTGATCGACGGCCGCGAAGCCGTGCTGTTCCTGCGCACGATCAAGGACAGCCTGGAAGACCCGGCGAGGTTGCTGCTGAATCTGTAAGTGGGGGGCTGGTGAATGTCGCCTAGCGAAGTACAGGATCGGGTCGATAAAGATATTGGTATCGGTATCGGCTGGGAGACTGAGGTCATTGGTGGACTGCGTCTGTCAGACGCAGTCTGCTTGCCCAACGTGATCACTGTTGTAGACGTTGCCTCATCCGGTGCAGAGAGCGAGGTATGGGCGGTTGCCTATGATGATCCGCAACACACCGAGGGGCTCATCGTGGCCTACGACCCAGCCGATGATCAGTTCATCATCGCCGAACATGCGCCAGCGGGGCCACCATACGTAATCGGCCGTCACCGCAGTATTAGGCTCGCCATCAAGGCGCTGTAATGGCGAGATGCTATCTAACTAGCGGCTTAGCTTATGCGTTCTAAGACACACCGATTTCGATACGTCATCTCATAGCCGTCATTCCCGCGAAGGCGGGAGTCCAGTCTCGCAATCCCAACGGCAGTTGAGGTTGCGAGGGAAAACTGGATGCCCGCCTTCGCGGGCATGACGTTCGGTTTATTCATGCGTTGCACCAATGATCGAACGTCCTTCCTTCCATGTTCGAAACCCTGACCCAACGCCTCACCCGCACGCTCGACGCGATCCGCGGGCAGGGGCGCCTGACCGAAGACCAGATCAACACGGCCGCGCGCGAGCTGCGCATGGCGCTGCTCGAAGCGGACGTGGCGTTGCCGGTCATCAAGACCTTCATCGAGGCGGTGAAGACGCGCGCGCTGGGTGCGGAGATCACCGCTTCGCTCACACCGGGCCAGGCCTTCCTGCGCGTGGTGCAGCAGGGACTAACCGAGGCCCTGGGCGGCACGTCCGAGCCGCTCAATCTGCGCGCGCAGCCGCCGGTGGTGATTCTCATGGCCGGCCTGCAGGGCTCCGGCAAGACCACCACCACCGCCAAGCTGGCGCGGCGGCTGAAGGAAGACGAGAAGAAGAAAGTCATCGTCGTGTCCTGCGACGTGTACCGGCCTGCGGCCATCGAGCAGTTGCGCATCGTCGCAACCAGCGTCGGCGTGGATGTATTCCCGTCCGCCGTCGGCCAGAACCCGGTCGATATCGCGAAGGCCGCGCTGGCGCAGGCGAAGAAGCAATTCGCCGACGTGCTGATCGTGGACACCGCCGGCCGCACCACGGTCGATGCGGAAATGATGGCGGAGATTCGCGCGCTGCACGCCGCGGTCGAACCCACCGAAACGCTGTTCGTGGTGGACAGCATGACCGGCCAGGATGCGGCCAACACGGCCAAGGCCTTTGCCGATGCGCTGCCGCTGACCGGTGTGGTGCTGACCAAGGTCGATGGCGATTCGCGCGGCGGCGCGGCGCTGTCGGTGCGTCAGGTCACAGGCCGGCCGATCAAGTTCCTCGGTGTCGGCGAGAAGACCGACAAGCTCGAAGTCTTCCATCCGGATCGCATCGCCAGCCGCATCATCGGCCAGGGCGACATGCTCACCCTGATCGAGGAGACTTCGAAGAAGGTCGATGCCGACAAGGCGCAGAAGCTGGCGCAGAAGATCAGCTCCAAGCGCGGCTTCGACCTGTCCGATTTCCGCGAACAGATGCAGCAGATGCAGAACCTGGGTAGCTTCGAATCGCTCCTGGAGAAGCTGCCGGGCGGCGCGCAGATGCAGGCGCAGATGAAGAACGTCAACGCTGAAAAGGAGATCAAGCGCGCGGTGGCCGTCATCAATTCCATGACGCCACAGGAGCGCAAGTTTCCTGACCTCATCAAGGCTTCGCGCAAGAAGCGGATCGCGGCCGGCAGCGGCGTGCAGGTGCAGGATGTGAACAAGCTGCTGCGCCAGTTCGAGACCTCGCGCGACATGATGAAGAAGGTCATGAGCGGCGGCATGGCCAAGCTCATGCGCCGCTTCGGCGGCAAATTGCCGCCGGGGATGATGCCGCCGCGTTGAGACGTTTTCGTAAGGCGCATTCATGCGCCGGGGATTTCTGGTTGTGCGCCGCTACTGCGAAACAACCTATTGGAGGGGCTCTGCCCCGAACGCCTGTCGGGGGCAGAGCCCCTCCTACAACGGTCGATTGAAGCGTCGTCTCGCTTGCCGCCCCCCGATCTTGCACAACCGGCGCCCGCGGGCCGATATTGCGCTGGCTGGTACAAACGAATAACAAGGAGTCCCCAATGAAACTCCGCTTCCGCAGACCCGAGCGCAGCGCGCTCGCAATGGCCGCAGTTTCGCTGTTTGCGTCGCCCGTGATCGCCGCGACCATCAACGTCAACGGCGGCACCTGCACCCTGGCCGAGGCGCTCGCCAATGCGAACGGGGACAACGGCGCCGGCAACGGTTGCGTCGCCGGAAGCGGCGCTGACACCCTGGTGCTGGTTGCGGGCAGCACACATTCGCCGACGAATTCGCTGGTCGTTCGAGCGATATAACCGTCCAGGCGAATGGCGCCACCATCAGGCGCGCTGCTGCGTCGCCGGAGTTCTCGATCTTCTCCGTCGCTGCCACCGGAACGCTGGCGATCTCGAACGCCACGGTGACGGGTGGACGGGCCCCCTCAAGCTCTCTGGCTGGAGGCGGTGGGTTCCTGAATCGCGGCCGGCTCACACTCAGGAATTGCACCGTATCGGGCAATAGCGCTGCTGTCGGCGGCGGGGGTCTGTCCAATCCCACGGGCATCCTGACCGTTCTCGACAGCAGCATCTCGGCCAACGCAGGCGGAGGCATCAAGAGCGCCGTCGGCACCTTGAGCGTGAGCAACAGCACGATCTCGGCAAATTTGGGTGTGTTCGGTGTGGGCATCGACAGTGGTGGCCCGACGGAAATTCTCGGCAGCACCGTTTCCGGCAACGCAGCCGCAGGCATCACCACGTTCGGCGATACGGAAATTCGCAATAGCACGATTTCTGGCAATGGCGCCGGCGGCGTGCGCCTGGGCGGCACCAGTTCGGTCACCGACAGCACCATCACCGGCAACCTCGTGTCGATCTCGCGTGGCGGCGGGCTATACCTGCGCGACGGAGGCACGTTTTCCATCGTCCGCAACATCATCGCAGGCAACCAGGCGACCTTCGGCTACAGCGCAGAGGTGTCGCGGCAAGCCGGCAGCAGCGGAAGTCTCACTCTCTCCCGGAATCTTCTGGGCCACAGCGGGATGAACAACGCCGGGGCATTCCACAACTTCTCGCCCGGTGCCAGCGATATCACCGCCACCAGCAACGGAACCAAACCCAGGGCGCTGACCGCCATTCTCGATAACGCACTTGCCGACAACGGCGGCCCGACGCGCACGCATGCCTTGCCGGATGCCAGCCCGGCCATCAATGCGGGTGGCACGACGTGCAGCGCAACCGATCAACGCGGCTTGACGCGGCCGCAGGGCACGGCATGCGACATCGGCGCATTCGAGGATGAGGCGACGGTCGCCGTGCCGAGCGTGCGGGTCGGAGATGCCAGCATTGCGGAGGGGGCGGAGAGCACTTGCAACCTGCGCTTCACGGTGAGCCTATCGCGTGCCGCGTCGGCGCCGGTGCGCGTGAACTTCGTCACCGAGAACGCATCTGCAAGCGCCGGCAGCGATTACGTGGCGAAGAACGGATCGCTCAATTTCTCGGCCGGACAGCGAACGAAGTTCATTGACATCGCCGTCAAGGGAAATCGCACCGCGGAGTCCAATGACACCTTCCGCGTGCGGCTGCGCTAGCCGCAGGGCGTGACGATTGCCGATGGCTTGGGTATCGGCACCATCCTCAACGACGACGGACCGGTGCTGCGGATCAACGACGTGCGCGTGACCGAGGGCGATTCCGGGCGCAGGACCGCGAGGTTTACGGTGAGTCTGTCGCCTGCCGCGTCCGGTCCCGTGACGGCGAAGTTTGCGAGCAGCAATGCCACCGCGAAGCAGGGTGAAGATTACGTGGAGGCCAAGGGCTCGCTCACGTTCGCAACGGGCCAGACGTCCAAGACGGTCAGCGTGTCGGTCAAGGGCGACAGCAAGGTCGAGTCCAACGAAACGTTCCGCATCAATCTGAGCAATGCCAGCGGCGCCACCATCCTCGACGGTCAGGGCGTCGGGGCGATTGCGAACGACGATTGAGCAGGCGCCGGAGCGGGGCGAAGGCCGGGTTGTTCGCGGTTTGACCGGGCATCCCTGGCTCCGGAATACTGCGTCGAAAGGCCTCACATTATTCCAACGAGGGAGGATTTAGAGATGACCCGATCCATGGCGCTCGCCATCGCGTCTATCGCCACCCTGGCTGTCGGCTCCGCCAACGCCGCCATCATCCCGGTCACCACGACCGGCGACAGCATAAACGGAGGCGACGGTCTCACCTCGCTGCGCGAGGCGGTCACGGTGGCGCGCAGCAACGGGGTGAACGACACCATCGTTCTCGCTGCCGGCCAGACCTACACGCTCAGTTTCTGCCTCGAAGGCGCGCTCACGTTCACCGAGGCGACTGCGCTCGTTTTCCAGGGCAACGGCTCGACCATCCAGCAGACCTGTCCGGACAAGGGCATTGCCAAGGCGACGATGAACGACTCGACACTGACGTTTCAGCAGGTGACCTTGATCGGCGGCCCGAATTCCGGCGTCGCGGTGTCCGGCGCCGCGATTCAATCGGCCGGCTTCGTCGCGCTGGACCAGGTCGAGATCACGGGCGTGGATGCCGGCCCTGGCGGAACGGTCATCGACGGCGGCGCCGGGCATACGACCAGCCCCCACCGCATCGAGATCGCGGGGAGTTCGCTGCATCACAACAAGGGCGCGGTGATCAGCGGCGACAACCCCTCGACCCGCATCGTGAACACGCAGATCGTGGACAACCAGGGCACCGCCATCTCGCTCGTCGACGGCTGGCCGCTGGTGGTCCAGAACTCCACGGTCGCACGCAATCTCGGCGGCGGCGTCACCTCCACTGGCCAGGGCTTCACGGTGAACAGTGTCACCGTGATCGGCTCGACCGTCGAAGACAACGCGCGCGTGGGCATCTCCTGTTCCAACTGCGGCACGCTGTTCGTGCAGGACACGATCGTCCAGAGAAACGGCGTCGGTCCCGGTCTCATCCGGCGCGGCGGCATCGACTTCCGGCTGTCGCAGCGCTCGGTAGACGCACCTCAGGTGACGATCACCGGCTCGACCGTCATCGACAACGAGGCCACCGAACCCGGCGCCGGCGTGCGCATCTCGCCCATCCTCATCGAGGAAGACCGGCCGGTAGCGAGCACCTTCATCGACACCTCGACGATCAGCGGTAACAAGACGCTCGGCGCGGACCTCGACGGAGGCGGTGTCGCGGTCACCATCGGAAATCTCTACATCGACGATGTGGTGCTGGCCGGCAACCATGCGGGTAGCGGCGACACGGCATCCGACGGCGGCGCGGTGTTCTTCGCCGAAGTGCCGACCGACCCCATCGTTGCCCCCTACGAGTTCGCGATGACCGGCAGCACCGTGAGCGGCAACACCGCCACCGGTGCGGGCGGTGGTCTGCATGTTTCCACCGATGGCAGCGCCACGATCCAGACCTCGACACTTGCCGGCAACACCGCGACCGGCGATGGCGGCGGCGCGGCGATCTTCCCCTTCAACCTCGTGATCGGTTCGACGCGCATCACCGGCAACACGGCGGCGTCCGGCGGCGGCCTGCTGGTGGCGAATTCCAATCTGACCAGGATCGCGAACTCGACCCTCGATGCCAATACCGCTGCGGGACCGACGGCGCGCGGCGGCGGCATCGCCTTCGCCCCGTTCGTGCTGATGACGGAGATCGACAATTCCACTATCGCCGACAACATTGCCGCCGAAGGCGGGGGGCTGTACGTCGAAGGGGCCGAGTCGGTCGAACTCGACCATGTGACCATGACCGGCAACAGCGCGGCCAGCGGCGCACAGATTGCGGCGGACGGAGCCATTCCCGAGATCGCCCGCTCCGTTCTGGTCGAGCCCGTCGGCGGCGCCAACTGCGCCAACGCCTCGGGCACCGCGAACGCAGGCCGCTCGTTCTATTCCGACGCGAGTTGCGGGCCTGCGGCGACCGATGTCGTTTCGGCCGGCGATCCGCTGCTCGGCCCGCTGGCCGATAACGGCGGGCCGACTGCCACGCGACTGCCGGCTGCGACAAGCCCGGTCGGCGGGCTGGTTCCGGCGGCCGGGTGCGTCGCCGTTGCCGATCAGCGATTCCTGCCGCGACCGCAGGGCGTCAACTGCGACGCGGGTGCGGTCGAGTTCACGGAGGCCGTGCCGGCGGCACCGATTCTGGGTACACCCGGTCCGAACCTGCTGCTCGGGACGCCTGGCGCCGATGTCATCAAGGGCTTCGGCGGCAACGACATCCTGATCGGCGGCCCGGGCAACGATCTGCTCGATGGCGGGGCCGGCAACGATATTCTGCTCGGAGGCTTCGGCAACGACGTGCTTATCGGCGGTCCGGGAATCGACACGCTGATCGGCGGCGGTGGAACCGACCAACTGCACGGCGGCCCCGGCCCCGACCTGTGCTTCCCGACGGGCGCATTGCTGCCGCAGGACTGCTGATGCACATCGGAATCAGGTCGGGCATCAGCCCGACATCCCGCCTCGCTCCTAGCCGCGTTTTACGACGCGCTCGTCCAGGTCGCGTCCGCGCAGGCGTTTCTGCACCGCGCGCAGCACGCCGGCGCCGTCCAGACCCACCTGCGCCAGCAGTTCCTCGCGGCTGCCGTGTTCGACGAACTGGTCCGGCAATCCGAGATTGATCACCGGCACGGTGTGGTGCTGGGCCACCAGCACCTCGTTCACGCCGCTGCCGGCGCCGCCGGATTTCACGTTGTCTTCGAGGGTGACGATCAGGTCGTTCTCGTTGGCCAGTTCCAGAATCAGTTCGTGATCCAGGGGTTTGACGAAGCGCATGTCGGCGACGACCGCATCGAGAATGTCCGCGGCTTCCAGCGCGGTCTGCACCATCGCGCCGAATGCCAGAAACGCGACCCGCGGCTGCCGGCGGCCGTGCGCCTCGCGCACGATCCGGCCCTTGCCCAGCGTCAGCGGTTTGTTCTCCGCGTCCAGCGCCACGCCGCTGCCGCTGCCACGCGGGTAGCGCACGGCGGACGGCTGGTTGAGGGCCAGGCCCGTGGCGAACATGCGGCGGCATTCGTTCTCGTCGCTCGGCGCCATTACCACGAGGTTGGGTATGCAGCGCAGAAAGCTCAGGTCGAACGCACCGTGGTGTGTGGCGCCGTCGGCGCCGACCAGTCCGCCGCGATCCAGTGCGAACAGCACCGGCAGGTTTTGCAGAGCCACGTCGTGAATCAACTGGTCGTAGGCGCGTTGCAGGAACGTGGAGTAGATAGCGCAGACCGGCCGCAGGCCCTCGCAGGCCATACCTGCGGACAGCGTCACCGCATGCTGTTCGGCGATGCCGACATCGTGGTAGCGCTCCGGAAATTTCTGCGCGAAAGCCACCAGTCCCGAGCCTTCGCGCATCGCGGGCGTGATGCCGACCACTCTCGGATCCCTGGCGGCGGCCTCGCACAGCCAGTCGCCGAATATTTCGGTGTAGCTGGGCCTGCCGCCGGCCTTCCTGGCAGGGAATTGGCCGGTCACCGGATCGAACTGCGCGACGCCGTGATACTTGATCGGATCGAGTTCGGCCGGCTCGAAACCCTTGCCCTTCAGCGTGAGCACGTGCAGCAGGCGCGGACCGGGCAGATCCTTGACCTGGTTGAGTGCGGCGCTCAGCGCAACCAGATCGTGACCATCGACCGGGCCGTAATAGCTGAAGCCCAGTGTGCGGAACAGCGCGGCGGGATCGTCCAGATGCGCCTCGTTGTCCTCGGCGTCCTGAGGCAGTCGCGCGAGGTGCGGCGCCACCAGCCCGAGCCGCTGCACCAGCCGCGCAGAACGGTCGCGCAACGCGCCCACGTTCTCGCTGATCGACATGTCGTTGTCGTTGTAGATGACCAGCAGGTCCAGCTTCTGGTGGCCGGCGTGATTGAGCGCCTCGTAAGCCATGCCGGCGGTCATGCCGCCGTCACCGATCACCGCGACCGCGCGGTGCTTTTCCTTCTTGATCTTGAATGCCGCCGCCATGCCAGCCGCGGCCGAAATCGAAGTGCTGGAATGACCGACGCCGAAGGTGTCGTACTCGCTCTCGTCGCGCGAGCAGAACGGGTGCAGCCCGCCGAGCTTGCGGATGGTTTCGAGTTGCGCGCGGCGGCCAGTCAGCATCTTGTGTGGGTAGGCTTGGTGGCCCACATCCCAGACCAACCGGTCGTGCGGGGTGTCGAGGCAGCGGTGCAGCGCCAGGCTCAGCTCCACCGTGCCGAGGTTGGCGGCAAAGTGCCCGCCCACGCGACCCAGGGTCTCGATCAGGAAACGGCGCATCTCCACCGCCAGATGCGGTAGCTCGTGCGCGGGCAGGCCGCGCAGGTCCTGCGGTTTGAGGATGCGCCCTAGTAGGGAATAGCCCGGAATTTCGGTCATGCTCGCAATAAGCTGGCGGGGGCACGGGTCGCGTGCCGTCGAATGCCTCATTATTGTGCAAATGGCGTGCGCGCGAGAGTCTGGCCGTAGCGCGGCAGATGCTGTACAGAAGGCGAGGACGTCGCAGGTTTGCGGTCTTGTCCCTGAAACACAACGAACGCCGGCCCACCGGCAGACTTTACCCAGGAGGAGATATGAGACGTTTCGCACTCGGCGCTGCGCTGGCTCTGTCGGTTGTCCTGCCCGGCGCCAACGCCGCTACCGTGGTCGACGCCAAGGCGCTCAGCGACCCCAACCAGGGCGCCAACTGGCTCGCGTATGGCCGCAATTTCAGCGAGCAGCGCTACAGCCCGCTGACACAGATCAATGCAGACAGCGTCGGCAAGCTCGGACTGGAATGGTCCATGGCCCTGCCCAAGGATCATTCGCTGCTCGGCACGCCGCTGGTGGTGGACGGGGTTCTGTATTTCTCCGGAAGCTGGAGCGTGACGCGCGCGGTCAACGCGCGTACCGGCGAACTGCTGTGGGAATACGACCCCAAGTCGATCCAGAACTCGGGCGAACGCCTGCGCATCATGTGGGACTCCAACCGC
The DNA here is from genome assembly GCA_052389915.1 of Panacagrimonas sp. Lineage (GTDB taxonomy): Bacteria > Pseudomonadota > Gammaproteobacteria > Nevskiales > Nevskiaceae > Panacagrimonas. The sequence continues at coordinate 26,964 of JBQTHL010000013.1, forward strand.
GGCCTGGCCTACTGGAAGGGCACGATCGTCATCTGCACCATCGACGGGCGGCTGATTGCGCTGAACGCGAAGACCGGCAAGGAGATCTGGAGCACGCAGACCTTCGACAAGGGCAAGGCGCTCTATATTTCCGGCCATCCCAAAGCCTTCCGCGGACTGGTGCTCGTCGGCAACGGCGGAACGGAATTCGGCGCCGCGCGCGGTTTTGTCAGCGCCTACCACATCACGACCGGCAAGCTGGCCTGGCGCTGGTATGTGGTCCCCGGAAATCCCGCCGATGGTTTCGAAGATGTCTCGATGGAGATGGCGGCCAAGACCTGGACCGGCGAGTGGTGGAAATTCGGCGGCGGCGGCACGGTCTGGAACGGCATCACCTACGACCCTGAGTTCAACCAGATTCTCATCGGCACCGGCAATGGCTCGCCCTGGAACCGCAAGGTGCGCAGCCCCGGCGGCGGCGACAACCTGTTCCTCTGCTCCATCGTTGCCCTGGACGCCGACACCGGCAAGTACAAGTGGCACTACCAGACCACGCCGGGCGAGACCTGGGACTACAACTCCAGCATGGATATCGTACTTGCCGATCTGGACATCAAGGGCAAGAAGACCAAGGCCATTCTGCACGCGCCCAAGAACGGCTTCTTCTACGTGCTGGACCGCTCGAATGGCAAGCTGCTGTCGGCCGAGAAATTCGCCAAGGTCACCTGGGCCAGCGGGGTCGATCTCAAGACCGGCCGGCCCATCGAAATGCCCGGCGCGCGCTACGAGGATGGCGAGGAACTGGTCTGGCCCAGCGTGTTCGGTGGGCACAACTGGCACCCGATGTCGTACAGCCCGAAGACCGGGCTGGTGTACATCCCCAAGATCGAACTGCCGGCGATGTTCAACGACACCGGCATCAAGATGGTGGACTGGCGCTCGCCGTACTTTTCGGTCGGCCTCGGGGTGGACGCGGGGTTGGGCAACGACATTCCCGCGGATATCGGCCAGAGCCACCTGCTGGCCTGGGACCCGATCAAGCAGCAGAAAGTGTGGGAGGTGCCGCAGCCGGAGTACTGGAACGCCGGCACCATGGTGACCGCGGGCAACCTGGTGTTCCAGGGCACCATCACGGGCGAGTTCGCGGCCTACAACGCCGAGAACGGCAAGAAGCTGTGGACCGTCAACCTCGGCTCCGGCATCAGCGCGCCGCCGATCACGTATGAAGTGGACGGCAAGCAGTACGTTTCCTTGCTGGTGGGTTTTGGCGGGGCGGGGACCTCGCTCGCCGGCGGCACCGCGCTGTCGCGCTTCGGCTGGTCCTACCGCTCGCAGGTTCGTCAGCTCTACACCTTTGCGCTGGACGGCAGATCGCCGCTTCCCAAGGTCGGCGATCCGGTCGTGCCCAGGCCCATCGTGCCGGCGGATTTCAAGGTGGACGACGGGCTGGCCACCAAGGGACTGTCGCTCTACACCACGCATTGCATCATCTGCCACGGTTCCGGCGCCGTGGCCGGCGGTTACGCGCCCGACCTGCGTGCCTCGCCGATTCCTCTGGCGCTCGAAGCGTTCAAAGCCGTTGTCGTGGGCGGCGCCAAGATTCCCATGGGCATGCCGAGCTACCCGGAATTCCAGGACAGCGATCTCAAGGCCCTGCAGCATTTCCTGAGGCGTCAGGCTGCGGCAAGCGTCACTGCGGCGGCGAAACCCTAGCGGCCTGTCGATTCGTTCGGGGCGATCCCATGCGACATGTCTGACGTAAGAGCTATCGGCGCGAATCGCGCCGTAGTCGAGAAGCAGACGGCAGAATGGGCTCCGCCCCGACCGAAGGCTCGGGTGACTCACATCGATGCGACGGGCGAGCACCGTCGGGCGGAGCCCCTCCTACGCGGGGAGCTTGTTTGATAGAAGCCGGCCATACCCGCCACAGGATTGCCCACGCATCAACCGTTAGAATCCCGGCTCATATCGCGCGTCAGACGTCCGGTTAACGGCGCCTCGCGTTCGTCGCAAGACTTCTCCAATCCCCACGCCGCATCGAGGCGGCGAGCACTCGCATGTCCCAGATCGAAAATTCGGAAAACATTGTGATCGTCGGTGCAGGTCAGGCCGGTGGTGAAACCGCAGCCGAGCTGCGCCGGCAGGCTTACGTCGGCCGCATCACCATCGTCGGTGAAGAATCGCACGTACCGTACAAGCGGCCGCCACTGTCCAAGACCTATCTCGCCGGCACCACCACCACAGAATCCCTGTACGTGCTGTCGCAAGCGGCGCTGGACAAGGCGAATATCGAATTCATCGGCGGCGTGCGCGCGCAGTCCATCGACCGTGCGGCCAAGACGCTCTCGCTGGCGGACGGGCGCGTGCTGGGCTACGGCAAGCTGATGCTGGCCACCGGTGGACGGCCGCGACTGCTCAGCCTGCCGGGCTCCGATCTGCCCGGAATCTTTGCGCTGCGCGGTATCGGCGATGTCGAAGCGATTCGCGCGCACTTCGCGCCCGGTCGCCGACTCACCATTGTCGGCGGCGGCTATATCGGGCTGGAAGTCGCGGCAGTTGCGACCAAGCTCGGGCTCGAGGTCACGGTGTTGGAGAGCATGCCGCGCGTCTTGCAGCGCGTGACGGCGCCGCAGATGTCGGCGTTCTACGAGCGCGTGCATCGCGAGGCCGGAGTCGATGTGCGCACGAACGTGCAGCTTGCGGGGTTCGAGAAGGCGGGCGACGCGATTACAGTGCTGCTGGCGGATGGCAGCACCATCGCCGCCGATCTGGTCATCGTCGGCATCGGCCTGATTGCGAACACCGAGCTGGCGGCCGACGCCGGCCTGGCGGTGGACAACGGCATCGTCGTCGACGAGTTCACGCGCACCTCCGATCCCGATATCCATGCCGCAGGCGACTGCACCAACCATCCGAGCGAATTCCTCGGCCGACGCATCCGCCTGGAGTCGGTGCAGAACGCAATGGAGCAGGCCCGCTGTGCCGCGCACAACATGCTCGGCAAGGAACAGAAATATTCCAACGTGCCGTGGTTCTGGTCCGACCAGTACGAGTTGAAACTACAGATGGTCGGCATCTCCACCGGCTACGACCAGTGCGTGCTGCGCGGCGATCCGAACGGCCGCTCCTTCGGCGCGTTCTACTTCGTGCAAGGCCGGCTCATTGCCGCCGACACGGTCAGCCGTATGCAGGAATTCATGCTCGCCAAGAAGCTGGTGGCGATGCGCGCCGTGGTGGACCTGGTGAAAATCGCCGACGAATCGGTGCCGTTCAAGGATCTCGTGCCGGCCGCTTGAACGCGGTGAATCCACCCGCACCGCCGAGCTTCACCGAAGCCCTGCGCTGGTGGTTCAAGCTCGGCTGCATCAGCTTCGGCGGGCCGGCGGGGCAGATCGCGATCATGTATCGCGAACTGGTCGAAACGCGTCGCTGGATTTCCGAGAAGCGCTTTCTGCACGCGCTCAACTACTGCATGTTGCTGCCCGGCCCCGAGGCGCAGCAGCTTGCGACCTATATCGGCTGGCTAATGCACGGCGTGCGCGGCGGCCTTGCCGCGGGGCTGCTGTTCATCCTGCCCTCGCTGCTGCTGCTGATTGCGTTGTCCTGGGCTTACGTGAGAGTGGGCGCGAGCTCGGCCAGCGATGCGCTATATGGCATCCGGCCGGCGGTGGTCGCGGTGGTTGCGTTTGCGGCCTGGCGCATCGGCACCAAGGTGCTCAGGCAGCGGCTGCTGTGGGTGGTGACCGCCGCGGCGCTGGCGGCCTTGCTGGTCGGGATTTCCTTTCCCTGGGTGATCGGCGCGGCTGCACTTTACGGCTGGTTGCTGCGGGCGCGCCTGAAGGCATCGAGCGCCCACGGCGGCGCTGTCGGCGCGCACCCGCCAGCCCTGATCGACGACGACACGCCGACTCCGTCTCACGCCCGATTCAGCAACGCGGCAATGTTGCGGACGCTCCTTGTCGGCGTATTGATAGCCGCAGGCGCGCTGGGTCTGTCGGGCATGTGGCTCGGATTCGATGGACTGTTCACGCGCATGGGCCTGTTCTTCACCCAGGCCGCCCTGCTGACGTTCGGGGGCGCCTACGCCGTTATGCCGTACGTATTCCAGGGCGCGGTGATGACACACGGCTGGCTCAGCGCCGCGCAGATGATGGACGGCCTCGCGCTGGGCGAAACCACACCCGGCCCGCTCATCATGGTGGTGGCCTTCGTCGGCTTTGTCGGCGGCTGGACTGCGGCGCCGATGGAGCCGCTGTGGTCGGGCGTGGTCGGCGCCTGCGTCGCCAGCTTCTTCACCTTCCTGCCGTCCTTCGTCTTCATCTTCGCGGGCGCGCCTTACGTCGAACGCACGCGCGAGAACTTCCAGCTTGCGGGTCCGATGAGCGCGATCACGGCAGCGGTGGTGGGGGCCATCGTGTCGCTGGCCCTGTTCTTCGCCGCGCACGTGTTCTGGCCGGAGGGGCGCTCAGGTGATCCAGACTTCGTTGCGCTGGCCATCGCGCTACTGGGCTGGCTGGCGCTGTGGCGCAACTGGCTGGGGATGATTCCGCTGATTCTGTTGTCGGCCGCCGTGGGCGCGGCCTATCGTTTCGCGATTTAGCGAAGCTCCGGACTGGCCTGCGCAGGCGTAGCCCGCCCCTACGGCGGGTTCCTGTAGGAGCCGTAAGCACCGCGGGCGTGCGCCGTGATCGGCAAGCAACCGGGGTTGGCGGGTGATCCTTGTTTGATGAAAGCAGGCCATGCCCGCGACCGTTTACCTCTCAGCAGCCGCAATCTCTTTCGCAACATCATTTTCAAAATCGCCCTGATCCAGTCTGGACATGTATGGGTAGTGCACCGCGAACAGGCTCAGGATGTCGTCGAGCGGCACGTCGTCGTACTCGCCGCGCAGATTCAGATACTCCATGTGCCGGTTCCCGGCCAGATCGAACGGGTGGTAGATCGAGTCCTCCCGTCCGTCGAACTCCAGCGTCGCCAGCCCGAACTTCTCGCATAGCGAGCGGTTGAACGCAGGTGTGGCCTTGACCCAGCGACCGTCGAGGTGAATCGCGGTGTAGCCGTGGTAATAGAAGACGTCCGTCTGCATGGTCTGGCGCAGGCGCTCGGTGGACAGGTGATTGCGCACGTCTGCGTACCCGAGGCGCGCGGGTATGCCGGCGACCCGGCAGACCGCCGCCAGCAGCACCGCCTTGTTGATGCAGAAGCCGCGACCCTGTTCGAGGACGGAACTGGCGCTGAGACCCCTCACGCTCAGATCGAAGGCGTAAGGGTCGTAGCGGATCTCGTCGCGCACGGCGTAGTAAAGGCGTACCGCTCGCTCGACATCGGTGCCAGTGCCTGCGACACGCTGCGCGAACGCGCGCACCGCCGGATGATCGGTGTCGATGAAGGGTGTGGCTTGCAATGCGGGCTGGAGAATGAGGTACAAGGTCTGCTCCGGAAAAGCTTTCTGCATCATCGAGCTATTCGCGCGAGTCTCAAGTCGGGGACGGCTACCCATGCGCGCCATGAAAAACAAGTCGTCATGCTGGGACACCCTTAACCATGCTACCGCTCAAAGTGGGAGGCGGCTTTGAAAGTACCGACTCTTCCCGCTCAGCGGATCGACGAACTCCAGGCTGCGCGCGAGCAACTTCAAGGGGTGCGAGTAATCGTCTTTGGCCTGATGCAGCAGTTCCGGGTAGAACGGATCGTTGAGGATGGGCGCGCCCAGCGCGGCCATGTGCACGCGGAGCTGGTGCTTGCGTCCGGTGATCGGACTCAAGCGATATCGCACTATCGTCCCGAGCGGTTCCTGCGCTTCAATCACCGTTTCGCTATTGGGCGCACCCGTGACTTCACGCATGCGGAAAAACGGCTCGCCCGCGACCATGCGACTGATGTGGGTGTAGGGCATCGCGAGGCCGGGCAGCGCAGGCGCCAGTGCCTCGTAGACCTTGCGCACCTGTCGTTTCGGGAACAGAGTCTGATAAGCGCCGCGGCTCGCAGGATCGAGCGAAAACGCGACCAGCCCCGCGGTGCCGCGATCGATCCGGTGCAGCGGCACCAGTTCGCTCAAGTCGAGCTTTCGCTTCAGGCGGACGAGCAGGCATTGCTGCACGTAGCGCCCCGTGGGAATCACTGGCAGGAAGTGCGGCTTGTCCGCAATCAGCAGATGCTCGTCGCGGAACAGCACGACCTCTTCGAACGGAATCTCGGGTTCCGATTCCAGCTCGCGGTAGTAATGCAGGTCGAGGCCGCAGCGGTAGGGGTGCTCAGGACCGAGCGGCTTGCCCGCCGCATCGGTGACGAGACCGCGCTGGAAACGCGAGCGCCAAACCTCGGTGGAAATCGAGGGAAAGCGCTCGCGCAGAAAATCCAGCACCGTAACCCACGAACCCTGTGGCAACTGGATGGTGCTGGCACTAACGCCGTCGCGCATCGTTGCGCTCAGTAATGCGGAGGACGCTCGTCCGCCGCGGTGGTCTTGAAGCCTTCCGCGCTCTGCGCCTTGATGCGTTCCAGCAAGTGCCGGCACATCTGTTCGATCTGGTCGATCTGTTTCTGCTGGCGCGCAACCGTATCGCTGAGCGAGCGGATGGACTCGTCCTGGTAGGACAGGCGGGTTTCGAGGTCGATGAAACGGTCTTCGGTCATGCCAGACCTCGCGTCAACCCGGGCCGATCAGATGCTGAATCACGGACAAGGGATAGATGCGTCCGGCGCGCTGATCCTCGATGCATTGCATCACCGCCGGGCCGCGGTGCTGATGAGCCCGCGCCTGCAACTCGTCGGGGGTGAGCCACAGCGCACGTTCGATGCCGGTGTCGAGCTTGCGATCCGCATGGTGATGCAGCGCGGTGGCCACGAAGGCAAAGCGCACGAAGGGGTAGGGCAGCGAAGCGGGCTGCCATTCGTAGACGCCGAGGAAACCCGTGGGCTCGACGTCCCAGGCGGTTTCTTCCAGGGCTTCGCGCTTGAGTCCTTCGATCAGGGTCTCGCCCTGTTCCCAGTGTCCCGCGGGCTGGTTGATGCGCAGCTCGTCGTTGATGCGCTCTTCGACAATCAGATAACGACCGTCGCGCTCGACCACGGCGGCCACGACGATATGCGGCTGCCAGCTTGCGTTCACTGCGCGGGGGCGATGGCTGCAGCGGGATCGACGCCTTCGGCCGGCGGTTTCTCGCTGCGTCGCAGGTGATACCAGCCCTGACTGTCGGGTTGTCCGAGATTGCGTACCAGATTGCCGACCAGCGGAGAAGCATCGGGCTTCGGACGCATCTGCAAGTGCAGCTCGTAGCTGCGGTCGTGGCCGACCCTGGCCTCGCCGCTGACTTCGAGGGCGCCGCGCAGGGTGCTCAGCGTGGCCTTGATGCCGGCGACCTCGTCTTCGATCTTCGCTTGGTAGTCGCCAAGCGGAACCGGTTCCCGTCCGAGCTTCCAGGCCAGGCCGTTGATCGTGACCAGTCCATCGGCTTTCACCGGCCAGCCGTCGCGCAGCTTGAGCGTGGCGATATCCAGGCCGACCTGGCCTTCGGCAGGAACGAAGGCTTGTCCGACGGCGGCGCCAACGGTGCGCAGCGGCGCGCCGAGACGAAAGTCGCTCAGGGTGAGCGTGCCGGAGGGAACGACGAAGGCAGTACCATCGACGATGACACCGTCGCTGCCGCCACTGAGCTTGTAACTGGCACGCCCCATCAGCAGATGCAGCGCGCGCAGCTCCCATGACAGATTCCCGATCAGCGGGCTGCCTGAAAGGTCGATGCGGGAGGCGCTGCCCGAAGACAGCGTTCCGGACAGGCCTTGGAACTGCACTGCGGACCCCGCCATCAAGGGCGCGAGCCAGCCGTAGATCCGATCCACCGGCGCCTGAAACAAGGCCGTGCCTACGAACACGGCCAGGCCCAGCAGCACCAGACGGCTGCGCTTCACGAAGGACGTACCAGGGACAGCCGCACGTTGACTCTGCCGGGCGCAGACTGAGGTTCCACATCGAAGGTCTGCACGTTGATGCCGTAGCGCGTCTGCAAGTCGGCGAGCCAGCGCGCCAGCAGGTCGAAGGACACGTCCTCGAACCACACGCGCACTTCGCGATCGCCCTCGGGCTGGATGCGCGATGGCCCCTTGCCCAGGCCGCTCTGCTTGCTCGCCAGGTCCACCGCCGCCATCAGCGAGGTGCCGCGACCTGCCGTCGCGCCCGGACTTCGCCCACGCGACTGCTGCACCTGTGCTGCGGCCTGCTCCAGCTTGATCGCCAGCGCACGCGAAGATTCCAGCGCGGCAGTACGGTTGGCGTGCGCGCCGACGATCGGTTCCCACACTGCGAGATACAGCAGGGTAACGAACAGGACCACTCCGCCCACGCCGAGCATCCAGCGTTCGCGCGGTTGCAGGGCGAGGAAGCGTTCGCGCGCCTGCCCGGTGGCATCGGTCAGCGGCTTGAAAGTCCTGGTCAGCGCAGGGTTCATGCGGGATTGAGCTTGGCGCGAATCTGCACGCCTTCGCCCTCGGCGTTGGCGGACTGAACTTCGAGCGACGCACCGCCGCTCTGACTCGAAAACCAGTTCTGGAGTGCTTCCAAAACCTGCAAATCGGTTGCCGTCAGCGACAGGAACAGTGCGTTCTCGCGAAATTGCATGCCGGTGATCTTGAGGCCGGGGCTGGCTTGCATGGCTTGCGTGAATACCTCCAGCAGCGGCAGCGGCCCGTTAGCGCCGCCACCCCCAGCCAGGATCAGGAGCTGCTGGTCGAGCTGGGTGGAGAGGTCCACCACGCGGGTCTGATCGGGAAAGAGTTGCTGGAAGCGCGCGATGTTGGCCTCGTCCTGCCGGTTCAATTCGGAGCTGAGACTCCATGTGTCGAGGGAGTAGCCGGCGCCGGCAATCACGACCCAGAGCACGGCCAGTACCGCGGCCAGGCGCCAGGGCTTCCAGAGCTTCTGCAAATCCTGGCCCTGCGAATAGCTGCCCTGCAACAGATTGATCGAATGCTCGGCTTTGAGATGCGCCGCGAGTGCGGACAGGCCGCTCGCATGTCCCGGCAGCAAGGTCACGGGCCAGTCGAGCTGCGACCAGTCGGCGGTGCTGTCGCCGGCCACGAGCAGGCGCAGGGTGTGGGTCTTGTCGGCGTCGTCGATGCTCAGATAAGGCACCAGGTCGCCGGCATTGCAGGAGAAGCCCGACCATGCGCCGTTGCGCACGATCACCTGGTCGGCTTCGGCCAGGGCACTCCAGCTCGTCTCATCCGTTGCCACCGGCAGCGCAAGCGTATCGGGCACCACCATGTCCGGCCGCAGACCGAGCGCACGCAGCGGTGCCAGCCAGGCATCGATACGTTGTCGCGCGACGATGGCCACCGGATGGCTGCCGTCCGCCAGACGCGGGCCGATGGCGAAGTGCAGGGTCTCGACGTCGTCGGCGACCTGGTCTTCGAGTACATAGGGCAGGGCCTGGAGAATTTTTGCCGGCTGCTTGGCCGGCACCTTGGCCGAGGCGAGGCGCACGTCGGCGCCCGGCACCAGCACGATCAGCCGCCGCCCCGCGGCGAGCTGAAGCGCAGCGCTTATCGGCGCGCGCTGGACGACCAGGCTGCGGAAGTCGGCGGCAGCGACGCCGAATTCGACGTCGGCGTCAGGTCCTGCTCCAAGGCGTAGGTAGAGTGTTTCGCGCACGCCGCAGGGGGTGGTGTAAGTCTGGTTTTATTCGGTATCCGTGCTGCGTGAAAGCACCACGGGTGTGCCCTGATCCGGGCGATAAATCAGGCTATATAGTGCCACACGTCCGTTGCCGACCACCGCCTGCGCACGCAGCAGGAACAGTTTGGTGGAGACCTCTAGCAGGTTGGCAGGGTAGTCGCCGGTGCCCGGAACCAGTTCGCTCACATCGTTTATCTGGGTCTTCGGTTCTTCCTTGCGCAGTTCGATGAACTGCTGCAAGGCTTCGCCGGGATTGGGGCTGAGCGCCCGCAGCAGTTCCGGCGTGGCGGTATTGACGTTGATGGGTGTGACGCCATCGACCGGCAGCACCGTCACCTGCGGCAGCAGCAACAGATAGACCTTGCGCGCGTCGTCGGTGCGGTTGTCGAACATCACGTCGAGGACGGTGCGCAACTCGGTGACGCTGACCATGGGACGGTTGGCGGCGCGGCGCGGCGGATCGAGCGAAAGGTAATCCACGTCCTCGCGTCCGCTGCCGGTGGGCTCCTGGTCCGCGTCGATCCAGTCGCGGATGGTGTCGGCCAGCACCTGGATGTCCGGAATCAGGGTATTGCCGCCTTCGAGGCTCTCGATCAGGCGCGAAAACAGCGCGACCTGCGCGCAGTATCCGGAGCCCGGCTGTCCCTGTTGCACCCCTTGCCTGCAGGGCTGCCCGTCGATCTGCGACAAACCCAGATTGTTGAGGTTGAAACGCGAGGTGGCGTCGACGATCTCGCCGGTGATGACGCCGTTCTCGATCGGCAGGGTTTGCGGCAGGGTCCAGGGCTCGTCGAGCCCGTCGTAATCGTTGTCGTCGGCGTCGCGCTGGAGAATGGTGCGCACCCAGTCCTCGGCTCCGGTCGCGTAGCCCCAAGCTTTTTCGGAATCCTGCACCGTGGACGTACGCTGGATGGCGAAGTGCCCGGCGTCGAGCACCGCGGTGGCGGCGATGACCGACAGCGAGACCACCAGCACCGCGGTGATAAGCGCAATGCCGCGCTGGCGTGCTGGGAGAGCCATCAGCCCTCGCCCTCTGGATTGACGTTGAGGTCAGGTTGTTCCGGGATGACCTCGCCGTTGTCGTCGCCGGCGCTGGGGGGGGTGCCGTCCGGGTTACCGTCGCCGTCACCGTCGTCTGCGTCGGGATCGCCCCCGCCAAGTCCGCCTCCGGTCACGCCGATCAACTCTGCCCGCAGCAAGCCTTCGGTCAGGAAACCGCTTCCGCCAGAGCCGTCACCAGAGCCATCGCTGGAGCCGTCGTCTGCCGAACTGCCGCTTGCGACCACGCCCGACATCGGCGTGCGGAACAGGAAGCGGGTTTCGCCCCAGTCCTTGGTCACCAGGACCAGTTCAACCGCGATGGGTGGCGGTCCGCTGGGCTGGCCGTCGGATAGCCCGCTGTCCACCGGCCACTGCGTCTGCCATTCGCGCGCCTCGTCCATGAAGCGCCAACGCACTTCCTCGACCTGTGTCAACAGCGCCAGATCGACCGGATCGAGTTCCTGCGGCAGGTCGAGCACGCCGTAGCTCGCGCGGCGCAGCGTGCCTTCCTTGAGTTCGTAGCTGACGCGCTCCAGGCTGGAGCGGCTGGTCTGCACCGGCGTGCGCCAGCCGCCGCGAACCAGGCTCAGCGCGCCCTCCCGATCGAAGGCGAACGCGGGCTGCACGTCGCCGTAGTTGTCGCGCACGGGACGGTCGCGCAGATTCTGGAAGTCGCCGCGCAGACGCGTGAAGGCGCGCTGCATGTCGGCGGTCCGCTTCATCGAATCCTCGATGGCGCGCTTGGTCCGCAGGACGCTGTTGAGCCCGCCGTAGGCCATCGCCGCCATGATGGTGAATACCAGGACCACGACGATGATTTCGATCAGTGTGAAGCCGGCAGACGAAGCCGGCAGGCGAGGAAAAGGCTTCATGGATCGACCGCCAGAAACCCGGTGAGCTGCGCCAGCGATCCGCTTTTCTGGTTTTTTTGGGCAGGGCCGGTGACGGTGAGATCGACCCGGTGCAGGCGCTCGTCTGGCGTGGCTTTCACCTCGGCCTGCCACTTCCATTCCACGCCGCTCATCTCGGCCTTGCCCTCGGTGCGTCCGGTCGAAGGTTGGTCTTGTTCGAGCTGGATTTCGCCAAGCCGGTTGTGCGCCACCCACAGCGCGATGGTCTTCTGCCGCAGGTAGCCCGCGTTGTCAGCCTGGCGCGCCATGGCGCTGATGACGGCCGCCATGGCGATGGCCAGCACGGCGACGGCTACCAGCACTTCCACCAACGTGAATCCGCGTTGCTGCATCAGCGCTTCTCTTCCTTGCGGGCGGAAGACAACTCGCCGAGCGCATTGCCTTCCACGCGATAGAACGTCGCCAGGTCCTTGAGCTTGAGATCGAGCGTGAAGGCCGTCATTTCGCCGGTGGAGAGAATCAGCACCTGCGGCTCGTTCTTCTCATCGTCGGCTTTCTTGGAAGCCTCGTTGTCGAAGAATTTCTTCTCTTTCCCGTCTTTCTCGCCCTCGGCTTCTTTTTTCTCGGCCACCTTGACCGGCTTGATGACCCTGCCGTCGATGCGCAGTTCGAGCGTGAAAGGTTCGGGCACCTGCCGCGGCCGGAACAGGCCTTCGTCGAAAGCGGCCCACTCGCCGGTCGTCCCGTCCACGGAGAGGAATTCGAAGCCTTCGAGCGTCTGCCGGAATCCCAGCTCCAGGCCCTTGGCCTGCGCCTCGTCCGAGGCGAGTCGAATCAGTTCTTCCAGCCTTCGCGACTCGGATTGCATGCGGTCGTCCACCGCGCGCCCGCCGATGGAAAGACTGACCATGCTGGCGAGCACGCCGATGATGACGATCACTACCAGCAGTTCCACCAAGGTAAAGCCGGCGGATCGCTGCTTGCTCACGCTGCGGGTCGGCGATGGATGGGTCGGGTTGCGACCCGTCTATCAACCACTCAAATCCCAGTTGCCGATATCGCCGGCAGCGGCCTCGCCGCCAGGCCGGTTGTCGGCGCCGAGCGAAAAGATATCGATCTCGCCTTTCACGCCCGGCGATAGATACTGGTACGGATTGCCCCAAGGATCCTTGGGCATTCGATCCAGATAGGGTTTCCAGTTCTTTGCAGGCGGGTCCCCTGAGGGCTGGCTGACCAGCGCCTCGATACCCTGCTGCGTGCTCGGGTAGGAGAAGTTATCGAGCCGGTATAACTTCAGCGCCGAATCGATCTGGGCGATGCTCGCCCTTGCCGCGTTAATCCGTGCTTGATCGGGCCGGTCCATGATTTTCGGCACAATCACCGCGGCGAGAATGCCGAGGATGACGACGACGACCATGATCTCGATGAGGGTGAATCCGCGACTGGCGCGCGGTAGATTTCGTCCAGGGTGGGTCATGTGGCGAGACGCTTTTTGTAAGACGCGACGATGCGTCCGAAGATGATAACAGCGGGTCCGCTGTGGAGTTCCCTGATTCGTCGTCGCGCGCCGATTCTGCTGGTGTTGCTCATGCTTGGGCTGGATCTCGCGGGCGATTTGGCTCGCGCGGCGCTGTCATACGACCGTCACGCCATCGAGTCCGGCGAGGTATGGCGCGTGCTCACCGGAAATCTCGTGCACCTGGGTCACTACCATTGCGCGTTGAATGCGCTGGGACTGGCCGCGCTGGTGGCCCTATGTCCGCAGCCGCTGACGTCGTTCGAATGGCTGCGACGCTTGGTGCTGCTGGGGCTGGGCGTATCGGCCGGACTTTATTTCGCGCTTCCGAACCTTCAGAACTACGTCGGACTGTCCGGCGTCCTGCACGGCCTGTTCGTGCTGGGCCTGGTGCCGATGGCGCGGCGCGGCGACTGGATTGCGCTGGGCTGCCTGCTGTACCTGCTCGGCAAGCTCGCATGGGAGAGTGTTATTGGCGCTCCGGTATCGGACGAGCAGGCCATCGGTGGTCACGTGGTGACGCAGGCGCACTTGTTCGGCACACTCTCCGGCCTTGTTTACGGCCTGGTCTTTGGAACCTTCATGAAGAGGAAATCTGCGCAGTGACTTACGCCTTGTTGTTTCCGGGTCAGGGCTCGCAATCGGTGGGCATGCTCGGCGCTCATACGTCGCCGGTCATTCAAGCGAGCCTGCGCGAGGCCTCAGAGGTGCTGGGCTGGGACCTTGAAAAACTCGTTCGTGAAGGGCCGGCCGAAGACCTCAATCGCACCGAAAAAACCCAGCCCGCGCTGCTCGCCGCCAGCGTCGCGCTGTGGCGGCACTGGCAGACGCTCGACCTTCCCTCGCCGACGACGCTCGCGGGTCACAGCCTCGGCGAGTATTCCGCGCTGGTCGCGGCCGGCAGTCTGGATTTTGCCGACGCATTGAAGCTGGTCGAACTGCGCGGGCAGCTCATGCAGGCCGCGGTGCCCGCAGGGACGGGTGGCATGACGGCCATCGTCGGACTCGACGATGCGGCGATTGCGGCGCTGTGCGCAGCCTGCACGGACGGCGTGCTGGAGCCTGCCAATTTCAACGCGCCGGGACAGGTGGTTGCAGCCGGCGAGATTCGCGCGCTGGACTGGCTCGATGCCAACGGCAAATCCAAAGGTGCGCGCATGGTCAAGCGGCTGGCGATGTCGGTGCCTTCGCACTGCTCGCTGATGCGCGGTGCGGCCGAAAAGCTGGCGGAGGCGCTCGCTGGAATTTCGGTGCAGCCGCCCAAGATTCGCGTGCTGCACAACCTCGACGCGCAAGCGCGAACGGCTCCGGACGAGATTCGTGCGGCCCTGGCGGCGCAGCTTCACCAGCCGGTTCGCTGGACCCAGACCATCCAGGCGCTGCACGCCGACGGCATCGCGCTCAGTTTCGAATGCGGCCCCGGCAAGGTGCTGACGGGTCTGAACAAGCGCATCGTCGAAGGGATGAATTCGGTGGCATTGGAAGACCCGGCGGGTCTGACTCAGGCCTTGTCACTCGTCCGTAGTTAGGAGACATCAGAGAATGAAATTGCAGGGAGAGATTGCACTGGTCACCGGCGCGAGCCGCGGCATCGGTCGCGCCATTGCCGAGCGCCTGGCGCAGGACGGCGCGAAAGTCATCGGTACCGCTACCAGTGAAGCGGGGCGTGCGGCTATCGCCGAATGGCTGGAGCTTCTGGGCGGGCAGGCGAGGGTGCTCAACGTGATCGACGGCGCGGCCTGCGAGGCCCTGCTCGACGAGGTCGTCAAATCCGTCGGCCCGATCACGGTGCTGGTCAACAACGCCGGTGTGACGCGCGACACCTTGCTGATGCGCATGAAGGACGAGGACTGGAACACGGTGTTGCAAACTGATCTGACCTCGGTGTTCCGTCTCTCGCGCGGCGTGATGCGCGGCATGATGAAGGCACGTCGCGGACGCATCATTTCGATCGGGTCGGTTGTCGGCTCGATCGGCAATCCAGGCCAGGCGAATTACTGCGCGGCCAAGGCGGGACTGATCGGATTTTCCAAATCGCTCGCACGCGAAATCGGTTCACGCGGCATCACGGTGAACGTCGTCGCGCCGGGCTTCATCGACACCGATATGACCAAGGGCCTGGGCGAGCAGGCTCATGCGTCGCTACTCGCACAGGTGCCTGTGGGCCGATTGGGTTTGCCGCAGGACATCGCTGCGGCGGTCGCTTTTCTGGCCTCGCCCGAGGCCTCGTACATCACCGGCGAAACGCTGCACGTGAACGGCGGCATGCACATGGGCTGATGCCCATACGCCGCAAAAAATACGGAATCAGGTTTGCTGGCCTTGCCATGTCGCGACCATTACAATGCCGCGGCTTTCACTAATCCCCAGGGGAAACTCCATGAGCAGTCTCGATGAGAAGGTCAAGAAAATCATTGCCGAACAGCTGTCGGTGGCCGAGGATCAGATCACACTGAACGCCTCGTTCGTGGAGGATCTGGGCGCGGATTCGCTGGACACGGTGGAGTTGGTGATGGCGCTCGAAGAAGAATTCGAGATCGATATTCCCGACGAAGAAGCCGAAAAGATCGTGACCTTTCAGGACGTGCTGAACTACATCAAGACGCACACGAGCCATACCTGATCTTCGAGAGATCGGAGTAGCCTCATGAGCAGCCGGCGTGTGGTGATCACCGGCCTGGGCATCGTGTCCCCGGTCGGATCGAGTCTCGAATTGGCTTGGTCCAACATCCTGGCCGGCAAGTCCGGCATTGGACCCATCACCAAGTACGACGTTTCCCAGTACACCACCCGTTTCGCCGGTATGGTGTCGGCCGATTTCAGGCCGGAAGACGCGCTCGGTCCGAAGGATTTGCGCAAGACCGATCCCTTCATCCACTACGGGGTGGCCGCCGCGAAGCAGGCGGTGAAGGACGCCGGGCTGGAAATCACCGATGCCAATCGCGAGCGCATCGGCGTCATCATCGGCTCCGGAATCGGCGGTATCGGCAAGATCGAGGACGAGGTCCGCGAACTGCACAAGTCCGGGCCGCGACGCCTGTCGCCGTTCTTCGTGCCGGGCTCGATCGTGAACATGGTCGCGGGCTATACCTCGATCGAACTCGGCATCGCCGGTCCCAGTTTCGCGGTCGTCAGCGCCTGCACCTCGGCCGCGCATAGCATCGGCACGGCTGCGCGCCTGATCCAGGCCGGCGACTGCGACGCCTGTCTCGCCGGCGGAGCGGAGGCGGGATCGAGTCCTGCCGGCATGGCCGGGTTCTGCCAGGCCAGGGCCTTGTCCACGCGCAACGACGATCCGCAGCGCGCGAGCCGCCCCTGGGACAAGGACCGCGACGGCTTCGTACTCGGCGACGGCGCCGGCGTACTGGTGATCGAGGAATACGAACACGCCAAAGCCCGCGGCGCGCGCATCTATGCCGAGCTGATCGGTTTCGGCATGTCGAGCGATGCTTACCACATCACCCTGCCGCCGGAAGACGGCAACGGCGCGCGGCGCTCCATGGTCAATGCGCTGCGCGATGCAGGGATCAATCCGGAGCAGGTCGATTACGTCAACGCGCACGGCACTTCCACCCCGGCCGGCGACCAGGCCGAGACGGTGGCGGTGAAGGGCGCATTCGGCGATCACGCCAGGAAGCTGCCGGTGAGTTCGACCAAGTCGATGACAGGTCATCTGCTCGCCGCGGCAGGCGGCATCGAAGCGGTGTTCTGCTGCCTGGCGCTGCGCGATCAGGTCATGCCTCCGACGATCAATCTCGACAACCCCAGCGAGAACTGCGACCTGGATTACGTGCCGCACACCGCGCGCGAGGCGCGGCTCGACGTGGTGCTTTCCAACTCCTTCGGCTTCGGCGGCACCAACGGCAGCCTGCTCTTCGCACGATTGAAGTGAGCGTTGCCCGCGCATGAGCCTGCGCGCCGAAGTCCCCGGTGTCGTCGATCTGTTCGAGGTGCATCGGCAGCAGCCGGAGCGATTCCCGTTCCTGCTGCAAAGCGTCGCTGCGCATCCGCAGTCGGGCCGGTTCGACATCCTGTTCGGATTTCCCGGGGCGCGCCTGACCGGCAGGGAAGGCTGGTCGGCCTTGTCGGCAGCCTTTGCCGGAGAACCTGTGTTGCCGGAGCAAGACCTGCCTTTCGTCGGCGGCTGGTTCCTTTATCTGGGTTATGAAGCGGCCGGTTTTCGCGAGCTACGCTTGCGCTTGCCGCCATCCCCGTTCCGCACGCCGGATTTCCTGGCCGTGCGCTGCCCGGCGGCGATGATTTACGACCGCGAAGAACAACGCACGAGTCTGATCGCCGAATCCGATCCGGATCAGTTGGAGTCGATGCGACAAACGCTGCGCGGCGTCGATGCGCGCGCGGTTGTGTCGCCCATCGCGGAGTCGCTGGTGGACGCGGTATCGGAAGACGCGCCGGAGCGGTTCCTCGGCGGCGTCGGGCGCATCCTCGAATATCTGGGTGCGGGAGACGCCTTTCAGGTCAACCTGTCGCGCGCCTGGAACGCGCGCCTGCGGCCGGGAAAAGACTATCTCGCGGTCTACGAAAACCTGCGTGGTACCAACCCCGCGCCATTCGCAGGACTGGCGACGTTCGATGGCGTCGCCGTGCTCAGTTCTTCGCCGGAACGCCTCGTGCAGGTACAAGGCCGCAACGTGCAGACGCGTCCCATCGCCGGCACACGCCCGCGCAGCGAGGGGCTGAGCGACGAGGCCCAGCGCGAACAATTGATGGACAGTCTCAAGGAGCGCGCCGAGCACATCATGCTGATCGATCTGGAACGTAACGATCTGGGGCGCGTCTGCGTGCCCGGCAGTATCGAGGTCAGCGAACTGATGAAGCTGGAGTCGTACGCCCACGTGCATCACATCGTGTCCAACGTGCGCGGAGTTCTTCGCCCCGGTGTGGGTCCGGGCGACGTTCTCGCCGCCGTGTTCCCCGGCGGCACCATCACGGGTTGCCCGAAAGTTCGGGCGATGGAAATCATCGCCGAGCTTGAAGGCCTGGGGCGCGGGCCGTATACCGGCTCCATGGGTTATCTCTCGCGCTGCGGCCGCATGGACACGAACATTCTCATCCGCAGCCTGGTGGTGCAGGACGGGATGGTGAGCTTGCGCGCGGGCGCGGGCATCGTTGCGGACTCGGACCCGCTGGCCGAACTCGCCGAGACCCGGGCGAAGGCGCGCGGCCTGCTGCTCGCGCTCGGAGCGCCTGCCTGATGTGGTTCAACGGCGAGCCCGTCGAAGGGACGTGGACCGGCACGCGCGCGCTGCACTATGGCGATGGCGTGTTTCGCACCGCGCTGGTGAGAGAGGGGCTCATCGTCGATCTGCCCCGACAGCTGGCAAAGCTGCTGCGCGACGCCGCGGCTTTGAAACTCGAATGTCCCGATGCGGGAATGCTCAAGGCCGAAGCAGAAGCCGCCGTGCATGCAACCGGTTCAGGAGTTCTGCGTATTCTGCTCAGCCGCGTCGATTCCGGTCGCGGCTACGCGCCGCAGTCCGATCGCTGCGACCGCCTGATGCAAGTGCGCGCGCTGCCGGAGTATCCGCGCGCAAATTGGGCAAAGGGCGTAAAGGTGGGCTGGAGCCCGGTGCTGCTCGGCATCCAGCCGCGTCTGGCCGGCATCAAACATCTCAACCGGCTGGAGCAGGTGCTGGCCAGTCGCGACTGGCCAGAACATCAAAACGAAGCGCTGATGTGCGACGCCGAAGGCCGCGTGATCTGCGGCACGCGCAGCAATATTTTTTTTGTGATCGACAATATTCTGGTGACGCCGGACGTGTCGCGATCCGGCGTCGCAGGCATGATGCGCGACAAGCTGATCGAGCTTGGCCGCTACTGCGAAATCGGCACGATCTCTCCGGACGAAGTGCGTCACGCGCAGGAATGTTTTCTCACCAACAGCCTTATCGGAATCTGGCCCGTGCGACGTATCGGCAATCTTGAACTCGGCGAACCCGGACCGGTGACGCGAGCCTTGAGCGACCAGCTTCTGCATCCCTGGAGCGGCGCGTGATCCGCTTCCTGAAGCGGCTCCTGATCGGCTTGCTGCTGACGCTGGTGGTGCTCTCGGCCGCGGCAGGCTTGATGCTGTGGGACGGGTATCGTCTGCTGCACGCGCCCCTGAGCATCACGCAGCCGTCGAAGCTGGAACTGGCTACCGGCAGCCGATTGCGCGACGCGGTCCTGCAGATGAGATCGCAGGGATATTTCACGGCGGCGCGGCAGGCAATCTACCTCGAAGCCTGGGCACGGCTGACGGGCGAGGCCAGTCTGATCAAGGCCGGCGAGTACGAACTGGAGCCCGGAGTTTCGAGCCTGCACGTCTTGTCCATGCTGGTGGACGGCAGGATGCTGATGCACGAATTGCGCATCGTCGAAGGCACCAGTTTCGATCAGGCGCTGAAGCTGCTGCGGCAACATCCCGATATCAAGCTCACGCTCCAAGACACGCGCCCGCAGGCTGTCATGGAAGCTCTCGGACATCCCGAACTTCACCCCGAAGGCCGTTTTTTTCCGGACACGTACCGATTCCCCAAGGGCACGACCGATGTCGTCATCCTGCGCAAGGCCTTCGATGCGATGGATCGGGCACTGACCGAAATCTGGGAACGACGCATGGAAGGGCGCACCACCGAGCTTCCGTACGCGAGGCGCGACGACGCGCTCATCATGGCCTCGATTGTCGAAAAGGAAACGGGACTGGCGTCCGAGCGCACGCGCATCGCCGGGGTGTTCGTGCGCCGTCTCCAGCAGGGCATGAAGCTGCAAACCGATCCCACGGTGATCTACGGCTTGGGCGAAACCTTCGACGGCAATCTGCGCAAGCGCGATCTGCTGGCCGACGGTCCGTACAACACCTACGCGCGCGTCGGTCTGCCGCCGACGCCCATCTGCCTGCCCGGCCGCGCGTCGCTGGAAGCAGCGGTCACGCCCGCCGAGGGAACCGAGCTGTTCTTCGTCTCGCGTCGCGACGGCTCGCACCAGTTCTCAACGACCTGGGCCGAACATGAGGCAGCGGTGCGGCAGTTCCAGTTGGGGCAGGGCGGATGAGCGCGCGCGGCCGATTGATCACTCTGGAAGGCGGGGAGGGTGCGGGCAAGTCCACGCATGCGGGTCTGGTGGTGTCCTGGTTGGAGGCGCGAGGCCGCAAGGTCGTGCGCACGCGCGAACCCGGCGGCTCGCCGCTGGCCGAGGCTGTCCGCAGTGTCGTGCTCGGCGACTGGGTTGAGGGCATCACTTCCGAGACCGAGTTGCTGTTGATGTTCGCGGCCCGCGCCGCGCACGTCGCGAGCCTGATCCGGCCTGCGCTCGATCGCGGCGAAGACGTGGTGTGCGATCGCTTCGTCGACGCAAGCTGGGCGTACCAGGGCGCGGGACGCGGGCTGGCTGTCGAGGCGCTCTCGATGCTGGAACAACTGGTATCGCGAGAGCTGAAACCGGACCTGGTGCTGCTGTTCGATCTGCCGCCGCAGCTCGGCTTGTCCCGCGCACGGAATCGTGGCGATGCCAATCGCTTCGAAGCGGAGAACCTGGCCTTCATGACTCGCGTGCGCGATGCCTATCTTGCGCGGGCGGCAGCCGATCCCGGCCGGTACGCGATCATCGACGCCAGTCTTGCGCTGACCGAGGTTCAAGAGCGGGTCACAGGCGTGCTGGAGGATCGGTTGTCGTGACTCCGGCCGCCGAAATCCTGCCTTGGCACGAGGAGATATGGACCCGGGTGCAGGACTCCATCCGGTCGGGCCGACTGGGCCACGCCTTGCTGCTGGCCGGACCCGAAGGCGTGGGCAAGCGGCGTTTCTCGCGCAGCCTGGCGACGAGCCTGTTGTGTGAAGCGCGGACTGCGGATGGAACCGCTTGCGGACGCTGCCGCAGTTGCACCCAACTCGCGGCGGGCAGCCACCCGAACCTGATCTGGCTCAGTCGCGAGATCAACGAGAAAACCGACAAGGAAAAACGCGACATCTCGATGGAGCAGTTGCGCGGCGCCATGCAGCGGCTGTCGCTGAGCAGCCACTACGGCCAGTCGCGCGTGGTGGTGATCGAACCGGCGGACGCGCTGAACATCAGCGGCGTCAACGCGGTGCTCAAGACCGTCGAAGAGCCGCCGGTCGGGTGCCACATCCTGCTGCTGTCCGAGCGGCCGATGGCGCTGGCGCCGACCTTGCGCAGCCGCTGCCAGCGCATCAACTTCCCGCTTCCTGCAGCGGACATGGCGATCCGGTGGTTGAAATCGAAACGGCCGGACGTCGATGTGGAAGCCGCCCTGGTCGAATCCGGCGGTGCGCCGATTGCGGCGTTTGAAGCGCTCGAATCGGGCGTGATCGGCCAGCGCAGCAACTGGCGGCAGGGCCTGTTCGAACTGGCCGAGCACCAGGTCGATCCGCTGACAGCCGCATCCCGGATTCCGAAGGACGAGGTCGCGGACTGGGCGCGGACCTACCTGCGCGTGCTGCACCAGGTGCTCCGCGCGCTGGCGGGCGCGGCGGGTATCGACCCGCGAGTCGAACGAGTCGCGCGCACCCTGGGCTTCGCGCGCGTGGAGCAGCTTTACCTTGAGGCCATCGAATCGCAGCACCGCCTGCGCGGCAACGCCAACCCTCAGTTGCTGGTCGAATCTCTTATGATCTCTTGGTGGCATCGCGCAGGGCAGACGGAGAAGCGCAGGACATGAGCACTCTTCCTCCCCGAGCCGGCGGCACCCAGCCCGGCATTCTCACGCTCAACATCAAGGACAAGAGCGCGCTGTTCGCGGCCTATATGCCGTTTATCAAGAACGGCGGCCTGTTCATCCCCACGCCCAAGGAATACCGGCTCGGCGACGAGGTGTTCATCCTGCTGACCCTGATCGACAGCGCCGAGCGCCTGCCGGTCGCCGGAAAAGTGGTGTGGGTGACGCCGCGCGCCGCACAGGGCAGGCGGGTGCAGGGTATCGGCGTGCAATTCAGCATTCAAGACGGCGGCATCACACAGCAGAAGATCGAAACCCAGCTCGCCGGAACGGTCGGACACGATCGGCCCACGCAGACGATGTAGTCAGCGACCGCCGATTCCGTCGGCCAGGATGTAGGCGTCGTAACCTTTCTGAGTCAGCACGAACGAAGCCACTGCGCTGCGCCGGCCGGTATCGCATACGCAGATGTAGGCCGTGGCCGGATCGGCTGGCGGCAGGCGCATCCTCAAAAGGTAAAGCGGTACGTTGAGGCTGCCGGGGAGCGAGTGGGTTCTGAACTCGCTGGACAAGCGCACGTCGAGATACCTGGCCGCGCCGCGGCCCACCCGCGCATCGGCCTCGGCACGCGACAGGCGCCGGGTCAGCGGCTCCTTGAGCAGCGCGTGAAAGTCGTCCTTGGCCAGGCGCATCAGCTTGCCGTCGGTCAGCATGAATACGGTCGCGTTGCGTGGATCGTCCGAGATCAGGGCCTCTTCGCCGAATACCGATCCCGCGCCCAGGTCCGCCAGATGCACCGATGCCCGCCCGGGTTGCTCGCGCATCACGGTGCAGCGCCCCTCAGTGATGACGTAGAAATAATCGCCCACCTCACCCTGGCGGACGATGGTCTGACCGGCGCGGACCTCGACCTGCTCCATCCGCATGAAGATCGTCTGCAAGTTGGCGGGCGGCACCATCTGGAACGCGCGGGCGTGCAGCAGTCGCACCATCCAGTCGTCTGATTCGCAGTGCGTTTCCGCATTCACCACACCCACTTCGAGCATGTCGGTCTGATCCCAGGTGAGCATCACATCCAGTAGCTGAGTATTGACGGCGAGGTAGCGGACATCGGTGATGCAGATGGCCTTGAGACCGCCACTCTGAGACCAGGCGATGCGACTCAGGGCTTCCTGTGTCCCCGAACGCAGCGTCCCGACCCGCTCGCCGGACGCGTCGACCAGTTCGATGCTGCCGTCCAGAAGGTACAGGCTGTGCTCGACCGCCGGATCGGGATCGATCAAATCCTTGCCCGCTTTCTGTTCCAGCAGTCTCGCCGAGCGTGCGAGGTTGGCCTTGCTTTCGGTCCGCAAGGAACCCAAAGGCACGAGCCCTGCGAAAATCTTCGGGGTTGCTTGTGCTGCAGGGGTCATGAGATGCGCTTCGCCCCGGTTAGTTATGCGAGAATTCATCGTTAACCGTCCTGCAGGAGGGCGGGAAACGATTCACGGACAATACACCAGCGTTGGCCAGTGCGAAATTGAAGGGATACAACCCCGTATCGTTCCCTGCCATCGATCGAAAATGCATCCGGAGATATTGCATGGCGCAGTCCAAGGCAAAGAAGAAAGCGGTAGCTAAACCGAAGCGTCCGGTGGCCAAGCCCGTCGCGAAAAAACCAGCGGCCAAAGCGGCGGTCAAGAAAAAAACCGCCGCCCCGGTATCCAAGGCCAGGCCCGCGAAGGCAAAAAAAGCGATAGTCAAGGCCAAGCCCGCGAGCAAGCCGGCGAAGAAGGCCCTTGTCTCGCCGAAATCTGCGCCGAAGAAGCCGGCCCGACCGAAACCCGCTCGCGCACCCGTGGTGGCAGCCAAGCCCAAGAGCGTCGCCAAGCAAGCCGTGCGCAGGGCGGTTGCCGCCAGTCATCGTCCACAGGCTGCGGCGGTTTCGGTACAAACCAAGCCGGTCGTCAAGGCGGCACCCGCGCCTGAAAGCGTAAAACGCAAGCTCGCACCGATAGAGCCCGGAACTGGGGTGGTCCCCACGGAAGAACAACTTCGCAAGGCGCCCGAATCGGCTTATATGAATGAGTCGCAGCTTGCGTTTTTCGAGGAACGCCTGCTGAATATGCGCAACGAAGTCCTTGCGCGCGAACTCGACGTCAAGGAGCGCCTGCACCAGCGCGAAGTGTTCGCCGATCCGGCCGATCGCGCCAGCGCCGAGGAAGAGCATTGGCTGGACCTGCGACTGCGCGAGCGGGAGTCGCTGCTGCTCAAGAAGATCGACGACGCGCTGCGCCGCATCCGCGACCGGGACTATGGCTACTGCGAGAAAACCGGCGAGGCCATCGGCATCGCTCGTCTGCTGGCGAGACCTACCGCAACTGTCTGCGTGGATATCAAGGGTCAGGACGAGCGGGCCGAGTCGCAGTTTCGCGATCGTTAAGCCGTCGCTGCATCGTCAGAAAAAGCCGGCTGCTAGCCGGCTTTTTCTTTTGGGGTGAAGAATGCCAATTCGCTGACGGCTTGTATTGGAGCCTGGGCTCAGGCCATTTCCTGCACAGTGAAGTGGCACGCGGAGTAACCCCCATGAATAGCCCGGGCCAGGATCGGAACCTGGTGGTGGCAATGGTCGTCGGCGATGGGGCATCGCGTCACGAACACGCAGCCGGACGGCGGGTTGGCCGGGCTGGGGATTTCGCCTTCCAGCGTTTCGCGTTGCCCTGAAGCCGAGGCGCCCGGAACGGAGGCCAGCAGGGCGCGGGTGTAAGGGTGAACGGGCGAACCGAACAAGGCGTCGCGATCGGCCTGTTCCATCACCTTGCCGAGGTACATCACCAGCACGCGACGCGCGACGTGGCGCACGACGGCGAGGTCGTGCGCAATGAAGATCATCGCCAGGCCATATTCGGCCTGAAGGTCTGCGAGCAGGTTCACGATCTGCGCCTGCACGGACACGTCGAGCGCGGATACGGGCTCGTCGCAGATGAGCAACTTCGGACGCACGACCAGCGCACGCGCGATGCCGACTCTCTGGCATTGGCCACCCGAGAATTCGTGCGGGTAGCGGTTGTAGAGCGCAGCGGAAAGTCCCACGCGCTCCAGCATGGCGCGCACGCGCGCTTCACGTTCGGCTCGGCCGAGCTCGGGATACAGTGCTTCCAGCGGTTCGGCAATGCTGTTGCCGATGGTCATGCGCGGGTCCAGGCTCGCGAGCGGGTCCTGGAACACCATCTGGATTTCCCGGCGCAGGGGACGCCAGTCCGCTTCGTCGAACTTCGAGACGGTTCGGCCGGCGTACTCGATTGCACCCGAAGTGATCGGCTGTAAGCCGGCCAGCGCGCGCGCCAAGGTGGACTTGCCGCAGCCAGATTCGCCGACGATGCCCAGGGTTTCGCCAGCCGCGAGATTGAAGCCCACGCCATCCACCGCCTTCAGCGAGCGCTTGCCGCTCCAGGGCCAGCCCGTGGACAGCGGGTAGTGAATCTTGAGGTGACGGACCGCGAGCAGTGCGGGCGCGGGCCGGGGCTTGCTCATTCGAGCAGGGATCGCAGCATCCACGCCGTCTTCTCGTGTACTTGCAGGCGCTGCGTGAGCAGGTCGGCGGTGGGTTCGTCGTGCGCATCGTCGGCCAGCGGGAACACCGAGCGCGCGGTCTTGGCGCAGGCCTCGTGGCCCTTGACCAGCAGGCGCACCATGTCCATGGCTTCCGGCACGCCCTCGGTCTCGCTGATGGACGACAAGGACGCGTACTGTTTGTAGGTGCCCGGCGCCGGGAGGCCCAGGGCGCGGATGCGCTCGGCGACCAGGTCCACCGCCAGCGCGGCTTCGGTGTAGTGAGTCTCGAACATCAGGTGCAGCGTGTTGAACATCGGACCCGTTACGTTCCAGTGGAAGTTGTGGGTCTTGAGGTACAGCGTGTACTCGTCGGCCAGCAGGCGCGACAGGCCATCGGCGATGGCGTGGCGGTTCTTCTTGTCGATGCCGATGTCGATCTGTGCGCTGGCGTCCTGCGCTTTCGCTTTCTTTGCCATGGGGGTGCTCGTGAGTGGTGAGGCAGATGCGACCTTAGCCCGCTCTGCGCGCGATGTGAAATGAATCCTGGTGAAGACGGCGATTGAGGAGGGTTATCGGATTGAGTAGAGCGTTTCCGTAGGAGGGGCGTAAGCCCCGACAGGCGCTCGCAGCACGAACCTTGGCTGGGCATTCGGACGGGCAGTCGGGGTTTACGCCCCTCCTATACGCCGACCTGCTTCTGCTTGCGGTAGTAGCCGAAGATCTCGTTGAGATCGCGCCGCGGCTTCCAGCCGAAGGTTTCGCGGAACAGCCTGCCGTCGATCACCACCGGGTACTTCAGGAAATTGATCATGTACGGCGGGAAGAACGCCTTCCAGTTCAGCAGGCGGCTCCACAGCTTTGGCAGCAGCGGCGGAATCGAGGGGATGGGCAGCTTGCTGCAACCGCACTGCTCCACCGCCACCTGGTATGCCACGTAGTCTTCCGCGGCCACGTTGTAGATGCCGGGCTTGTTCTGCTCGAAGGCCATGACCAGGGCTTCGGCCATGTCGTCCACGTGCAGGAACTGCATCATCGGCGAGAAGCCGATCAGCACCGGCACCAGCTTGCGCGACAGCAGCATCGACATCGTGTTGCGCACTCCGGGGCCGAGCACGTTGCAGGGCCTCAGGATGGTGATGTTCAGCTCCGGCTGCTTCCACAGGAAGATGTTGGCAAGCGATTCCACCTCCACCGAATCCACCAGGTCCTGGGTGACCTCGGAAGCCTTGAGCGGATGGTCCTCGTCCAGCAGCGCCGGGTTGTAGGGCGAGGCGCCGTAGACCATGTACGTCGAATGGATCAGCACCTGGCCGACGCCGTATTTCGTGCACAGCTCCAGCAGTTTCTTGGTGCCGAGCACGTTGGCGTTGTAGCGCCGGTTGCGGTCGGACTCGTGAGCGAAGATGCGGCCGATATGTAGCACCGCGTCGATCCGGTGCTCGCGAAAAATGTCCTCGAAGCCGCGTTTGTGAATCTCCACCTTGTAGGACGGAAGGCCGGCGTCGGTTTCGACCTTGCGGCGAAAGTCCACCGCGACCACGTCGTAACGCCCGTGCAGGCGGCTGATCACGCGCTTGGCGAGCGAGCCCGCGGCGCCGGTGACGAGCACGGTTTTCCGGGCAGCCTCGGACTTGCGTTGCTTCGATGTGGTGGCGGCCATCAGAAAATTCGCGTTCGTTCGGACAGACCCTGGTCGATCAGATTGCGGATCGCGTTCTTGACCGTCTCGACCCGCGCTGTGACTTCCGTTTCGGAACAGGCCCCGGAATCGAAATGGATCGGCTCGCCGAAGTTCAGGTACACCCGCGCGGGTAGCGGTACCAGCAACGGCATGATGGGGATATAGGGCACGCCGAGCAGCTTGGCGAGGAAGTCGATGCTGCCGAGCGAGATCATGGTTTCCTCGCAGCCGACGACGCCCACCGGGATGATCGGCGTCTTGTGCGCCATCGCCAGGTGCACGAAGCCGTTGCCGAAACGCTGCAACTGGTAGCGCTTGCGGAAGGGCTTGCCCGAGCCGCGTACGCCTTCGGGAAACACGATGATGGTTTCGTCGGCCTCAAGCATCTTGGCGCAGTTGAGCGGGTCGCCGATTACCGCGCCGATGCTGTTGAGCAGATTGCCCACGAAGGGCACGGTCGGCAGAAAGCGCTCGACCATGGCGCGCGGCGCGCGCGGACCGTGTGGATTGGTCAGCAGGGCGTAGGCGACCAGCACGCCGTCCATCGGCAACTGCCCGCTGTGGTTGCCGATGATGAGCGCGCGGCCGACGGCCGGCACATTCTCCAGGCCATGCGCGACCACCCGGAAGTAGCGCTCGTACAGCAGCCGGGTGATTCCCACGCCGAGCTTGACCTTGTTCTCGTCGTAGCCCCAGGCGTCGTGACCGAAGCTGCCGACCTTCTTGGGAATACGGTCGATCAGCTCTTCGATTTCCGGCGTGACGACTCTGCGGGCGATTTCTTCCCGCAGCCTGAAATCCTTGAGCGCAGCGAGGCCGGGCAGCTTCATATCCAGGATCGAGCCGGTTCGTTGCCCGCCTGATGAATTTTGGTGTCGATCAACCTACTGAAACCCCGCGCCGGCGTCGAATGTGCCGTCGCGGACATGGCCCGCTTCTATCAAACAAGCTCCCCGCGCAGGAGGGGCTCCGCCCCGACAGGCACTCGCAGAACGGGCCGCGGCTCGTCGTGAGAACGCCCGTCGGGGCGTAGCCCCTCCTACAGCTTGCTTCGCGCTTACGGCGCAATCCGCGCTGATGGCTCCTGCAAACGTCGGCTTTCGTAGGGCCATGCCCGCGACAGACCACGCGAACAATCCCTCAGCGCGTGCCCATGGTACGCAGCGCGTCCGGCGTGAAGTCCGCCGGCGTCAGCGGCGAACGGTCGTAGACCTTGGCCTCGTCGTTGCGGAGTTCCAGCGCGATGTAACGGCCCGACTGCAAGTCGTGATGGACCTCGAGGCCCGGAGCGAGGAAAGGGACGTCGTAGTACTGGTAGGTGTGCTGCTCGTCCACTCTCCACAACTGGTCGCGGTTGTCGTACTTGTCTGCCACCAGGACGATCCAGCTATCCTCGTCGATATACATCACGCGCTTCTTGTACACGTGCGAAGTGCCGGACTTGAGATTGGCTTCGACTTCCCACACGCGATGCAACTCGTAGCGCGCCGGATCCGGGTTGACGTGACCCTTCTGCAACACGTCCTTGACCTTGATCGTATTGCCGTTGATGACATAGCTGTTGTAGGGCACGTACATCTCCTTCTTGCCCACCAGCTTCCAGTCGTAACGATCGGTGGCGCCGTTGTACATGAAGAAGTCGTCGTTGGTGCGCAGGCCGTCTCCCGCCGTGCCCGGATTGTCGTAGGACACGTTGGGTGCAAGCCGTACGCGCCGCTGGCCGGGGTTGTAGCTCCAGGCCTTGCGCGGCTGCGTGACCTGGTCGGCGAACTCGTGCACCAGCAGGATGGAACCGGCCAGACGCGCAGGCTCCGTGATGACCTGCAGGAAGTAGAACAGCAGATTGTTCTCGCGATCCGCCGGCTTCTTCTTCTGGTTGGAGTAGACGAAGTCGTAGCTGTAGTTGAAGTGCACCAGGTTGTAGTCGCCCGAGGCTGTCACCGGCGCTTGCGACCAGGACGTGCGATAGGTGTCTCCCTTGTAGGCGCCTATGTGATTCCAGATCGCCTCCAGCCCGCTCTTGGGAATCGGGAACGGGGTGCCGCCGGTGGTGCCGGTGAAGCCCACTCCGTTCTCCACCAGCTTGACCTTGGTGGCATTGGCCTTGGTCTCGTCGTAGATGCCCTGCGGCATGCCGGCGCTGCGGCGGGTCGGGTAGACCTTCATCTTCCAGGTGGGATAGCGCTTGAGCAGCGCCATCTGGCCTGGCGAGAGCTTGTCCTTGTACTTCTCCATATTGGCCGCGTCGATGGTGAACAGGGGCTTGTCGTCGGCATAGGGGTCGGGGTAGTGGCCGCCGGTGACGAAGCCAGCCGGGGGCGTGACGAGGCCGCCGGTCCATGCGGGAATGCTGCCGTCCTTGTTCGCGGCTTTTTCGGCGCCGATCGGGGTCAGCGTTGTGCCGAGAGTCGCAGCCTCTTCGGCAGAAACCGCAGCCAGGGCTGTGGAGGAAAAGCTCGCCAGCACAACGGCGATCAACAGGTTCTTTTTCATGATTTGGCTCCAGGGCACGGACTTTCAGAACGCGTAGGAGATGCTGACCGCCAGGAAATCGCGGTCCTCATTCGGATTGGCGTTGCTCGAGAACGAAGCCGGCTGGCTTGCGTCCCCCGCAAAGACCGTGGGGGCGGTCGCCGGCGGTGTGGGCGGGATGATCGTTCCCGGCGGAATCGGATCGGTCCCCGAGTATTCGCGACCGCCGAAGAACGTGGCGTAGCTGATGTCCGCCTGCCAGCGCTGCAAGTAGTTGACGGCCAGTCCCAGGGTGACCGCCTTGGCCTCCTGGTTGAAGGCCGGGCCCACGCCGTTGACGTCGTGCGCGAACACCAGCCGGGGCGAGAACTGCGCCGGCCCGATCACGTTCTCGAAATCCATGCGCGCGACCATGCGATACCCCCAGGACGTCCGGTCGGCATAACCGCCGCCGACGCCCTCCTGGCATGAACCGTTGGCGACGGCCGCGATGATGGGCGCGAGGTTGCGGCACGAGGGAAGGTGCACCGAGGGCGCGTTGAACAGCAGGTCCTTGTCCAGCTCCAGTCGCGTCACCCCGGCCTCGCCCACCACCACGAACTGGCTGGCACCGAGCGTGGGTCCGAAGGCCTTGGTCGCGGTCGCCTGCGCCTGGTGCGCGTGAATACGCCGGAACCCTTCGGCTTCGCCCGGAGCGAGCGCCGGGTTGACGCCGTCAGCAACGTCGGTGGTGTTGCCCGGAAGCCGCAGCGCGGCCAGCAGCAGCTCTGTGGAGGCGATCTGCACCGGCAGGTTGGGACGATAGGAATACTCGCCTTGCAGCGCGATTCCAGCCGGGCCGTCGGTGTTGAAGGACAGGCCGTACAGCTCGATGTTTTCCGGGTACTCCACGAAGTAACTGGAGGTCTGCACCCGCGTGAGCGTACTGGTCTGGTCGGTGGCACGCGTGCCGGAAATCAGCGGCGAGCGGCTGTGATACTTCAGGTAATACAGACCGAATTCCGAATTGTTGAGCCAGTCGGCGAAATAGCGCAGCGCGAAACCGAATTGCCCGGCTTTGCGCTCCGGCTGCCGACTGGTGGCGCGGCGTATGCCGAAACCCGCGGTGGTAGCCGACACCGGCGTGGCGCCATGCTGATCGTTGCGTCGGCCGCTGCCGACAAAGGCCGTGTCGGAGTCGTCGGAAATCAGGTCGGTGGTGGAGAAGAAGCTGCCGCGCGGATCGATTTCGATCTCGTCGAAGCCCAGGATCCACAGCGCCTCCGCACTGACGCTGCTGGACAGTGCGGTAGAGGTCCACAGCATCGGCAGCGGCAGCAGCGCTTCCTTCAGTTCGGATCCTGGCGTGCGCAGCTTGGCCACGTCGATCGGATTAATCACGTTGATGCTGTTGCCGATGAAGGTGCTCTCGCCCCAGTTCACCACCTGGCGGCCGGCGCGAAGGCTCGCATTGCGGCCGTTGATCTTGAAGTTGGTGTAGGCGAACAGGTCGAGCAACTCGATCTTGCTGACCAGCCGGTCTTCTCCGCGCTTGCCGAAATTCTCTTCGTCGCTGTCGGCCTGCGAATCGTAGAAGTACGTTGTACGGGCAAAGATGCCGCTACTGGCGTATTGCAGGTCCAGATCGTGGGTGGCTTTCAGCGCCGTTGAAATCACGTCGCCGCTCTTGTAGTTGAGCTTGCCGTCGTCCTCGTTGACCGAGCGCGCAGTGCCGCCGTTGGCGATGCCGATCAGTGCGTCGTCGGGATCCTCCATACTGAGCGTGGTGCCCAGCGAAATCGTGGTATCGAGGTTTCCCTTGATCGAGCCCTTTTCGAACGTGAACGCGTGTGCGCCCAGCGGAATCGTCGCGGCAAGGCTTGCAGCACCCAGACGCCTGAGCTTTTCGAGCTTCGTTTTCATTGTCGCCTCCAGAAGTTTTTATATGACAGGTCGATGATGGCGCCTGCCTGCGTGGGTTATGCACCCATTCTGTCCGCGACACAACCCCCGATCTGTGCGCTAGGCAACCAACGTACGCCGCCTGGAATAATCGAATGCGGAGCGTCACAGAGGTTCGCGCGAGCCCGTCGCCCCTCAGGCGTCGACCGGTGCCGGAACCGCTTCGCTGTTTTCCCTTTGCTGAAGATTCCACAGCCCGGCATAAGCCTGCTGCCGCTGGAGCAATTCGGCGTGCGTGCCGCGCTCGACCACTCTCCCGTGGTCGAGCACCACGATTTCGTCGGCGTCGGTAATGGTGGAAAGGCGATGCGCGATCACCAGGGTCGTGCGGTGCTCGGCGGCGTCGCGAAGCGCACCGAGAATCGCCTGCTCGGACTTGGAATCGAGCGAGGACGTGGCCTCGTCGAACACCAGAATCGCCGGGTTCTTGAGCAGAGCGCGGGCGATGGCCACCCGTTGCTTCTCGCCGCCGGAAAGCTTCAGTCCGCGCTCGCCGACCTGGGTTTGCAGGCCATCCGGCAAGAGCGCGATGAAACGATCCAGGTGTGCGGTCTTGATCGCGCGTTGAAGCTCCTTAGGACTCACGTCCTGCGCGCCGTAAGCGAGGTTGTAGGCCAGCGTGTCATTGAACAGCACCGTGTCCTGCGGCACCACGCCGATGTGTCGGCGCAGGCTGTCCTGCGTGACGCTGCGGATGTCCGTTCCGTCGATCCGGATGCTGCCGCCTTGCGGATCGTAGAAGCGGAACAGCAGGCGCGCGAGCGTCGATTTTCCCGCACCGCTGGCGCCGACCACGGCGAGCTTTCGGCCCGGCGGAATCTCGAAGCTCACCTGGTCGAGAATGGCGCGGTCGGACCGGTAGGCGAACGACACGTTGTCGAAACGCACCGCGCTTTGGCTCAAGGCCAGCGTCGGCGCGCCCGGTCTGTCGTCCACCTTGGGCTGTTCCTGCATCAGCGCGAACATGCGCTGCATGTCCACCAGCGCGCGCCGGATTTCGCGATAGACGAAGCCCAGAAAATTCAGCGGCAGAAACAACTGGATCATGTACGCGTTGATCGCGACGAAATCGCCCAGGGTCATGCTCTGGTTCGCCACGCCCTGCGCCGCCAGAATCATCATCGCGGTCATGCCGCCGGCCACGATGATCGACTGCCCCACGTTGAGCGCGCCCAGCGAGGAGCGGTTTCGCTGCTGCGCGTTTTCCCACTCGGCCAGGAAGCGGTCGTATTCCTCGGCCTCGCGTTTCTCGGCGCCGAACAGTTTCACCGTCTCGTAGTTGAGCAACGAATCGACCGAGCGCTGGCTGGCACGCGAATCCAGGCGATTGGCCTCGCGCACGAACTTGGTCCGCCACTCCGTCACCGCAATCGAAAACAGGATGTACGCGAGAACCGAAACCGCGGTGATAACGGCAAAGCTCGCGCCGTAATTGACCAGCAGGATGCCCGTCACCAGCGCCAGTTCGAGCAGGGTCGGCAGGATGTTGAACAGCATGAAGCGCAACAGAAAACTGATGCCCGACACGCCGCGCTCGATGTCGCGCGCCACGCCGCCGGTGCGCCGACCCAGGTGAAATTCGATATCGAGCCGGTGTAGGTGCTTGAACACATCGAGCGACGCACGCCGCACCGCGCGCTCGGTGACTTTTCCGAACACCACGTCGCGCAGTTCGGCCAGCAGCACGTTGCCGAAGCGCAGCACGCCGTAAACCAGCAGCAGCGCCATCGGCACCACCAGCACACTGTGTTTGGATCCGTCGAGGTCATCGACGATGTGCTTGAGCAACAGCGGCAACGCCACGCCGCTGAGCTTGGCAAGCACCAGGCAGGTCGCGGCTACGAAGACGCGTCCGGGGAATTCCTTCAGGTAAGGCAGCAGGCTGGCGACGACCTTGAACGAAGGCTGGGTCTGGTCGTGATCGGGAGCTAGGGGGAGATTGTTGGGACGCATCAAAAGCAGTTTCCAGTTTCCAGTGATCGGTTTCCAGTAAAAGCAGTGGCGGTTTCTGGAAACTGGAAACCGGCCACTGGAAACCGCTTTTAAGTTCTCGCCACCCGCTCCACGCCCTCGACGCGCCGTAGCCGTCGCATCACCTTGGCCACGTGCACGCGACTCTTGACCGTGATGATGTAGCGCGTCTCCACCGTGTCGCCGCCAGAGCGATCGGGCATCTGCACATTTTCGATGCTCGACTCCGCGCCAGCGATTTCAGCGGTCACGCTGGCCAGCAGGCCGCGCCGGTTTTCGGCTTGCACTACCAGTTCGCACAGGAAATCGCCCTGCACGTGGTCGGACCATACCAGCGGCACCCAGTCCTGCGGCCGCGCCTTGGCATGGTGGCAATCGACGCGATGAATGACGATGCCGCGGCCGATGCTGACATTGCCGTGAATCGGATCGCCGGGAATCGGAAAGCAGCAGCGGCCGTAATCCAGCACCAGTCCTTCGGTACCCTCGATGGCGAGTGCCGTTTTGCCGCTCTGCTGACTGCTTTCGATGTTGGCGTCCGTAGCGAATCGACGCGCCACCAGCGGCGCCAGTCGCTCGCCGGTGCCGATGGCCGCGTACAGCTCCTCCACGTCCTGCAGCGCGAAGCTCTTGAGCACTTGCTCGGCGCGTTCCTCGCGCAGCGCGGTAAGCGGAACCTTGAGTTCGCGCAGGGCAATTTCCAGCAGACGCCGGCCC
Organism: Panacagrimonas sp.; assembly: GCA_052389915.1. Lineage (GTDB taxonomy): Bacteria > Pseudomonadota > Gammaproteobacteria > Nevskiales > Nevskiaceae > Panacagrimonas. Next base: position 61,014 of record JBQTHL010000013.1, read on the forward strand.
AGGCGCACGGCCTCGTCTTCGCGCTGATTCTTGAGGAAGTTGCGGATGGAACTGCGCGCCTTGGCGGTCTTCACGAAATGCAGCCAGGCGGCATTGGGCCGCGCATGGCGCGCGGTGATGACTTCGACCGTCTGCCCCGATTGCAAGTGCGTACTGAGCGGTTCGAGGCTGCCGTCGATGCGCGCGGCCACGCAGCGGTCGCCCAGCTCAGAGTGCACCGAATAAGCGAAATCCACCGGCGTTGCGCCCTTGGGCAACTGCCGGATTTCGCCCTTGGGCGTGAACACGTAGACCTCGTCCGGAAACAGATCGACCTTGACGCCTTCGATGAAGTCCATCGAGCCGTCGGCGCCGAAAGTATCGAAAAGGTTCTTCAGCCACTCGCGCGCGCGCAGTTGCGGCGCGACCTGCGCCTTGTGATCGCCGGTCTTGTACTGCCAGTGCGCGGCGATGCCGGCCTCGGCCACGTGATGCATGTCGCTGGTACGGATCTGCACCTCGATCTTGTGCCCGCCCGGCGCAACACAAGTGGTGTGCAGCGACTGGTAGCCATTGCCCTTCGAGTTGGCGATGTAATCGTCGAAGTAGCCCGGCACCGGCTTGTACACGTGGTGCACCACGCCCAGCGCACGGTAACAGTCATCGACCTTCGACACGATCACGCGGAAGCCCAGCAGGTCCATCACTTTGAGCAGGCGCAACTTCTTGCGCCGCATCTTCTGGTAGACGCTGTAGATGTTCTTGTCGCGGCCGATGACGGTGGCCTCGATACCTTCGTCGCGCAGATGCTTCTTCAGCCGGTTCTCTACCTCCTTGATGAGGCCCTTGGCATCGCCCATCTGCTTGCCGACCGCCTGCTCCAGGGTGGCGAAGCGGTTCGGGTACAGGTGCGCGAATGCGAGGTCTTCGAGTTCCACCCGGATCGAGTGAATGCCGAGCCGCTGCGCGATGGGTGCGTAGATGTCCAGGGTCTCGCGCGAGATGCGACGGCGCTTCTCCGGCGCCATCGCATTGAGCGTGCGCAGATTGTGCAGGCGGTCGGCGAGCTTGATGAGGATGACGCGCAGATCCTGCGTCATCGCCAGCAGTAGCTTGCGGAAGCTCTCGGCCTGGCGCTCGGCGCGCGACATGCCCTCGATCTTTCCGATCTTCGACACGCCATCGACAAGCCCGGCCACGTCCTTGCCGAACCTGGCTGCGACCTCGTCCTTGGATACGCCGGTGTCTTCGATGACGTCGTGCAGAATCGCCGCGATCAGGGTCGTGGCATCCATGCGCATCTCGCCCAGAATTCGCGCGACAGCGAGCGGATGAAAGATGTAAGGCTCGCCCGAGGTACGGCTCTGGCCTTTGTGTTCCTTGGCCCCGAACTCGTAGGCGCGGCGCACCTCAGCGATGTGGTCCGGAGGCAGGTATTCCGCGAGCAGCTTGGCCAGCGGCTCGATGCCGTATTCGCGCGCCACGCGCTGCGTACGCAGTGCGAGGCCGATGCGCTGAATGACGGGGAGTTCCATTACCGGAGTGTCCGGCTTCCGCTTGCGAGGCGCCAGTGGCTGCGTCACCTTAAAGAATCACGCAAAGGCGCAAAGGAAAGCCAAGAGCGCAAAGACTCAGGAAAAAATTCAATCAGATTTCTTTGCGTCCTTTGCTCTTTTCTCTGCCATCGCAGCTTTAGTCGCTGCTCTAATGCGTGATTATTGAAAATGCCGGCCTCAGTCGAAGCTGCGCTGAAATTCCTGCTTGAAGCGCGCGCGGAAAGCTTCCGGATCGATGCGGTGATTCTGCGGGCCCACGCGCTCGATCTTGATCGCGCCCATCAGGCTGGCGAGCCGGCCGGTGGTTTCCCAGTCCATGCCCTTGAGCAGGCCATACAACAGGCCGCCGCGATACGCGTCGCCGCAGCCGGTAGGGTCCGCCAGCGACTCGGCCTTGGCGCAGGGAATTTCCAGCACCTTGCCCTTGTTGAAAATGTGCGAGCCCTTGCCGCCTCGCGTGACGATCAGTGCGTCCACGCGATCGGCAATCTGCTTGAGCGTGAGGCCGGTGCGCTCGGTCAGCATTTCGGCCTCGTAATCGTTGACAGCGACGTAAGCCGCCTTTTCGATGAAGTCGCTTAGTTCCTCGCCGTTGAACATGGGCATGCCCTGGCCGGGGTCGAACAGAAACGGAATGCCGGCCTCCGCGAACTGGCGCGCGTGCAGCAGCATGCCATCGCGGCCGTCGGGTGAGATCGAGCCGATCTTCACGCCCTTGGTTTCGATGTCCTGCAAGTGCGAGAAGCTCATCGCACCGGGATGGAAGGCGGTGATCTGGTTATCGTCGAGATCGGTGGTGATGTAAGCCTGCCCGGTGTAGGCCTCATCGATGGGCTTGAGGTACTGGCGGGTGACGCCGACCTTGTCCATCCAGGCCGCGTAGGCGTCGAAGTCCTTGCCGACCGTGCCCATGGGTTTGGCGTCACCGCCGAGCTGGTGCAGGTTGTAGGCGATGTTGCCGGCGCAACCGCCGAACTCGCGGCGCAACTGCGGCACCAGGAAGGCCACGTTCAGGATGTGCACCTTGTCCGGCAGGATTTCGTTTTTGAAATAACCGGGGAACACCATGATGGTGTCGTACGCAAAAGAACCACAGATCAGAGCGGACATAGGAATTCTCAGTTTCGTGTGAGGCGCGCCACCAGCTTCTGGCCGAGTGGCGCGAGCAGCAGGATCAGGGGGAAAGCCACGACAAAGGCCAGCGACCAGGCGTGCAGCCAGTGCTGCACATGCCACTGGCTACGCAGGTTGAACAGCGTGATGACGAGCGACATGACCATCGACATGTTGATCGCCATGAACAGTGCGAAAACGATCTTTGCTTGGCGGGGTTCAAGCCGCATTCCAACTCCAGCGCACATCGAGCTGGCGTGCCGCGCGCACGTCGTCGAGGCGTCGCACCGGCAAGGTCCAGGGCGCGCCCTTGAGCTTGGCGATGTCGGTCTTCGCCTCGTTCCAGATCGAAATCATGGCGGTCACGAACGAGTCGAGCGTCGCCAGGTCCTCGGTCTCGGTCGGCTCGATCAGCAGGCATTCCGGCACCAGCAGCGGGAAGTACACCGTCGGCGCGTGGATGCCGAAGTCGAGCAGGCGCTTTGCCACGTCGGTCGCTGTCAGGTCCAGTTCCTGTTTCTGCTTCTTGAGCGTGACGATGAACTCGTGGCTCGCGCGACGCGTCGGGAAGGCGAGGTCGAAGCCCTGTTCGCGCAGACGCGCCGCCAGATAATTCGCATTGAGCGTGGCGAACTCGGCCACGCGGTGCATGCCTTCGCGACCGAGCAGTCGTGCATAGATGTAGGCGCGCAGCAGGACACCGGCATTGCCCATGAAGGTCGAGAGCCGGCCGATGCTCTGCGGCAAATCTTTCTCTGCGAGCCAGCGATAGCCATCGCCTTCACGACCCACGACCGGCATCGGCATGAACGGCCTGAGCCGCTCCGACACGCCCACCGCGCCGGCACCCGGACCGCCGCCGCCGTGCGGCGTCGAGAAGGTCTTGTGCAGGTTCATATGAATGACGTCGAAGCCCATGTCGCCGGGCCGCACCTTGCCGAGAATCGCATTGAGATTGGCGCCGTCGTAATACAGCAGGCCACCGGCCTGGTGAACGATGCCAGCGATCTGCTTGATGCTGCGCTCGAACACGCCCAGGGTGCTCGGGTTGGTCAGCATGATCCCCGCGGTCTGAGGACCGACTGCGGCGCGCAGCTTTTCCAGATCGACATCGCCGACCGAGTTGGTCGGAATCTCGCGCGCGACATAACCGAGCATCGTCGCCGTCGCCGGGTTGGTGCCGTGCGCAGCGTCGGGCACGAGGATTTCGCGTCGGGCAGTGTCCCCGCGTGCGCGGTGATACGCACGGATCATGGCAACGCCAGCGAACTCGCCCTGAGCGCCCGCCATCGGCGTGAGCGACACCGCGGCCATGCCGGTCACGTCGCGCAGCATCTCCTGCAACTCGAACAGGCAGGCCAGGTACCCCTGCGAGTGCGACTCCGGCGCCAGCGGATGGCGGCCCAGAAACTCCGGCAACATCGCGAGCTTGTTACAGGCCCGCGGGTTGTACTTCATGGTGCAGGAGCCGAGCGGATAGAAGTGCGTGTCGATGCTGAAGTTCAGCCGCGACAGCCGCGTGTAATGACGCACGGTCTGCAGCTCGGAGACTTCCGGCAGGCGTGGCGGCGTCTTGCGGCGCAGCGCTTCCGGCACCGCCGACAGATCGACCGGAACCGGAGGATGCTGCGCGGCAGCGCCGCGGCCGGGAGAGGACAGCTCGAAGATCAGTTCCATCGAATTCCTGGGTTTAGCTCAAGGACTTCAGCGCCGCGTCGTAATTCGGCTCGTTGGCGACTTCGGTCACCAGTTCGGCATGCACGACCTTGTTGTCCGGGTCGAGCACCACCACCGCGCGCGCGGTCAGGCCGGCGAAGGGGCCGTTCTCGATCAGCACGCCGTAGTCCTTCGCGAAATGCGCGCCGCGCATCATGGACAGGTTCACCACATTCTTGAGACCCTCGGCGCCGCAGAAGCGCGCCTGCGCAAACGGCAGGTCGGCGGAGATGCACAGCACCACGACGTCCTTCAGGCTGGCGGCCTTCTCGTTGAACTTGCGCACGCTGGTCTGGCACACCGGCGTGTCGATGGACGGAAAGATGTTGAGCACCTTGGTCTTGCCCGCGAAATCGTGCGGGGTGAGATCCTTGAGATCTCCGGCAACGAGGCGAAAACCGGGAGCGTCGCTGCCGACCGTGGGCAGTTCTCCATTGGTCTGGAACGGGGTACCGCGCAGGGTAATGGTGGCCATCTATTGAACTCCTCTCAGGTTGATGCCGCGCGCAGGCGGCGCAGGGTATCGGCGTAAAGCCGGATGTCGGATTCGGTGCGGGTCTCGGTAGCGCAAACCAGCAGCGCGTGACCGAGTTCGGGGAAGTGTTCGGACAAATCGAAGCCGCCGAAGATGCCGGCGTCGGCCAGACTTTGAAGCACGGGTGCAACCGGGGCGGGCAGGCGCAGCACCGCTTCGTGAAAACGCGCACCGCTGAAAATCGGCGCGACGCCGGGAACAGTGCTCAGAGCTTCGACCAGCTTGCGCGTGTTGGCCATCGACGAGGACGCCACCTTGGCCAGCCCGAGCGGGCCGAGCAGCGAGAGATAAATCGTCCCGGCCGTGACCAGCAGGCCCTGGTTGGTGCAGATGTTGGACGTGGCCTTGGCGCGGCGGATGTGCTGCTCGCGCGCCTGCAAGGTGAGCGTGAAGCCCTGCTTGCCCTCGAGGTCCACCGTGCGGCCGACAATACGACCCGGCATCTGCCGGGCCAGCGATTTGCGCGCGGTCAGAAAACCGAAATACGGACCACCGCTGGAGAGCGGCGAGCCCAGTGGCTGGCCCTCACCGCAGACGATGTCGGCGCCCTTGGTTCCCCACTGGCCGGGCGGCTTGAGCACGGCGAGCGAAGTCGGATTCACCAACGCAATCACCAGCGCGCCGTGCGCGTGCGCCCAGTCGGTGAGCGCATCCACGTCTTCGAGCACGCCGAAGAAGTTCGGCTGCGCAATCACGACCGCGGTCGGCGCCGGACCTTCGGTCATCGTGAGCAGCGTCTGCCCGGTAGCGGCGTCGAAAGCCAAAGTGCGAGCGACCACGCCCTGCGCCGCGGTGCAACTCGTCACCACCTCGGCGTAGAAAGGATGCAGCGCACGCGGTAGCAACACGTTCATCGACGTGTTCACGTCGTTGGCGCGCGCCGCCATCAGCACCGCCTCGGCGAGCGCAGTGGCGCCGTCGTAGAGCGAGGCGTTCGACACCTCCATGCCGGTGAACTCCGACATCATGGTCTGGAACTCGTACAGCAATTGCAGCGTGCCCTGGCTCGCCTCGGCCTGGTAGGGCGTGTACGCCGAATAGAACTCGCCGCGCGTGGTGATCTCCCACACCGCCGCAGGGATGTGGTGCTCGTACGCACCCGCACCACAGAAGTTGATCAGGCGCCCGTCCTGCGCCGCACGCTCCGACATCAGGCGCGAGATCTCCATCTCCGAAAGACCCTCCGGCACGCCCTTGAGCTTGCCGCAGCGCAGGTCCGCAGGAATCTCGTCGAACAAGGCGTCGATGGAAGGGCTGCCGATGCGTTCGAGCATCGTGCGGACATCGGTTTCGGTATGGGGGATGAAGGGCATTGGGAATACTGGTGAACGATCAGGAGAGCGAGACGAACATCAGGCCGATTCGAGGACTTTTTGATAGCCCGCCGCATCGAGCAGCGTGTCCACATCCGCCGCGTTGGCCGGCTTCATCTTCCACATCCAGCCGGCGCCATAGGGGTCGGTGTTGAGCGTCTCCGGCGCATCGGCGAGCGCGGGATTGTTGGCGATGACTTCGCCCGCAATCGGCGCATACACATCGGACGCGGCCTTTACCGACTCGACCACCGCGCAGGAATCGCCGGCCGAGAGCTTGCGCCCGACCTTGGGCACTTCGACGAACACCAGGTCGCCCAGCGCGTGCTGTGCGTGATCGGTGATGCCCACGGTGACGGTGCCATCCGCCTCTTGGCGAACCCATTCGTGGGACTTGGCGTATTTGAGTTCGCTGGGGGTGTTGCTCATGAGGTGTGCTCCGTGAATTCGTTGAGTTGTTCGTTAGGGCAGCAATATCTTTCCGTTGCGCGCGAACGGCGGCTTGACGAGGCGCGCGGCCTGCCATTCGCCGCGAATCTCGACTTCGCACGCGGTCTCGTCGGTCGGTTCGATGCGCGCCAGCGCGATCGAACGCTTGAGCGTCGGCCCGAAGCCGCCGCTGGTGATCTCGCCCTTCGCGCCCGAAGCGAAGCGCACCGGCATGTGTGCGCGTAGCACACCGCGGCCTTCCAGCAGCAGACCGACTTGGCGGCGGTGCGGCGTCTTCTGCTGGGTTTCCAGCGCGGCGCGGCCGATGAAGTCGCGGCCTGGTGTGAACGCCACGGTCCAGCTCAATCCGGATTCGAGCGGCGTAACCGACTCGTCCATGTCCTGGCCGTAAAGGTTCATGCCGGCTTCCAGTCGCAAGGTGTCGCGCGCGCCCAGCCCTATGGGCTTCACGCCGGCCGCCAGCAGGTCGATCCAGAACCCGACCAATTGCGCGTGCGGCGCCACAATCTCGTAGCCATCCTCGCCGGTGTAACCGGTGCGGGCGACAAACAGGCCGTCCTCTTCGCAGGCATTGAACGGCGTCAGCAGCGACGCGGCCTTCGCCGGCGTGGCCGACAGGAGCGTTTCCGTGATCGCACGCGCCTGCGGACCCTGCACCGCGAGAATGCCCAGGTCGTCGCGCCGCTTGACCTCGACTCCAAACGCCGGCGCATGCACCTCGAACCACGCGCAATCCTTGTCCGCCGTGCCCGCGTTGACCACGAGGCGGAAATAGGTCTCGTCGCGGTAGTAGGCGATGAGGTCGTCCAGCACGAAGCCGTCTTCGCGCAGCAGGCAGGAGTAGAGCGCCTTGCCCGACACCTTGAGCTTGTCCACATCGTTGGCCAGCAGGTGCCGCAGGAATTCGCGCACGCGCGGTCCGTGCAGATCCACCACCACCATGTGCGCCACATCGAACATGCCCGCGTGCGCGCGCACCGCGTGGTGCTCCTCTAACTGCGAGGCGTACTGGATGGGCATTTCCCAGCCGGCGAAATCCACCAGGCGCGCGCCGAGTTGGCGGTGCTGTTCGTATAAAGCCGTTCGTTTGAGCATGCGATCCCGTGGCGCCAGTGGCGTAACAACCGTCGTGATCGCTCCTCTGTCTTCCCGGCAACCAGCCCGGACCTGAGAGTTCAGGTGCGCTTGAACGCACGCATGCCCCATCGGTGGTCTGCCCGAACCGATAACCCGGGCAGACGCTCTCCAGAGTCGACACGCCGACCTTTCGGCCGACTTCCACGCGCTCCATTTGCCTGAGCGATTGACGAGCGTGTTTGCGCCTTCGGCGCCGTCACCTCACGAATGAAGGGACGGTCTCTCGCGCGTGGATTGGTGTCGCGGACGGATCATACCGATTGAGTCGGTGACCGGGAAGCCGCCAGCAACCCAAGCGGATAGCCCGGATGCAATCGGGAGACGCAACGATTGACGGGAATGCCCCGGATTTCATCCCGGCTACGCTTGCTACGGTTCCTTAGTTAACAACCATACCGCGCCCCAACCCACCGCAAGGAAGACCAAAGCTACAGGCAATGCCAGAAAGATGCGCTTGAAAGAAAAGCCTGAAGGCGCGATGCCGTAGCCACGTTTCGATGAAAAGAATTTCTCGGAGGTGAATTCGCCGAAAAGATACAGCGGCGGGCCGACTGCAATGAACAAAGCCCACTGTGTTTTGGAGTGCGGAATTGCCGGCCAGAACCACAAGAGCAGAAAACCCGCTACGAGAAGCCACGCACAGGCCAGCACCGGTAAGAGTCGAACCCACCGAAAGAATGCGCTTCTAGATGCCATGCTTTTTTTACTACGCAACCCTCAGTTCAACGCCTTCGGCACCGCCAACCGGAACGGCGCGATGCGCGCATCGAAAGCCTCGCGCGTGTCCGAGTGAATCATGTTGAACTCGCCGTGCATGGTGCCGACGGGGGTGTCGAGCGGGCAGGCGCTGGTGTATTCGAAGGCCTCGCCCGGCGCGAGGATCGGCTGGTGTCCCACCACGCCGGGACCGCGCACTTCTTCCACTCTTCCTTCGCCGCTGGTGATGACCCAGTGGCGCGAAACGAGCTGCACGGTGCTGTCGCCCTCGTTGCGGATGGTGATGTGGTAGGCGAAGAAGTAGCGCTTCGCGTTGGGGTCGGACTGCTCGGCGACGTAGCGCGGTTGCGCCACGATGCGAACGTTGCGGGTTAGGGTATTGGACATGGCGGATTGTAGACCGAGAGCCGGCCGGCGCATTGGGCTGGCCTTTCAGCGTACCTCGGCAGCGCCTCCGGCCCGCGCATTCTGAAGCTGGGTGACGAAGGTGCTCCAGTCCACTTGTTTGTTGAAGCCGACCACGTCGATGCGCGGTAGCCAGCGGCCCTTGACCAGCACGTAGCCGCCGTTCTTGGCCGGCCCGATGCCGTCCATGCGGCACACGTCGTTGGCCAGCACACAGCTCCAGCCGATGCGCTCGTAACCGAAATCCTCGAACAGGCTCATCGCGCCGCGCGACAGCATGCCGGTGGGGCCTCCGCCGATGGAGGAGATGTTATCGATGGCGCGCTGCGAGATGCGGTGGCGCGAACGATCGTTGGGCGGCGTGCCCAGCCGCGCGTTGAAGGAGATGGGCAGCCAGTTGAGCAGGCGCAGGTCTTCTACGTCGCCGTCGAGCCGGCCTTCGATACGGCCAAAGGAGAACGCGCCGGTGAGTGCGGCGAGATCCAGATTGCGCAAGCGGATGTTGGCCTGCACCCGCGGCACGCGGCCGAGCGCATCGAGCACGCGCAGGCCGTCCACCGTAATCTCGCCGTCGAACGCGCGCGCGGTGAGCGCACCGTCCAGCTTCAGTTCGCCATTCTGCAACTGGAGTCCCGGCAATCGGCCGCCCAGGCTGCCGCCGAACTCGGGCCAGCCGAAGGCGCGGCACAGCGTGGCCAGGTCGAGCGGTTCGATCTCCGCGTCGAAGCGCGCGCCCATGTCCGGCAGTCCCGCGCGTTGCACCGCCAGCTCGCGAATCTTGAGTGCACCGTCGGCCATCGGCAGACGCAGCGGCGCGAGCAATTCCACGTCGCGCGCCGTGGTGCGGAATTGGAGGTCGGAAGCGCCGAGATCGAGCTTGGCGATATGTCCGCCGGACCAGCGCAGATCTGAGACTAGCCCCGGGCCCTGCGCCGCCCAGTGAATCGTGCCGGTCAGTTCGCGCAGCCCGGTCGAAAAATTCTGCGCGTCGAACGAGGCCCGATCCAGGTGCAGTTCCAGCGCATGGGGCGCGCCCGCGCGTACTTCAAGCGTGCCGCGCGCCTCGCCATCGAGTGTGAATTTTTCCAGCGACGTGCCGGCGAGAAAGGGCTGCGCGTAAGTTGTAAATGCAGGCGCGAGCTGAAGCTGCTCGATCTCGATGTGGCCCTCGAGCTTGGACAAGCCGGGCATCCGGATTTGCCCCGTGGCGCCGAGCACACCCGCCTGTGAGAGACGCAGGGAAGTGATGTGCAGATCGCGGCTCACGGTATCGAAGCGGACGTTCGCTGTGATGCTCGCAGCGCCGCTCGCGAAGTCCACGAATACCGGTTCGACATAGAGCTGTCCGCGCGGCAGCGTGCCGCTGAGGCTGGCGTCGAGCACCGTCCCGGAGGACCGGACCCTGGCTTGCAGATTGAGGTCGAGCTTGTCGCTGGCGTAGCTGCCGCTGGCATTGGCGAGCGTCAGGCCGCGGGCATTGGCCTTGGCTTCGGCGCTCCAGTCGCCGCGACGAGTCAGACCGGCGATGAAGTCGGCGCTGATGTGCTGGCCCTCTGCGGTCGCGCGGAGTTTTCCGTCGCGGCATTTCAGCTCTGCGCGGGTGCTCTCGATCACGCAGCCCAGCTCTACCGCGCGGAGCGGAACGGGAAGCTGCGGGTGTGCAATCGAGCCGACGCTGATCTGCACGTTCATCGCGGCAGCAACAGCCTCGCCGGCAAAACCCAGGAGCAGCGCCGCGATCATCCATTTCATTGCGGCGATGGTGTCATGTCATTCGGACACAGGTAACGGCTTCTCCGTTCGTGGTTCGACAAGCTCACCACGAACGGAGAACCTGTGCGGACTTTGCCGGGCTGTTATTTCTTTTCGATGAGTTCTCCGAAATCCCGATCACGTCAGCGCAAGCGCGAGCCGGTGCGCTCCGCTTCCAGCGCGAAACCCGCGCGAACTCCGGTCTGGTTCTGGCTGCGCGGCTGGCTGTGGGGGCTGTCGCTGGTTGCGGCCAGCCTGTTCCTGGCCTGGCGCGCGCTGGCCGCGATGGATTTCGCCTATCCCTTGCTCTACGACACGCTGGGCATCGAGCAGACAATCGAGCGCTACGGCCCCGCGAATCCGGTTCGGCCAGGGTTTCACGAGACGACGCGTGAAGAGCGCGAGCGGCTGTTTGCCGGCATCGGGCTCTCCATTCGCGCAGGCGGGCAGGGGTTGGGCGCGCTGCGCTACCGCACGGCCGACGGTCGCGACCGGGGCGTCTTGCTGACCGCGGCGGAAATCGTCCATTTGCAGGACGTGGCTCATTTGGTGACTCGCTTCGAGCGGGTCGGTCTGGGCGCCTTGGTGCTGTTCGTTACGTTGCTACTGCTGGGCCGCCGAATGGGAGGTCGCGGACCTTCCGCGCGTCGTTTGGTGGCCGGCGCTGGGGGGCTGATTGTGAGCGTCGGGGTACTGGTGCTGATTGCCGGACCCAAGCGCATCTTCTACGCGCTGCACGAGATGATCTTTCCCGCGGGTCACCAGTGGTTCTTCTATTACGAAGAGTCGCTGATGTCGATGATGATGCGTGCACCGACGCTGTTTGGCGGGATTGCCGTGATCTGGCTGGCGATGGCGATCGTCCTGGGCGTTCTGCTGTTCCTGCTGATGCGGCGCGTGCTGTCGGCGGCTGCCGCTCAATGAAAATCGCGTGAAACCGTGGGCAGCTCACCGATCCAGTGACTCGCGTCCTCGAAGCGTTTGGCCACCACGTGCGTGACGCCTTGCGATTTCTGCAACTCGCCACTGACGATCAGGAAACTTCCGCGCAGCGCTGCGAGCCGGTATTCCTCCATCACCGCGCTCCACACGATGAGATTGTGTGAGCCGGTCTCGTCCTCCAGGGTCATGAACACCGTGCCGTTCGCGGTCTGCGGCCGCTGACGGTTGATCACCAGGCCCGCGACGCGCAGGCGGCGCCCGCTCGGAAGCCGGTCCAGTTCGGCGGCGCTTTTCACTTTCAGGGCATCGAGCCGCGGGCGCAGCAGCGCCACCGGATGCCGCCGCAGCGTGAGGCCGGTGGACGCGTAGTCGGCCACGATGTCCTCGCCCTCGCGTGGCGGTCGCAGCAGATCGAGCTGCGCTTCCTTCGCCGAATGCCCGGCCAGCATGCCCGGCAGACGCTCGGTTCCCATCGCCGACCAGCGCGCCTGGTGGCGGTGGCCGGTGAGCGAGCGCAAGGCGTCGGCATCGGCCAGGGCCCTGCGATCTCGTGCATTGAGCTGCGCTCGATGCACGAGATCGTCCAGATCGGCGAAGGGCGACTCCGCGCGAGCTGCTTCGATACGGTGCGCCACATCCTTGGACAGGCCGCCGACCAGACGTAGCCCAAGGCGCAGCGTGTTCCGATCCGCGAGCGTGCAATCGCGATGACTCGCCATGACGTCCACCGGCAACACGATCACGCCACAGCGCTTCGCCTCCTGCACCAACTGTGCGGGCGCGTAAAAGCCCATCGGCTGCGAATTGATCAGCCCGGCCGTGAACGCGGCGGGTTCATGGCGTTTGAGATAGGCCGAGGCGTAGGCGAGCAGGGCAAAGCTGGCTGCGTGCGACTCTGGAAATCCGTAGGAACCAAAGCCCAGCACCATCTGGTAAATGTTCTCGGCGAAGTTCGCATCGAACCCGTTCTTCGCCATGCCCGCCATCAGCCGTTCGCGGAAGTGCGTGAGGCCGCCGTGACGTTTCCACGCGGCCATCGAGCGACGCACCTGGTCCGCCTCGCCGGGCGAAAAATCGGCGCCGTCGATGGCGATCTGCATCACCTGTTCCTGGAACAGCGGCACGCCCAGGGTGCGGCCCAGCGCCTTCTTCAACTTGTCCGGAATGTGGATAGGTGTATCGGGATCCTTCGCCAGCGATTGCCGCCGCTTGAGGTAGGGATGCACCATGCCGCCCTGGATCGGCCCCGGACGCACGATGGCCACCTCGATTACGAGGTCGTAGAACTTTCGGGGTCTGAGCCGCGGCAGCATCGACATCTGCGCACGCGATTCGATCTGGAACACGCCTACGGTCTTGCCCGCACAGATCATGTCGTAGGTGGGCTCGTCGTCCTGCGGAATGTCCTTGAGGCCGAACGGCTGCTCCCGCAAGCCTGAGACCATTTCGAACGAACGCCTGAGCGTGCTAAGCATGCCCAGCGCCAGCACATCGACCTTCAGCAGGCCCAGCGATTCCAGATCGTCCTTGTCCCACTGGATGATGGTGCGGTCCTTCATCGCCGCGTTTTCCACCGGCACCAGATGCGAAACCGGTGTGTCGGAAATGATGAAACCACCGACGTGCTGCGACAGGTGACGCGGCATGCCTCGCAGCTGCTGGACCAGATCCAGCCAGCGCCGAATCAGCGGCGCTGCGGGATCGAAACCGAGTTCGCACAGGCGCTGCGCAAAAGCCTCGCCCCTGTCCCACCAGGCCAGGGATTTGGTGAAGGCCTCTATATGATCCGGTGCCACGCCGAGTGCCTTGCCCACATCGCGTATCGCCATCTTCTTGCGGTAGTGGATCACCGTTGCAGAGATCGCCGCGCGTTCGCGCCCGTACTGGTTGAAGATGTACTGAATGATTTCCTCGCGCCGCTGGTGCTCGAAATCCACGTCGATGTCAGGCGGCTCGTTGCGCTCCTTCGACAGGAAGCGCTCGAACAGGAGATTGCCGTCCTCCGGCTTCACTTCGGTGATGCCGAGCACATAACACACGGCGGAATTGGCGGCGCTGCCGCGGCCCTGGCAGAGGATGTTCCTCGCACGGGCTTCACGCACGATGTCCCAGACGGTGAGGAAGAAGGCTTCCACTTTCATGTCGGCGATCAGCGCGAGTTCCTTGTCGATCTGATCGGAAACTTCCTGCTTCGCTCCCGCCGGCCAGCGCTCGCGCATACCCTGCTCGACAAGCTGGCGTAACCAGCTCGTCGGCGTGTGGCCCGCACCGACCAGTTCCTTCGGATACTCGTAACGCAGCTCGTCCATGCGGAAATGGCAGCGCTCGGCGATGCGCAGCGTCTCGTCGAGCAGGTCTTGCGGATAGATGCCGCGCAGCTCCTCGATGCTGCGCAAGTGATGCTCTCCATTGGGCAGCAGGCGATAACCGCATTCGGAAACCGGCATGCCGTGGCGGATGGACGTGAGCACGTCGTGCAGGGCGCGCCGTTCGCGCACGTGGTAGCGCACGTCATTGGCCGCAACCAGTGGCAGGCCGAAGCGTTCGCCGGTCTGGCGCAGACGCATCAGCCGCGCCGCGTCATCCGGTCCGCGATGCAGGGCGACGCCGATCCAGGCGCGTCCCGCGAAGGTGTCACGCACCCAGACTGCATGCTCGGAGTCGATTGTTTCATCCGGAACCCACAGCACGAAGCAGAGCTGCGGAATCGCAATGAAGTCTTCGCGAAACAGTCGATACTCGCCTTTCTCGCTGCGCCGGCGTGCGTGCGTGATGAGGCCGGACATTGCCTCGTAAGCCGCTTTATCCGGCACCAGCAGCACGAGCTTGGGGCCGTTCTCAATCTGCACTTCGCAACCCGGAATTAGCTTGATGCCGGCCTTGTCTGCCGCTTCATGCGCCCGCACGATGCCCGTGAGGGAGCATTCGTCGGTGATCGCCAGCGCGCCGTAACCGAGTGTCTTGGCCTGCTCGAACAATTCGTACGCGTGCGAGGCGGCTCGCTGGAACGAGAAACACGACAGGCAGTGCAGCTCGGCGTAGCTCACGACCACCACCCGTGCAAATACCAGGCTCGGCCGGCGACTTCGCGGAACACCCAGGCGCGGCTACCGTTGATGTCCAGCGTCGTGTAATCGCGGCGCACGTCTTGCCCGTCCCACCAGCCGGATTCGATGCGCTCGAAGGCCGTTCCGGCAGGCAGCATCGGCGGCGGCATGATCCATGGCTCCGAAAGCAGAAATGTAGGGCGGTGGGTCCCAACGCGGGACTGACTTAATGTCAGTCCCGCGTAAACCCACCGCATGCCCGCCGTCATCGGCATGGAAACGGACACGGCGGGCATGGCCCGCCCTACGCATAGGGTGCCGCGTTCCGGCCGATGATCCTCTACCACCTGCGGCACCCATACTTGTGTTTCACCCAGGCGAGCGCGAATCCGTTCGATCGCCGCAGCCCAGGCCTGCGCCTGTCCGGCACGCGGATCGAACAGATCGTTCTGCGGCACCGCGGCTTCGGCGAAGTCTTCGGCCATCAGAACCAGTTCGCGTGCAGGCAAGGGCAGGCCGTCGCGTTCCAGGCGTTCGCGTAGCGCATCGAAAATGCGGTTCGCATCGCGATGCGGATCGACGAATTGCGCATGGATGCGGGTCTCGCGTGCGCCGGCATGAGCGACCGCAAGCATGACGCTGCGCAGGCCGACATCACGCGTGCGCAGGTAAGCCTGTAGCTCCGAACACAGACGCTTGAGTGGGAACTGGAGACGCTCGACGTCCTCGATTTCAGCCGCCAGCTCGAAACGGCGGCGGAAGATTTCGGGCGGAGCGATGGCCTCGAAGGGTTCGCTCGCCGTGCCGAGCAGACGATCGAGCATGATTCGATATTCCGTGCCGAAGCGGCGCACGAAGGCTTCGCGCGGAATGGCGAACAGCTCGCCCAGCCGGCGGAATCCGACGCCCGATAGTGCGCTCAGCATTTCATCCGGCCAGTGCAACAGCCTCAGGGGCAGGTCGGCCAGCTTGGCTGTCAATGCCTCGCGGTTCAGGACCGGATCGGATCGTCCTGCACAGGCGAGCAGGGCCGCGGCCGCGCGCGTGGGCGCCATGCCGAGTTGGGCCGTATGGCCCAGATTCACCAGCTCGCCGCATAGCTCGTCGCGCAGTGCATCACACCCGCCAAAGAGTTCGAGGCTGCGACCGACCTCGATCCACAACAGGGCGCGCGGCATGCGGCCAAGCTCGGAAAGTTCCTGTATTTCGGCCGTCACCGGGTGACCAAAACGATAGGCCCAATAAGCCAGGCTTTGCAGCGCGGTGTGCTCTGCCAAAGGTCTGCGCACCCGCACCTGCAATGCGGGGTTCACGACCAAGGCCTGCGCAAGCGGCAGGCCGGCTTCGCAGTCTTGCGTGCCGGTAATCAGCCAGCGCTGCGAGCCGTGCTGATCGACCACCGCCATGTCTTTGCTATCGGGGCCGAGAGCCGACAGCGGCAGGCGAGGGAGGTGGAGACAAAGCCAGAGCATGGTGCGTGAATTGCCGGCTCATGCCGCGTTCCGCAGAGTCACGGGCGCAGGTTTCGCCCCGCGACACTTCAATACTTCGACGCAAGGCGCACCATTCTCCCGCCACACGCGCAGGCGCAGGGCGCTGGGCGTGGACTCCGCCGCAAACGGGTCCGGTCGCAGCAGTAGTGCACAGCTATCCGTCGTTTCCGCGGCGAGTTGAAGGCGGCGCAGCGACTGGGCATCGCACTTGCCGATCCACAGCAGCACCGCGCCAGCCCCCGCGCGTAGCAGCAATTCGGCGGACCACAGCGCGTCCTGTTCGGATTCCGGCTCCACCACGAGGATTTTTTGCAGTTGCAGGCCGGCGGAAACGAGTCGGGGTGCGTAAGGAATCGAGGGCGGCGAGATCAAGGCAACAGGCCGGTCGGCCTGGGTGAGCCGTGCGAGCAGGGGCAGGCTGAGGCTGAATTCACCGACACCTATCTGCGCATGCAGGATTTCGCTGACCGCGCCGATCGGCCAGCCGCCACCGGGCAGCACGCGGTCGAGCGCGGCGTAACCCGTAGGTTCGGCCTTGATCTGTGCCTGTTCGTGCGCGCGCCAGAGCTTGGGCCCGAGCAGGTGATCCGGGCTCAACCGTGCGGGAAGTGCGGATTCCACGCGAGTTCCCATAGGAAGTTGTCGGGATCGGCGAAGTAGCCGGAGTAGCCGCCCCAGAAGGTGTGATGGGCCGGCTTGACGATGCGCACACCAGCTGCGCGCAGTTCTGCGAACAGCGCATCGACGGCTTCGATGGAGCGCAGGTTGTGCGCGAGTGTGAAGCCGGCAAAGCCCGAGCCTTCGCCCGATACGCCCGCATCTTTTGCAAGCTCGCTCCGCGGAAACAGCGACAGCCAGGTCTTGCCCATCTCGAAGAAAGCCACGCCAGCGTCTGGAGGCATCTCGATCTGCGGCAGCTTGAGTACGTCGCGGTAGAAGGCCGTGGCACGGACCAGATCGGCAACGCCGAGGGTGATGAAGCTGATGCGAGGTTCCATCCTTTTCTCCGATCAGTTGCGCGCAAAACCGCCGGTGCGCAGCAGGCCCACGGCCAGACCCTCGATCACCAGCGACTGGCGCGAAAGATCCACGCGAATCGGTTCGAAGTCCGCGTTCTCCGGCAGCAGGCGCACCACGTCACCGCGCCGCTCGAAACGTTTCACCGTGACTTCGTCGTCAATGCGCGCCACCACGATCTGGCCGTTGCGCGCGGTGTCTGCCTTGTGCACGGCCAACAGATCGCCGTCACGGATGCCGGCCTCGCGCATGGATTCGCCGTGCACGCGCAGCAGGTAATCGGCGCGCGGCTTGAACAGCTCGGCATCCACCGGCACGCGGCGTTCGAGGTTCTCGACGGCCAGCAAGGGCGAGCCGGCGGCGACGCGGCCAATGAGGGGAAGCTCGTACTGCAGGGGCGCGGCCTCACACAGCCGAATCCCACGCGCAGCCCCCGGAACCAGTTCGATCACGCCCCTTTTTGCAAGGGCACGCAAATGATCGTCCGCCGCGGTAGGCGAGGCGAAGCCGAATTCCGTGACGATCTCCGCACGCGTAGGCGGCGCACCGCGCGCGCTCAGGCTGGTGCGGATGAAGTCGAGGATTTCGGTCTGGCGGGGGGTGAGCATGGGGCACCGCAGTAACTGTATATATATACAGTACTCCGGTACGCGCCGATTTCAAAGCCTACGCTCCAGGCGGTAGCGGGTCAGTTTGAAAAACCAAGGCGTTTCGCGCAAAGACGCAAGGCGAAGGCGGTATTAGCTTTCTTGGCGCCTTTGCCGTCGCCTTCCTTCGTAAGGCTCCGTTGCGCGAAACCAGCGGTTCGGTTTGTCGGCGACCGATTCAAACTGATCCACCACCTCCAGGCTGGTATTGACGACGCTTTCACGCGCCTGCCCCGATAGAAGACCGGCGGGGAGTCGGGTGAAGCCCGGCCTGCGAGACGGTGCAGATTGTCGTCGACAGCCGTCCTCGAGCCCGGCGGGTTTTTGCGCGTGCGATCAGATGGTAAAGTCCGGCCCGACAATTCGAGTCTTGCGATAGCTTGGGCCTGCCGAAGCTGGCGGCAGGTCTGCTCCGATTGAACTCTTCGAACACAGCCTCGCACTTACTGACGACGTCGGGTCGGCGCACATTGCGGCGACGGCGTCCCTTCCGAACGCCATGCCCGCGCATCCGATATCCAGTCCGGTCTCCAACGCCCCGAGAGTCGCGCCACGTCTGGAGCACAGGTCGTGAGCCGCGCCAGCCAGTCCCAGGCCGGCACCATCCAGGGGGGGCTGTACGCGGCGGTCGTCGCGGGCAACCTGTGGGTTTTCGCGCAGGTGTTCGGCGAATCCTTTGCCTTGCCCTACCAGGTGCTGGCCATCGTCACGGGCGCCTTCGCGTTCCTCACCCTTCGGCACTACGACTTGCTGACGCCCTGGCTGCCGGGCCGGCAGGGTTCGGTCGGCACCGGCATGTACTGGACCTGGGTCGCCCTGGTCGGCGCGCTGCTGTTCATCGGTTATCTGACGCGCTACTCCGACTATTTTTCGCGCCGGGTGCTGCTGCTGTGGTTCGTCACCACCCCTCTCGCGCTGCTGATGCTGCACAAGCTGTGCGTGGGCCTGGCCCAGGGCTTCCTGCCGCAGATCGTGCGCAAGCGCACGGCGGTGGTGGTGTTCGTCAACGACTCGGCGCGCGGCCTGGCCCGCAACCTGCGCGCCTCGCGCTCGTACGAGCTGGTCGGATTTTTCGAAGACCGGGACATGGATCGCATCGGTGGCCCCCTGGACGGCGCGTCCTACCTGGGCAAGGCGCGCAGCACCGCGCAATACGTGCAGGATCACAACATCGACGTGGTGTTCATCGTGCTGCCGGACGACGGCGGCAGGCGCGCATTGAGTCTGCTCGACGAACTCGGCGACACCACCGCCTCGGTCTACTACGTTCCGGATTTCCTCATCATCAATTTGTTCGAGGCGCAGGTGCGCGAGGTCGAGGGCGTGACCGTGCTGGAGATTGCGGAGGCGCCGTTCTACGGCGCCGACGGGGTGCTCAAGCAGATCTTCGACTTCCTGTTTGCGCTAGGCACCATCATCGCCCTGTCGCTGCCGCTGCTGGCCATAGCGCTGGCGGTCAAGCTGACCTCGCCGGGCCCCGTCATCTTCAAGCAGAAACGTTACGGCCTGAACGGACAGCGCTTCATGCTGTACAAGTTCAGGTCGATGTACATCGAGGATCCGACTGGCGCCCAGCACGGGAAAACGGGCAGCCGCGACGAGCAGCAGGCTTCGCGCAACGATCCGCGGGTCACGCCCATCGGCCGCTTCATCCGCCGCACCTCCATCGACGAGCTGCCGCAGTTCTTCAACGTGCTCAAGGGCGAGATGAGCGTGGTGGGGCCGCGGCCGCACACCGTGGCGCACAACGAGCACTACCGCAAAGCGGTCAAGCGCTACATGGTTCGGCACAAGGTCAAGCCGGGCCTGACGGGCTGGGCGCAGGTGCATGGATTGCGTGGAGAGACTGCGCAGTTGGAGCGCATGGAAGAGCGCATTCGTTACGACCTGGATTACATCAAGAACTGGTCGCCGATGATGGATCTGCGGATCGTGTTCATGACCGTGACCATGATCTTCCGCGACAAGAACGCGTTTTGAACCCCCAGCAGGAGCAGATCATGGCAGGCAAGCAATCGGCGACCACCGGCCGGGTTCTGGGAGGCGCGGCGGCCATCCTGATGGGTCTGGTTTCGCTTCCGGCCGGCGCGCAACTGGAAGCTTTTCCCTACGTTGCGGCGACCGTCGAGCACGACGACAACGTATTTCGCACGCGTGACGAAGACGAGGCGCTGGCGCTGGTCGGCGATCGCGAGCAGCAGGACACGCTGACCAAGTACGCGGCCGGAATAGAGGCCAAATATGCTCTGGGCCTGCAGCGCTTCGTCTTCGATGGCGAGGCACGCACCTTCAAGTACGACCGCTTCGAAGGACTCGACCACGACGGCCACAAGGTCTCTGCAGGAATGGACTGGCAGCTCGGCTCCACCCTGAAAGGCGATCTGAAGGTTGTCGATACCCGGCAGATCCAGGATTTCTCGAACGTATCGAGCGGGACGAGGTTCGGTTTCCAGGATTTCACTGCGGCCGGCCTCTCCGCCAATCTGCGGGTGCTCGGCGACTACGAGCTGCGCACGCGTTTGGGTGGCGACCGTCTGCGACACACGCTGGATTCTTCGAGGTTCGAAGATCGCGACGAGTACAAGGGCGCGCTGGGTTTCGTTTACCTGGGACAGGGGCAGAGCTCGATCGGTTTGGAGGTCGAATACTCCGAGGGCGAGTACATCGAGCGCGACGGACTCCCCCTAGAGCGGCGCGAGGGCCTGACCCTGGAATTCGACCAGACCGTCTACCAGGCGGTGATGGTGTGGCAGCCCAGCGATCTGTCGAGGCTGGAAGCCCAGCTCGGCGTGACGGACCGAACCAACGAGGGCACCAACGTGGACGATTTTTCCGGCGCCACGGGTGGCCTGAGTTACCAGCGCAATTTTTCGCCCAAGACCAATATCCGGGTAGGAGTCCAGCGCCGGACCTACAGCGTGGATCAGCAGAACCAGAACTTCGTGGTGCTCACCGGCGGCGACATCGCGTTCAACTGGGCTCCGACGCCGAAGTTTCTCGTGTCCAGCTCGCTCTTCTTCAACGAGGCGGACTTCGAGGACGAGTTTGGCCGCGAGGACGATCAGCGGTCCTTCAATCTCAAGCTCGCCTACGTGCCGGTGGATTGGCTGGTTCTGACCCCGGCTTTGACCTGGGAGGAGCGCACGTCCAACCTCGATGGCCGCGTGTTCGACGGCGTCGAGGTCATCGAAGACTACGATAATTTCCGTGTCAGCCTGGAAGTGAGACTGCGCTTTCCTATCCGGTAAAGCTGCGGTGCCGGGCTGAAGCCCGACCTACGTGGTTCTGTCCCGCGCTGCTGCCGCGGCGATGGTGTTGGCCATCAGCATGGTCACGGTCATGGGACCGACGCCTCCGGGTACCGGCGTGATCCAGGCGGCGCGCTGAGCGGCCGCGGCAAATTCGACGTCGCCGCAAAGCGTGCCGTCGTCACGACGGTTCATGCCCACATCGACCACCGTGGCGCCGGGCGCAATCCACTCCCCACGAACCAGGCCGGGCTTGCCGACCGCCACCACCACGATTTCGGCGCGACCGACTTCCTTGTCCAGATCGCGCGTAAAGCGATGGCAGACCGTGGTCGTCGCGCCTGCCAGCAGCAGTTCGAGGGCCATCGGCCTGCCGACGATATTGCTGGCCCCGACCACCACGGCGCGCCGGCCGTGGAAGGTCTCGCCGATCGAACGCAGCAACTCGATCACCCCGTGCGGCGTGCACGGCCGCAGGATCGGCTGGCGCTGCGCGAGGCGACCCAGGTTATAAGGATGAAAACCATCGACATCCTTGTCCGGCCGGATGCGTTCGATCACGGCGGTGGTATCGAGCTGCCTGGGTAACGGCAACTGCACGAGAATGCCGTCAACCGAATCGTCTGCGTTGAGGCTATCGATCAGCGTCAGCAACTCCGCATTGGCGATGCCCGCATCGAGATGGATGGGAATCGAGCGGATGCCGAGCGCCTCGCAGGTTCTGCGCTTGTTGCGCACGTAGACCTGCGAGGCCGCGTCTTCGCCTACCAGTACGGTCGCCAGCGCGGGCGCACGCAAGCCGCGGGCCAGGCGCGTATCGACAGCCGATCGCAACTCGGCCTGTATCCGGGTTGCGACCGATTTGCCATCGATGATCTGCGCGGTCATGCGTCGGCGGACTCGGCTGGACACGCGTTGAGTCCGGCAGTCTGAAGTTTCAAGGGGATCGAGGTTCAGGATGCGCGCATGGCGGCGCAGACCCAGAAATTGTAACGGCTCGCGCCTGCTCCAGGCTTCAGCGGAAGCGCAAAGCGCCCAGCAGCTTGCGCGACTGCGCGCCGTCGCTCAGCCATTCCCGGCTCGGAACCGCGAGGTAAAAGAGGCGGAAGTTCTTGCCGTGCTGCGCAACCAGTTGCAGCACGTGTCGCGGCTGGCGATTGGTGCGTGCCGGTTCCACGAACACCGTGACCAGTCCTTTCCAGTTCTCGCCTTCAAGCTCGAAGCGTTCCTTGGTGGTCGAGTAGTCCGCGCCGATGCAGGCGATCATGCCGGCGGTCTTGCTGATCCTTTCCAGCGACTGCGGTCCCTGCGGCAGGTCCGATTCCGACAGCGACGCACCGGTGGCGCTCATCAGCATGAAATCGGGATGTGCCAGATACCACGGCCGCGGCATCTCGAAAAAATAGGTTCTCGCGGGATTGGAAAAGACTTCGGCGTTCGCGCCGGTAGCGATCAGCAGGAGTCCGGACAGGGAAGACAAACGGCGAAGGTTCATGGGAGCAAGCGCGAGGTGACGAGCGAATCGTATTCCGATAAAGCCTAGGGGTTCACCTCGTCCCGCAAGCCGGCGTGTTTCAACCGACCTGCGGTTCATGGCCGCCGCCGAGTCCGTACTTCTTGAGTTTGTACCAGACCGAGCGCTCGCTGATCTGGAGCAGTTGCGCCGCGCGCGTCTTGTTGCCGCCCGCTCGGCGCAGCGCTTCGCTGATGAGCAGCACTTCGAGTGCCTCGACCGCGGGGTCCAGGCTGAGATTGTCGGGCAGCGTTCCGCTCGGCGCTGCGGGCGCCGGCGTCGTCGAGGGGTCGAGCGGAACGTGACCGATCTCGATATCGCGTCCGCCGCTGAGAATCAGCGCGCGCTCCACGATGTTGCCCAGCTCGCGAATATTGCCGGGCCAGTCGTAGGCGAGCAGGTGATTCAGCGCCGCGGGGGATATCTGTGGCGCTGGGCGCCCGGCGCCGGCATGCATGGCGACGAAGTGCCGCAGAAGATCGCGAATGTCCTCGCGACGTTCGCGTAGCGGCGGCAGATCGAGCGCGAAGACGTTGAGGCGGAAGTACAGGTCTTCGCGGAACCGGCCATCCCGGATCGCGTTGCGCGGCGCACGGTTGGTGGCCGCGATGACGCGCACGTCCAGCTCGATGGTGCGATTGCCGCCGAGTCGTTCGAGCTGCCCTTCCTGCAAGACGCGCAGCAGCTTGGACTGGAGCGCGATCGGCATTTCCGTGATCTCGTCCAGAAAGATCGTGCCGTTCTGCGCTAGCTCGAACTTGCCGATGCGCTGTTTGAGCGCGCCGGTGAAGGCGCCTTTTTCGTGACCGAACAGCTCGCTTTCCAGGATCTCGGCCGGAATTGCCGCGCAGTTGATCGGCACGAAAAGCTGGTCACGGCGTGGAGACGCACGATGGATGGCACGCGCCGCCACTTCCTTGCCGGTGCCGGTTTCGCCGGTCAGCAGTACCGAGGCCTTCGTCGGGCCCACCTGCGCGATCTGCTGGCGCACGCGCTGCATGGCGGTCCCGTTGCCGACCAGGCCATCCCAGCCGCGCTCCACCTCGTCGCGCAGAAAATCCTTCTGCCGCAGCACCTCGCGCGCCTGGAACACGCGGCCTATCGCGAGGTCCAGCGTCTCCGTATCGAAAGGCCGCAACAGGTAGTCGCAGGCGCCCAGGCGCATGGCCTCGACCGCGCTCTCGATGCTGCCCTGCGCGGTAATCATGATCAGCGGCACTTCGTTGCCGGATTCGCGTAGCTTGCCGAGCAGCTCGATGCCGTTGATCTGCGGCATGCGCAGATCGCTGATGACCAGATCCACGGAGGTTTCCTTCAGCAACTCGAAGGCCTCGTGACCGTTCGCCGCCGACCAGGTCTTGTAGCCGCGCCGCGACAGCATGATCTCCAGCACGCGGCGCATATTGGGCTCGTCGTCCACCACCAGCACACGGACATCTTTCATGCGGATCGAATCTCCTGCATATCCTTGAGGGGCAGCCGCACGCGAAATAGCGCGCCGCCGAGCGGACCGGCGTCCGCCACCACGTCGCCGCCATGCTGGCGCACGATCTGCCGCACCACCGCCAGCCCCAGCCCGATACCGCCTTCGCGCTTGAACACGAAGGGCTCGAAGATGCTGCTGCGATCCTGCGGCGGAATGCCGGGGCCATCATCGCCGACCTCGATCAGCAGACGCTCGCCCTCGTTGCTCGTCGCGACCTCGACGTGCCCGCCGCGCGGCAGGATTTGCAGCGCGTTCATGACCAGGTTCAGCAAGACCTGCGTGATCTGCTCCGGGTCGCAATCCGCCAGGAAATTCTGCGCTTCGCATCGGAGCTTCAGGCTCACTCCGCGATCGCGCGCCTGTGCGCCGAGCAGCGAGCCCGCGTGCGCAATCAGCGCATGCACGTCCGTGGGCCTGCGCTGCGGCGGCCGCGTGCGTGCGCTGTCCAGCATCGAGGTCACGAGTCGATTCAGGCGCTCGGTTTCGCTCTCGACGATGCGCAGCAGTTCATTCGCCTCGGCGCTCAGGCCGGGTTCGGTGCGCAGCATCTGCGCGGACGACCGGAGAATGCCCAGCGGCGTGCGCACCTCGTGCGCCATCAGCGCCGTCACCTCGCCCAGCGCAGCCAGCTTGGACGCCTGCACCAGGGTCTGTTGCGAGCGCTGCAAGTCCTCGACCAGTCGTACGAAGCTGCGATTGAGCTCGCCCATTTCGCCCGGACCTTCGGGCGGCGGGCGCGGTGGCTCGCCGGGCCTGAGATACCCACGCGTGAACTCGGTCAGCGCTACGACCGGCCGCGCGATCATTCCGGCGACCCAGAAGGTCACGAGCACCGTGACCACAGCCGCCGCCGCGAGCAAGCCCGCGAACGCCCAGCCCATGCGGTGCACCGGGGCCAGCGCCACCTCTCGCGATTGCACGAGCAAGGTGGTCCATCTGAATGCCCGCTGCTGATCCGTGTCGCCGGCCTTGCGCCGCCCCAGCACGATGTCGCCGCTCATCACCGGCGTGCCGCGGCGCAGCTCAACGTCGGGGCCGGTGCTCCAGCCGGGCAGCGCGGCGCCCAGATCGAAACCGTGCGCGCGCAGACCAGCGGAGGCCGCAATCACCGCGCCCTGAGCATCCAGCACCAAGACTTGCCGCGCGGGGTTGGAGCCTGCGTCGAGCAGGCGCTCCAACTGGTTCCAGTCCACGTCGAGCACCAGTTCGCCGAGCGTGCCTTCGGTGAACTGCGAGGCAATATCGCTGCGCAGACTCAGGCGCCGGCCGATGCGTTCGATGCCGGGTTTCTCGATGCGGACTCGGCCGCCCGGAAGATCGGCGGCCAGCCACTCGGCATCGAAGTGGCGCAGCTCGCCGATGCGCGCCGCGCTGCTGCTGGCGATGATGCGACCCGTCCGGTCCACCGCGTGCAGATCGAGATACACCGAACCGTAGCGCCGTTTCATCTCCGCCAGGAAAGCGGACAGGCGCTTGTCCACGTCATCCAGCCGCAGGTCCTGAATCACTTCCAGGTGCGTCCAGATGGTGAGGTTGAGCATGCGCTCGAACAAGAGCTCGTCCACGTCGGACGACACCGACGCCGCCGAGCGTTGCACGCTCTGCTCGATTTCGCCCTGCATGGCCGCACGTGCGCGATCGAAGGCCAGCAGTGTGAGCACCGTTGCCGGCACCAGGCTCACCAGCAGAAAACTCAGCAGGAGGATGCGGCGTATCGTCACGCGCGCGGCAGACTTGGCAAAGCGGGCAGGACGCTGGACCTGATGCGTGGTGATTTCATTGCAGCCCTAGAATATCTCGACACCGCGGGTCGTCGCGGCGCAGGCCGCGGTCTCAAGAGACTCCTCATCCATGCTTCATACATCGCAAGGTTTGAACGGGCCGCCGTTCGCACTGGCGCCGCAGCGCCTGGCGAAGGTCTTCTGCATCGCGCTTTCGCTGACTGCCAGCAGTGTTTTGGCAGCCGAAGTCACTTCCGAGTCCGCGCCCACCGTGGGTCAGGACCCGATGGCCCAGCGCTACGAGCTGGGCCACGGCCTGCGGCTCGGTAATTCCGGATTCACCCTCGGCGGCTACGGCGAAGCCACCGCGCGTGACGCTGACGGCAGCGAACCCGCGCAACTTGCGCTGGATACGCTCAGCGCCATCCTCTGGTGGGACGGCGGCGGCCGCTGGCATTTCTTCTCGGAGGCTGAGATCGAGAACGCCCTCATCGTTCGTCGCGGCGATACCAGCACGGATCGCTTGCACGTCATTTCCGAACGCTTCTATTTCGACTACGCGCGCGCCGATGCCCTGAAATTCCGGATCGGCAAATTCCTGACCCCGGTTGGACGCTGGAATCTCATCCACGCCGCGCCCCTGACCTGGACCACCTCGCGCCCGCTCATCACCGAGGCGACTTTCCCCACCAACGCGACCGGCGCAATGGTCTACGGCGTGCTGCCATGGACCGCTGACGGCGTCGAGTACTCTCTCTACGCCTCGCCGGGCGAAGAAATATTTCCCGAGCCGGGGCTGGATACCTTCAGCGAAGCGGCGGGCGGAAGAATCGCAGCAACACTTCTGCCCCACACCCAGTTCGGCCTGTCCTACGTCAACTTCGAACAGGAAGAGACTTCCGACCAGCGCAAGCATCTCGTCGATTTCGACTTCGCGTGGACGTTCCGGCGCTTCGAACTGTCGGGTGAATTCGCGTATCGCACCATTCGCGGCGATGAGGAAACTCAGGACGAGCAGGGTGCTTACGTGCAACTCGTCGCGCCGCTGAGCGAGAAACTCTTTGGCGTTGTGCGCTACGAGAGTTTCCGTGACTCCGCCGCGTCTCGGGACCTGAGCCTCTATCTCGGGGGACTCAATTACCGTTTCGCTCCGGGGCTCGTTCTCAAGGCCGAGTACAGCCGCGCCACCGACAATCCGTTCGGCGTGGCGGACGGGTTCCTGGCCTCGTTCGCCGTCCTTTTCTGATGCGCAGTGTCTGCCGCCGGATTCGTTTGGTGTCTGCGGTCTGCGCCGCGCTGCTGGGCGTGCTGTCCCCAGCGGTACCCTCACAGGAGCGCCCAACGCTGGCGGTGGTGGTACCTGTGACGGACGAAGCCGAATCCCTCGACATCGACAAGCTCGCGCTAATCTTCAAGCGCAAGAAAGTCTTCTGGCAGAGCGGCGCGCGCATCCTGCCGGTCAATCTTCCGGCTGATAGTCCGGTACGCCGCCAGTTTTCCCGCGCCGTGCTGAAGCAGTCGCCGCAGTCGTTGGAGGATTACTGGAACCAGCAATATTTCCAGGGCGTGCTGCCGCCGCATGTGCTCGCATCGGAAGCGGCGGTGCTGCGCTTCGTGTCATCGACCGCGAACGCCATCGGTTATCTTGCCGCCTGCTCGATCGATGCGACGGTGCGCGCGGTGCTGCTGATCGATCCGGAAGGGAATGTGCTGCCGCCGGAGTCGATGCCGGAGTGCGCCGCGCCGTCATCCTCACCCTAGAGAACCTGCGATGCGCATCCTGGTAGTGGAGGACGACCCCGAGATTGCCGGTTTCGTTTGCCGTGGCCTGCAAGATCTGGGACACAGCATCGAGCACGCGAGCAATGGCCGTGACGGCCTGTTCCGCGCCACCGGCGAGAGCTTCGACGCCATCGTGCTCGACCGCCTGATGCCGCAGATGGACGGCCTGGCCATGCTGGCCGCGCTGCGTGCCACTGGGTCGCGGGTGCCCGTGCTGATTCTGAGCGCGTTGGGCACGGTGGACGAACGCGTGCGCGGCCTGCGTCTGGGCGGCGACGACTACCTGGTCAAGCCCTTCTCGATGGCCGAACTGCTGGCGCGCCTGGACGCGATCACACGGCGGATTGCGACGTCGGTCAACGAGAACCGGCTGCGCGTGGCCGATCTCGAAATCGATCGAATGGCGCGGAAGGTCTGGCGCGGCGATGAGACCGTCACGCTCAAGCCGCAGGAATATCGCGTGCTGGAGTTCCTGATGTTGCACGCCGGCCAGGTGGTCACGCGCACCATGCTGCTGGAAGGCGTTTGGGATACCCAGTTGGAGACGCAGACCAATATCGTCGATGTGCACATCTCGCGACTGCGCGGGAAGATCGATCGCGACGGCATGCCTGCACTGATTCACACCTTGCGCGGTGCGGGTTACAGCCTGCGCGAACCCGGTGAATAAACTCTCCACCTCCGCAAAGCTGATCCTCTTCAACAGCGCGATTCTGGCGCTGGGCTTTGCCGTGCTCCTGGCGACGATGATCTGGCTGGCAGACCGCTTCGGGGCCGATCACGTGATCGAAAACCTGGACGCCGAGGTTCACATCCTGGAGTCCGACTTCGTCGTCGATGGACACGAAGGCATCGTTTCACTCATCGGCCTGCGGGTGCAGGCCGAGCGAGCAGATCCGCACCAGATGTATCGCCTCGAAGGCCCCGGCGGGGAAACGCTCGCCGGCAATCTTGCGGTCTGGCCGCAGATTGCGGCCGCAGCCGGTGTCGATTTCCGCATGCCCAATCCGATCCGCGCCGACTCCACCGAGGTGCTCGCCCGCTGGATACGGCTCTCGGACGGCAGCCGCCTGCTGGTGGGTTTCGATCAGCACGAGGTGCAGCAGATGCGCGATGCCCTGAGTCGCGCGGCGCTTTGGAGCAGCGGCGTCATCTTGCTGGTGTCGCTGGCTGCGGGCCTGCTGCTGACGCGCGCCGCGCTGCGTCCGGTGGAGGCGATCCGCGAGTCCGCGCTGCGCATCATGGGCGGCGATCTGCGCCATCGCATTCCCATCCGCGGCAGTGGCGACGAGTTCGATCGCCTGGGCAGCGCGCTCAACGCGATGCTCGATCGCATCGGGCAATTGATCGCCTCGGTCAAGGGCGCCACCGACAACATCGCGCACGATCTGCGCTCGCCGCTCACACGCCATCGCGCGCGCCTCGAAGCCGCGCTGCGCGAACGGCCGTCGGTCGACGAACTGCCCGCGTGGATCGAGCGCAATCTTGCGGACATCGATCAGGTGCTCGCCACGTTCCAGTCGCTGTTGCGCATTGCCACCGTCGAGTCGGGCCTGCTCAAGGCGCAGTTCGCACCCTGCGACATCGGCGAGCTGGTACGCGATGCGGTCGATTTCGTCGAGCCGCTAGCGGAAGAAAAATCACAGCACCTGCTGATCGAGATCGAGCCCGGGCTGTCGCTGCAGGGTCATCGCGACCTGCTGTTCCAGGCGCTGGTGAACCTGCTCGACAACGCGATCAAGTACGGGCCACAGGCCGGCGAGGTGCGCGTACTGGCGCGACGGTTCCGCGGCGACGTCGTGATCGAAATTCTCGATCGCGGCCCGGGCATTCCGGAGGCCGAGCGAGAGCGTGTGTTCGAGCGCCTGTACCGGCTGGATCATTCACGCAACACGGCGGGTCTGGGCCTGGGTCTGTCACTGGTTCAGGTGATCGCGCAACTGCACAACGGTCACGTGCGATTGACCGATAACGCACCCGGTACCCGCGTACTGCTGCAACTGGGCGAGGGTGCTGCAGCTTCATGAACGCCGGTTAATTGTGTGCGGTAGCCCTCTGCAACAAGTGTTGAAGCAGGTTGCATTGACGCAAGTCATGGCGCGTTGAATCCACTGAAGCAGCACTACGCGCTGCGCTCGCAATCCCTGCATCTGGAAGGAGTCCGGCCCGTTCCGGGCTCATGTTCCGGTCGCGGCATCGCCGTTGCGCCTGTTCTTGATCGACCCGTCTAGACACGACGGACCCGACCCTGAACATGGACCGCCGTTAATGAACGCGATCACGCACACCGCCAACGCCTCCGCGCCCGCTCACGCCGCCGCAAAAGACTTCACCCACGACCTCGCACCCGGTCGCTGGGTCTGGACGCGACCGCTCTGGACCATGGCCGCGATCTACCTGTTGCTGTCGATGACGCTGCGTCTCGGGTTGTGGATTTTCTTCGGCGTGCATGCCGCGGTTCCCGTTGCGCAACTGCCCGCGATTCTCGGGCTGGGCCTGGTCAATGACGCGATCGAATCGGTTTACCTGTTCATCCCGCTGTCGCTGTTCCTCGCGCTGGCGCCGGTGCAGAGACGCCGGCGCACGCGCCGTCTGCTCGCGTTCGGCGTGTGGGTGATGCTGGCCGGCATGCTGTTCATCACGGCTTCGGAGTATTTCTTCTTCGAGGAATTCGATTCGCGCTTCAACCTGGTGGCGGTCGATTACCTGATCTATCCGACCGAGGTGATCGGCGACATCCACGACGAATACCCGCTGGTTCCACTGCTGAGCGCGTTCGCATTCCTGGGTGCGCTCGGTGCCTGGCGCGTGCTGGCGTTTCTCCAGCCCGGTCGCATTCTGCGCACGCCACCGCGCGCGTCGCGACTGGGCATGCTGGCGGTGCATGCCGGACTCGTTGTGGCCATCACCGCGACCTGGACCGCGGAGTCGCTCTCGGTGTTCGACAACCGCGTATCGAATGAGCTGACGGCCAACGGTCCGGCGCGCTTCGTGAGCGCGTTCAACAACAACCACCTCGACTATCCGACGTTCTATCGCAATGGCGATTCGAAGGAGATGTTGGGGCGCCTGGCCGCGGACCTCGCGCCCGGCGGCGGGCAGTTCGTGAACCTTGCGGGTGGCGATCTGACGCGACGCTTCGAGGCGAATCCTACGGGCCTCGGTCGCCTCAACGTCGTAATGCTTGTGGAAGAGTCGCTGGGCGCCGAATTCGTCGGCGCCTATGGCAGCACGCGTGGACTGACGCCGGAGTTCGACGCTCTGGCGAAGGAAGGCATGTTGTTCACGCGCGCGTTCGCCACCGGCACGCGCACGGTGCGTGGACTCGAAGCGCTCACTGCCTCGCTGCCGCCGATTCCGAGCGAGTCCATCGTCAAGCGCAAGGGCAACAAGGACATCGCGACTCTCGGCAAGGTGATGAACGGGATGGGCTACCAGTCCAGCTTTCTATACGGCGGCCATGGCGCGTTCGACAACATGAACCCGTACTTCAGCGGTAACGGGTTTGCGATTTCGGATCGCGCGCAGATCGAGCACCCGACCTTCGGCAATGCCTGGGGCGTGTCTGACGAGGATCTGCTGGAGCATGCGCTCGGATATTTCGATACGGCCGCGTCGAAGGGAAAGCCCTTCTTCTCCGTCATCATGAGTTCGTCCAACCACAAGCCCTTCACCTTTCCGGAGGGCGTGCCGGGCGTGAAACCCCGCGGTGGCGGACGCCGTGCGGGCGTGCTGTATGCCGATCACGCCATCGGCCAGTTCATTCGCGGCGCACGCACGCGGCCGTGGTTTGGCGACACGCTGTTCATCATCGTGGCCGACCACGACGCGCGCGTGTACGGCAAGGCCAACGTGCCGCTGAACACCTACGAAATCCCCTTGCTGTTCTACGCGCCGGGACACATCAAACCGCAGCGCATCGACACGCCCACCAGCCAGATCGACGTGGGACCGACGGCGCTGGGCCTGCTGGGTCTGGCCTACCAGGCACCATTCTTCGGCCAGGATGTTTTGAAGTGGCCGGCGAATGTGCCGCGCACGCTGCTGTTCAATCACAACCACGACGTGGCGGCGTTGCGCGACGACAAGCTGTGCATTCTCGGCCTGCGCAAGACCGTGCGCTGCGAGCACTACGAGCGCACACCCGGTGCGCCCAGCGAGCAGACCACGCACTTCGCGCCGGCCGTGGACGATCCCGCGCTGATCGATCTGGCGACGGCTTATTACCAGACCGCCTACGAGCAGTTCACGCAGCGGCGTTATCGCTGAACCTGGCTGGAGCTCCCTGTGGAAATCGGTAGTGGTGAGGTGGCGATCCGGGAAACGGCCGCGCCGTTTCCGGCCTTCGGTCGCAGTGCGCTGGCGCTGTTGGCATTGGCCTTGTTGTGCGATCTGAGCGCGCTGGATCGCAAGGTCGCGGCCTACTTCTTCGACCCGGCGCTCGGCGAATTTCCGGCGCGCCACGCGTTCTGGGCGGAAGAGGGTTTGCATCGCGGCGGCATCTGGCTGGTGGCGCTGGTCGCGCTGTCCACGCTGGCGCTGCTCATCGCATCGCTGCGCGTCGCGCGTCTGCGTCCTTACCGGCGCGAGGCCGCTTACGTGCTGGCCTGCATCGCGCTGAGCACGGGTAGCGTCGCCATTCTCAAGCAGTCCACCAACGTCGATTGCCCCTGGGATGTGAGCGACTACGGCGGATCCAACACCTACGCGCACGTGTTCCAGGCCAAGCCCGAGGGCAGCGTTCCCAACCACTGCTTTCCGGGCGCGCATTCGTCAGGCGGTTTTTCCCTGCTCGCGATTGCCTTCGTGCTGGCGGCGCGGCGCCATCGTCACGCGCGCGCGGTGCTGCTCGCGGGTTTCGCGCTGGGTCTGGGTTACGCGGTAACGCAGTGGGCGAGGGGAGCGCATTTTCCTTCGCACGATTTGTGGAGCGCCGTCGTTGCCTGGAGTGTTTCGTCCTTGTTGGCGCGCGCAATGCTGCTGTCGCGGGCATGGCCCGCTTTCATCGAACAAGAATCCGACAAGCCTCGTGTAGGAGGGGCGCAAGCCCCGACAGGCGCTCGCAATACGACCCCAGTCTCGGGCTTCAAAGCGCCTGTCGGGGCTGACGCCCCTCCTACAGTTTGCTCCACGACTACGGCGCGATTCGCGCTGATAGCTCCTGCGAGCAAGGCTCTGCGTAGGAGCGGGCCATGCCCACGACAGTTCGCCGTTCTGCTGCTCGCGCTTCCGATCTTTTATCCGCACCCGGCCGAGGCATCCGAAACCCCGCTCATCCGCGAAATCGTCTTCCGCGGAAACGACGTGACCTTGCCCGAAGTCATGTTGCGCGAAATGTCCATCGCACCCGGTCAGCCGGCCGATGACGATGCCATCGAGCGCAGCCGCCAATCCATTCAGAACCTTGGGCTCTTCCGTTCGGTGAAGGCGACGCAGGAGCCGTTCGATGGCGGCGTGCGGGTGGTCTTCACCGTGCGCGAAAAATGGTATCTGCTTCCCTACCCACGGCTGTCGGCCAACACCGACGGCCAGAACTCCGTCGGCGCCGAGCTGCGCTGGAACAACATCGGTGGCCGCAACCAGAGCCTGCGTGCCTTGGTCAGCAGCTCCGATCGCCAGGACGAAGGCCGTGGCCGTCAGCTCAGCTTTCTCGCGAGCTATCGCGTGCCCTTCGTTTTCGACTCGCCGTACACACTGGATTTCTCCGGCTCGCATGCGACGACGCCGGTGGAGCCCGAATTCGAAGGCATGCCCGAATACGACGAGAGCATCGATGAGGCGCAGTTCGTCGTGAGTCGCAAGTTCGGGCTCAAGGGCGCCGCCAGCCAGGGCTGGAATGCGGGCAGCGGCCTGCTGTGGCGGCATGAAGACACTTCCGGCGTGGGCGCACCCGACCCCTACGGCGACGCCTACGCCGCGCTCGCGCAGATCGGCTACAAGCACGTGCAGGATCGCATCCACAGCGAGACCGGAACACGCTTCTCCACGCGCTTCGAAATCGCCGACCAGAAGCAGGGTTCCGATTACAGGTACTCGCGCCTCACCGCCAACTACAAGCGTTCCATCGCGCTCGGCAGCCTGCCGCATCAGACCTTGGAGTGGGGCGCGGAACTGGGCAACTCCAACAACGGACCGCCCAACAAGGAATGGGACTTCTCGCTCGGCGGCACCAACGGCCTGCGCGGCTATCAGCGCAACAGCTTCCAGGGCGACTTCTATTACCTGGCCAGCGCCACTTACCTGCGCCCTTTGCACTGGGACTGGTTGCGCCTGGTGGCCGGCGTGGAAGCCGGCAACATCTACGCCGATGCCGACCAGGTGAACACGCAAGTGCGCTGGAGCTTCAACGCAGGGCTGCGCGTGCGCGCGACCTGGCTGGTCAACATCGAGTTCGATGCCGGCATCGCCCTGCCGCTCGACGACGACAGCGGGCGCATTTACGGAAGTCGCAGCGGGTTCTAGAACTTGTCCAAAAACCTACTGCGCTCGGCATTTTGGACAGGTTCTTAGATTTTGCGGCTGGATCGAGCTTTCGAAGGACGTCCCGATGAACCCAATGCTGTACCCCTTCTTCGCGTAGATAACGCTCGGCGTCTGCACCGCGAAGCAAAGCGATGGTGGAATGAGCGCCGGCGTCGCTGCAACATGACCGCTGTGGTGTCGGGCACCAGTTCGCCAAACTTGGACAAGCCCGCTGCGGCTGAGCCCGCGATCCGGGAGGGGCACCAGAATCAGGCGCGCGGGATCGTCGGCGACTCGCGGACGTACCCGCCTCCCACCCGATGTACAGGCCCGGGCAAGTCGCCGCGTGATCCTGCTACTTCAGGCTACCGCTCAGATCGAGCGTCACCGAGGCCTGATCGCAGTTGGCCGGGGCCGCGCGCTCGCAGATCCGGTAGATGAACGAGCTGAGACCCGAAGAGGTCTTGGCCGCCACCGTCACCGCGCCGGTGGTCAGGTTGAGCTTGACGCCCTTGATCGGGGCGGTGACCAGGCTCAGCGCGACCTTCGCCGTCTTCGCGACGGCGCCGCCGA
Organism: Panacagrimonas sp.; assembly: GCA_052389915.1. GTDB lineage: Bacteria > Pseudomonadota > Gammaproteobacteria > Nevskiales > Nevskiaceae > Panacagrimonas. The sequence goes on from JBQTHL010000013.1 coordinate 95,618, forward strand.
ACCGGTCGTTGCCCAGCACGCTGGCGATGGCGGTGTTGGCCACTTTCGATGAGGCGCGCGCCGAATCATTCACCGCATCGATCAGATACGGCGCGACCCCGACGGTCACGCTGGCCTCGTCGCAGTTGGCGGGGTTGGCGCGTTCGCAGATGCGGTACACCAGCAGGTAGGAGCCCAGCGCCGCGCCTTGCGCCACATCGACCGACCCATCGTCGAGGTCCAGGGTGATCGCCGGATTGGTCGAGGACACCAGGCTCAGGACCACGTTGGCGGTGTTCGCAGGTCCGCTGCCCAACCGGTCGTTGGCGAGCACGTTGAGGACCGCGCTGCCGCCCGACGAATGCGAGGCGGTGCCGGCGTCGTTGTTGGCGACGATGGCGTAGCCCGGCACGTTCACGCTCACTGCGGCTTCGTCGCATCGGGTCGGATCGGTCAGCGCGCAGATGCGGTACAGCAGCGTGTGCACCCCGGCCGGGACGCCCGCCGCCACATCCACCGAGCCGTCGTTCAGGTCCAGCATGACGCTGCTGCTGGTGGTGTCTATCTGGGCGAGCACGACGTTGGCCGTGGTCGCGGGCGCGCCGTCCATGCGGTCGTTGGCGAGCACGCTGGCCAGCGCCTGGCCGCCGGCCGGCGAAGACACCAGTCCGAAGTCGTCATAGGCCATGGGATTGCCGCTGCCCAGGCCGGTGGCGCGCCACAGGAATACGCCGGTCTCGGTGACCGCGGCGGGATTCGCGACGGGACCCACGCCGAAGCCGCCGGAGACCGACACTGGCGTGATGCTGGCGGAGACCGAGCCCAGGGTCGGCACACGGTCGGAGCCCACGGTCGAGGTCCAGCCTGCCGCGTACTGGCTCGTCGAGTAGGTCAGGAACGTCGCGAACGTCGGACGCATGGCGGCCAGGAAGGCGTCGGCATAAAAGAAGTGCTCGAAGCCGCCGACGCCGGTGGCGGTCGCCATGGCCGGATCGTAGGTGCTGAAGAACGTCTGCACCTGGTCCTGGGTGGCCCACACCCAGTCGTTCAGATTCCAGGGGCCAATGGCGCCGCTGCACGGCGTCACGCCGTCCTGCGGGCAGAGTTGCGCGGCCTGCGCCGGGGTCATGCCCTCGATTTCGGTCAACTGGCGCGACAGCTTGCCGTGGCCGTCGTCGACCGGAGCGACCGCGAGGCCGGCGGTGCTCACCATCGACAGCGCCGCACACAGCGACACGCGCAACATCATTTTTTTATGGTCCCGATCTCCTGTCCCCTCAAGTCACGACCGGCTGGATCGCGATGCAGGCACGCCGGCCCCAGGACCGTCTTGCAGTACTGGATGCGGCGCTGGGAGAGAAAAGTTCATTCCACCGCAGAAATTTTTCCGTCGTCGGTGGATATCGGGACCCCCGACCTCGTTTTTATGCCAGTCGCGCGCTTCAGCGCGCGACCAGGGCCAGCGGCGCGCACTGGATGTGGTCGCCAAGACTCTGGAGTACCAGGCAGGCGTCGATGCCCTGCACGTTGCCCGCACCTACGCGGACGGCCGATCCGGCGGCAAGTGCGTCGCGAATTTCCGCGTTGCCCAGGCCAGGCCGCTTTTCCAGGATCAGGGCGACGATGCCGGAGATGTTGGCCGCGGCAAACGAACTGCCGGAGATGAAGTTGTAAGTGCCGTGCGGAAAGGTGGTGAGCACGTCCAGGCCGGGCGCGGCCACCACGCGGCCGCCGGCCGCCTCGCCCGGCGGTGCGGCCTGGCCTGCCGAACGCACGCGGATGACACGGTCCTGGCCCGCGATGAATCCTGGCGCGCCCTCGCTGGCGGCGGGCTCGGCGACGATCACCACGATGCCCTGGTCCAGTGCGGCGCTGATCAGGGACGCGACCAGGGGGTCGGCCGGTCCGGTCAGGCTGAGATTGATGATTTGCGGACGCGCGCGAATCGCGGTGTCCAGGGCGGTGGCGATGCTCAGGCTGTTGCAGCTCGCGCCGGGTTCGCCGGCCTTCATGGGCCAGCAGGCGCGCAGGGCGAACAAGCGGGCGTCGGGCGCGACGCCGACGATGCCCTGGCCGTTGCCCGACAGCGCGGCGATGACACCGGCGACGGCAGTGCCGTGGATGTCGTTGTCGAAGTCACGGCCGGCTTCGAACTCGGCGAGGTCTGAGTGACCGGCAAACTGTCCGCGCAGGTCGGGATGGTCCAGGTCCACCCCGGTATCGACGATGGCGATGGTCACGCCGCGCCCGGTGGCCTGGTGGTGGGCGCGTTCCACGTTCATGCTCAGGATCGAGGCCTGCAAGGAGGCGTAGGGATCGCCGTTGAGCACGTGGAAATTGCCCATGCGTTGCACCGAATGCACGCGGCGGTCGCTGGCCAGTTCGGCAATCACCTCGTCCACCGCGCGGCCGTCGTCAACCGCGTAGACCACACAGTGCACACCGATCGAAAGGATCGGCCATTCCTTGATTTCGCGCAGGCGGTGATCCTGCGCCAGCGTCTCGCCGACTTCGTGGCTCCAGCTCGTGGTGCCGTACTCCGACCCGCGGCTCACGTAGGGACCGGGGCTGCCGTGCGGCGGACGGCTGAGCCCGCGATCGGGGAAGGAGACCAGGATCAGGCGCGCGGGATCGTCGGCGACCGCGGACGTGCCCGCCGTACGCACGGTAGGCGTGGTGCTGCACGCGGCCGCGGCGGCTACGTAGCAGGCCAATACAAGTAGCTTGAGAATATTCATGGTGCTTCCCGCAGCTCGGACGGCGGACCGTCATGAGGCATGGCCAAGGCTTGCGCGGCTTCTGCCAGCACCACCTCGGGCCGGCTGCGCAGGTCCTCGATCAGGGCGACCAGCTCGCCCTGCCCGGCCAGCGAGGGGAAGCGCACGGTGTAGGCGCCGACCGAATTAGGTCCATCGACGATGCGGCCACGCATCGCGCCGAGCAGTTCGGCCCGGCGTGCGGCGCTGACCTCGGCGGCGAAGACCAGGTGGATGTCGCGGGATTCGTTGGCGCCGGGAATCTGGGCGTTGCTGAGCACGTGGTAGCCCAAGGGATCGGGAGCGCGCAGGCTGGCGACTCCCAGCACGGTTGCAAACAAGGCCAGTGCTCCTGCGCCGATCATCGCGGGACGCGGCAGCGCCTCGTCGAGCCAAGTGAGGACCGCGGCCAGCCAGCGGGCGGGCTGCGTCACGGCTGGCCGAGGGACTTCCTGCGGCGGAAGCTGGGCCAGCAGGCGTGCCAGGCCCGGCTCGGGAGAGCGCGGCGCGCAGGCTTCGACGCGGAAGGTCGCCCGGCTCTGGCGTTCCAAGGCGAGTTCGTCGCGGCAATCAGTGCAACTTTCCAGGTGCCGCGAGACGCTCGCGCGTTCGGCAGGATCGAGCGCGCCGCTCGCGTACCAGGGCAGCAGGTCCCAGGCCGCATCGTGGGTCTCGCGATCCGGGTTGAGGGGCTTGTTGTTGGGGGGCTTGTCCATGCGGTGCTCAGACCGGTGTCTTTTCTGACTCGGCATTCGGGATGCCGGTCAGCGTGGGCCACAGCGCGCGCAGCTTCTTGCGCGCATGAAACATGCGGGTTTTCACGGTGTTCTCCGGGCAGGCGAGGACCAGGGCGATCTCGCTGTAATTCATGCCGTCGTGGTAGACCAGTTCCATCACCGCGCGCTGCTCGGGCGACAGCGCGCGCATCGCGGCGCCGGCCAGTTGCGCCGACTCCATTCGCTGCAGGCTGGTGTCGTCCTCGCCGATCAACTCCTCGGCGTCAGCGGTCATCGGCACTTCGTCTGCGGTTCTGCGCCGGCGTTCGAGCGCCTTCAGCGCCTTGAGGTAGGCGATGCCGGTGATCCAGGTGGTGACCCTGGCCCGCGGCATGGTGACCGCGGCTTTCTGCCAAACGACCAGCATCGTCTCGTTGACGATGTCGTCGATGCCGTCGGGGTCGTGGGTCATTTGCATGATGAATCGGCTCAGGCGTCCGTGAACTCTTCGGTACAGCGTGGCAAGGGCGGCCTGATCGCCACGGCCGATGCGGTCCACCAGATCCCAGGAATCATCCTGGGTCCAGGGATGCGCGGCAGCCGAGTCGCCGGATCGTTCCGGCGGGCCAGGCAGGGCGGTGGTGTGTTGCGTCAGGTCAGCGGGTTTCGGGGTCGGTATGAGCGTGTATGCGCCCGGCGCGGCAAAAGGTTCATGCGCGGCAACAGGCGCCTGATCGGTGGCCGGCAACAGGACGGGTGGGGTCGCGGGCATGTTCACTGTCCGAAGCTCACCGACAGGACGATGCGGTCGTCGAAGGTGGTGTCGCCAAGATCGCCGCCCTCGGTGTCGAGATAGGGCTTTCCGTTCACCCGCCGCGCGCCGTAGTAGCGCAGCTCGATCGTCGTGTGGCGCGAGGCGAACCAGCTCAGGCCGGCCTGCCAGTGAATGTCGTCATAGTGGTAGGCGCGCGCGGCGCTCTCGTACCCGGCTACCAGGGAGCCCTCGATCACCTCGCCCAGCGGCAGCCGCCATTCAAGCTGCGCATTGGTCACCGTGTGGCCGCTGCCATAGGCGTCGGGCGCCAGCGACAGGCCGAGCGTTGCGCGGTCGCGGAAATGCAGCGCGGAGTAGACCTCGGCGTAGTCGGCGCGACGTCCAAACACCTCGCGGTCGTAGCCGTAGCCGGCGACTGAAAGGTCCGCGCTGTAGTTGTCGCTGAACCGGTGCTTGCGGCCGGCATAGGCGATGGCCTCGGCCCGCGCCCCGCCGAAATCCACGCTGGACAGCCAGAGCCCGGCGTAAAGCCCATTGCGGGCCAGGAAGTCGATATTGGTCTGAAGCACCGGCCCGTCCCCGCTCTTGGAATAGCTACGGACGAGGTAGTCGGAGCTGAGCTTGGCCAGGCCGTGCCAGCCGGGCTCGGCCTGGCTGCAGGCCGGGAACGCCGCGCCGAACGCGAACGTCATGCACGCAGCGATGCGCCAGCGGCCGCTCACGGTGCAGCGGCTCAGGACGACGCACGCCCGGTGCGCCGGACGTGGCAGTCCACGGGCTCCGGTGGAGTTGCGGGCCGGCGAGTTCGAAATTGTTCATCCACGTGGAGCGCGTTTCAGCCCGTGTCGTTTTGCCGGGCATTTCTCTCAGGAAGCGGCCGGACCCAACGCGACCTTTGCATCGCGTGCGCAGTCGCGCGTTGACCTGGATCAATTCGCCGGCCGACGCCCAAGAATCGTTCTGACCGTCGTGAACCTTTCCGCGCAGATCGCGCATTCATCGGTGATGGCGCTTCGAGCAAGCCCGCATCACGGAGCGATCCGCCGTGCCGGCCCGCCCCGGTCTTGTTCAGGACCGCTGGGAATGGCCCGGGGCGAACAGAGCTTCCACATCCACCCCTGGAGTACACCCGATGAAATTCACCGACTCACCGAGTCCGGCCGCAGGCCGTGACGCATCCCCGCGAAACTTCTGGCGCCGATCCGCGCTCGGCGCCGCGCTCTGCCTGCTCGCCGCGCCCGCCGCGCTGTTCGCGCAGCAGAACGCCATCGTCGGTTCGCTGACCAATTTCGACGCCGCCAACTACGAGGGCCATGACGCCTACGGCATGGAGATCGAGATCGAGGGCGTGCAGCCCACAGAGTTCAGCCAGGCCTGGACCAACCGCTACGGCAACCCGTCCTATTCGCCGTCGCCGACCGGAACCTACGTGCGCTATCAGGCGGCGTGGTCCGGCGCGACGCAGTCCTACTCCGCGAGGACCAATCCCAAGACGCCCGGTACCGGCTTCCAGGGAAGCTGCTATTCCCCGCTGCCGTTCAACACTGCCGGCTGTGATCACTTCGGCCCGCGGCCGACAAACTACAACTACCGGGTGCTGAGCTACCGCTGGATGTTCCCGGACCCGGCAAACCCGAGCCAGCTCGTCGCCGGCTCGAACAACATCTTCGTGCCGACGCCGGTCTACTACTGGGCACCGGCACCGGTCGTGGGCGATCCGCCTGAGCTGGTCGCCGAGATCGTGGTGCCGCCGCCCCCGCCGGCACCCATACCGCAGTACGGCGACGCGAACTGGATGAAGGTCTACGAGAGCGAGGTCAATCGCCACGTCACCCTGGAGGAACTGGTCGACACCAATGCCATCGTGCCGCAGGACCCGGCCGAGATCGAAACCGACTGGGAGCTGGTGCAGGCCAGTCCGCCCGGAGAAACCAGCGGCCACCGGCAGCGCGGCAAGCACTTCAACCAGCGTGCTCCGAAGGCAGGCACGCGCGCCGTCATCCGCCGCTACGAGACCTACACCTATACCGGCGCCTACGATCCGGTCACGCACGAAGCCCTCTGTGGCGGTGACACGAGTTGCGACGCGCCGCTGGACGGCGAACTCGGCGACATGCTGATTGCGCAGATGGCGGCCGCGAACATCGCCGTTCCGTCGCTGACCATCGCCACGGTCGGTTCCGGCAAGGTGACTTCGTCGGACAAGGTGCTGGCCTGCGGCAGCAAGTGCGTGGCCAACTACCCGCTCGATGCCGTGGTCACGCTGACCGCCGAACCCGCCAGCAAATACACGTTTGGCGGCTGGACCGGCGCCTGTGCCGGCCTGGCGACGACCTGCAACGTCACCATCGCCGATGAGATGAATGTCACCGCAACGTTCAACCCGGTGGTCAAGGCCGGCGGTGGTGGCGGTGGCGGGGGGAGTGCGACGCTGTTCCTGCTCTCGGTGAGCAAGAGCAACACCGGTACCGTCACCGCGACGCCGGCAGGCACCAACGATACGATCAACTGCGGCAGCGTGTGCAAGGCCAAGTTCACCTCCGGCGCGGTTGTGACCGTGACCGCCAAAGCAGCCGCCGGAAAGATCTTCACCGGTTGGACTGGTGCCTGCGCGGGCACCGCGCCGACCTGCAAACTGACGATGAGCAAGGATCAGTCGGCGGCGGCCGGCTTCAGCAAGTAATCCCGCGCCAGGACCTACCGAGTCGCGAAGCTGTGTGCTTCACCGGGGGCCAGCACCCCGGTGAGGCGCTTTCCCGACTGACGCTCGCTGTTCGGCGCGCTCTCCGCAAAAAACATTTCGCCGAAGGATTCTTGTTCGACGCTGAACCTTTTCCCTCCAAAGCGGAATCCAGAGGGGAGACACGCAAGCCCAGCTTCACGCGCAAACCTGCGCCATTCCTGTATTCAGAACGAGGTTCAAGATCATGAAGAAATTTCCCCTGTTTTCCGCCACCCTCGGCGCCGTACTCGCCATGAGCTGGGTAGCCGACGCCAGCGCGGCAGAGATTCGCGTGCGCTGCGAGAAGCGCGCAACGCGCTCCAAGGTTTCGGTCGACGGCGGCAACTTCGCGCCCGGCGTCTACACCGCACGGATATCGTCCGGCGGCAAGACCAGGACCTCGCCGCCGACATCCACCGTGGGCGACGAGCTGGAGTTCGACTTCGACAGCGCCGTCAACGATATCGGCGCCGGCGCCACCGCCATTCCGCGCGACTACATCCAGAACGCGACGGTCAGAGCCAAGATCGTCAACACCGCCGGCCGCACCGTCATCAGCGACACCGAAGATTGCCGCGTGCGCTGAGCACCCTCTGTCCTGCCTATCCGTCGCGGCGCAGCCCCTGCGCCGCGGCGTCTGAATCCTTGTCAGGAGCCGGCCGGATTTGAACCGCGGCGATGGCGCGGGAGATTCCGGCACGTCCGGCACGCGCAAGGCAAACAGCCGGGTCGGGGCTGCGCCCCAACCCGGCTGGAATTCCCGCCACTGACCTCAGTCGAAGCTACCGACCACGCGGCGGTCCTGGCCCATCTGCACGACACAGGCGCCGGTGCCGCTGCAGTCGCCACTCCAGCCGAGGAAATGGTGTCGCGATGCCGCGAACGGGCTGAGCGTCACGGTCTTGCCCGGTGCGTAAGCCTCGGTGCAGTCCGTACCCAGCGTGCCGCAGCGGATGCCGGCGGGCGCGGTGTTGATGCGCCCGGAGGCCGCGGGCCCGCTGACCTGCACGTCCAGTCGGTAGGACAGCGGTGCGAAGATCGCGGTCACCCGCTTGGCCGCCGACATCGTGACCGCGCAGCCGCCGGTGCCGGTGCAGGCCCCGCGCCAACCGACGAACTTGCTGCCGGCGGAGGGCGTGGGGGTCAGGCTGACCGGCGTGCCGGCCGGCAGCGAGGCGACGCAGGTCGTCCCGCAGTCGATGCCGCCGCCGCTCACGGTGCCGGTTCCGTTGCCCTGGGTCGAGACCAGCAGCCGGAACAGCTGCTTGCGGAACACGGCGGTCACGGTGGTGCTGGCGTTGACCGTGAGGTTGCAGGGGCCGCTGCCGGTGCAGGCACCGGTCCAGCCGATGAACACGCTGCCGAGTGCCGGTGCCGCGTTCAGCGTCACCGCGCTGCCCGAGTTCACCTGCACCGTGCAGCTCGCGCCGCAGTTGATGCCAGCGCCCGTCACCGTGCCGACGCCGCCGCCGGTCTTCTTCACCGCGAGCGGGAATTGCGCCGCGATGTTGCTGAACGTCGCGGTTGCCACCGTGTCGGCGGTGAGCGCGAACTGGCAGCTTGCGGTGCCGACACAGGGACCGCTCCAGCCGTCGAAATGCTTACCCGCATCCGGCGTGGCCGTCAGCGAGATCAGCGTGCCCTCGTCGAGCAACTCGGCGCAGTCGAGGCCGCAGGCGATGCCGTTGCCGCTGACCGTGCCGGTTCCGGCGCCGGCCTTCGACACCGAGACCTCGAACTGGACCGGGCCGACCACGCCCGTATCCGGCACCACCAAGGTGTAGGCCTTGCTGACTTCGACCGCGTCGGCGTCGGTTGCGTGGACCGTGAACGTGAAGCTGCCGACCACGGTGGGCGTGCCGCTCAGCACGCCGGTCACCGGGTTCAGGCTGAGGCCGTCCGGCAGGGAACCCGCGCTCAGGTTGGCCGCATACGGCGTGTTGCCGCCGACCACGACCGTGCGCTCGGTGTAGGGCTGATCGAGTTCACCGTCCTGCAGGTGATCGATCAGGCCCAGCGGTGCCTCCACGTTGAAGCCGGCCATCTGCGCGCCGATGTAGTCGCCGAGAACTTCGGTCACGGCCGGATCGCAATCGGCCTTGTACTTCGGGTCTGCCGCGTCGGCCACCTGCGGATAGTTGTCGCAGTTCGCCTCGCCGGATTCCGGGTCCAGCGGGCCGGTGTACTTGAAGAACTCGTAGCGACGGGTCACGACCTCGTCGCCACCCGGCAGGTCCTCGTTGGCGCCGGCGAGGTCGTTGTTCGCACCCTCGGGATTGGAGAACTCGGTCTGCAGGAGCTGCCACTCGGTCTCGACCTCGGCCGGTTCGCCGTTCTCCCAGTTCTTGTCGTTGGGGTCGTTCGGATCATCCGAGACCAGGTCGCGCAGTTCGACCCGCGCGTTGTTGTGGGTCTCGGTGCGGATCTGCTTGACCCACTGTGCCTCGCCGAATTCCTTGACCGGCACTTCCACCGGTTCCGGCGCGCGAATCACCGCCTGCACCTGGGCCACCGGCTGTACGCCCGCGACCGGCGGGTAGTAGACGAAACTGGGCGTGGCGATGTTCACCGCCGGGCCGCGGATCAACCCGCCCGGGTTCGCCGGATCGGCAACCAGCCAGTGGTAGATCACGCGGGTCGGCGCGCCGTAGTAGCCGACGCCGAAGTGCTCACAACCCAGGTTCACGCTTGGGTTGGTGCACTGGTGTCCCTGTGTGGGCGGCAGCGGCGCGCCGGGTACCGCTGTGTAGGACGACCAGGCGCCGGTAGCGGGATTGAAGTCCGCCTTGTAGCGGATGCGCACGCGCGGGTGCGCGGGGTTGGTGTTGTCCTCGGTGATGGTCGGGGCACCGTAGTGGTTGTAGTCGTAGGTGTAGGTGATGCCAGTGCTGTGCACGTCCTCGAGCTCGATCTCGAAGCCGTGCGTCTGCTCCCCGGTGTCATTGATGACGTCGAAGTTGTTCAGATCGCCGTAGGCCGTACTGGCATGCGCCGGGACCGATGATCCCAGTGCCGCCAGCGTGGCGAGCGCGATCAGCTTGCGGGTGAATGTCATGTGCGTCTCCGTCCTGCGATGCCGCAGCCCTGGAGACGCGGCGGAGAGTTACGCCGGTGGGGCCAGTCTGCGGTGCGCGTATTCGCGCGGACCGCAAGCTAGGAGCGGTGCCGTGCCCGGACCTTGACCCAGGTCAATGCGTGTCCGGGACGTTTGTGTCGGAGCCCTTGGCAGACGTTCGCGGCAGCTTCGCCAATTGCCGCAACTACCTGTTCCGATGGCCTTCGCGGGGGCAGGTGAACGGCAAGTTAATGTTTGTCCACCTTCGCCGGCTTGGCCGATAAACGTTGCCGGAAATGCCGAAAACGCCGGTTGCCGCACATCCTCGCATCGAGTCGAACGATGCCGTTGTCAGCCGGGGGCATCCCCATCACGCGCATCAAAGTGATCCAGTGGTGCCGAGCGCGAGGACATTTGCCACGTGCACTGCATCCCAGGCGACGGTCCTTCACTTCAATAGACGGTAATCGCTCAAGCGGAACCACCTGCGGGAAAGGATGAACCCGGTCGCCGGTTCCGGGGACAGGCTCGTGACCTCTTCGGTCATGTTCTTCCTGTAGAAGGCGGTGCAGGCGGCGTTCTGCCAGACCGTCTTCTGCATCTTGCTTCTCATCCCGGCGACGTACGCATCCTGCAGCTCGCGCCTGGCATCGATGGCCTTGATGCCCCCGTCCTGCTTGACGGCGCAAATCGCCTGAACGATGTAATCGGTCGCCGCCTCCATGTAGGAAATCTGCGAACTGTGTCCGGTGCCGGTGTTCGGTCCGTTCACCTTGAAATAGTTGGGGTAACCGGAAACGGCAATGCCCTTGTAGGAGACCGCCTCCTGTTCCCATTCGCTGTTGAGGTTGCGGCCGCCCAGCCCGAACACCTGGAACGTGAGCGCCTTCTGCATGTTCGAGTACGCGAAATATCCGGTGGCGTAGACGATGACGTCGAGGGGGATGTCCTTGCCATCCCGGGTCCTGATGCCCTGGGGCGTGATGCATTCAATCCCGCTGATGTCCGTCTCGACATTGGCAAGCGACAGCGCGGGGAGATAGGCATTGGTCGGTATGACCCGCCGGCAACCCAGCTCGTAGTCCGGCAGCATGTGCTGGCGCAACTTGTCGTCCTTGATGTACTTGTCCAGGTGCGCTTTCAACCTTCTCCGGTAATGGCCCTTCATGAGCCGACTGATCCCCGACAGTCCCGGGTAGCGGCGGAAGGCGATAAACCGGACATCGTAGAAAGCAAAGACAAGCGTACGGATGATGTGCCGTATGCCCGGCAGGGTTCGAATGAAACGTTCCACCGCACCGTAATGCCGGTCTGCGCGAGGGAGTATCCACTGCGCCTTGCCCATGAACAGCGCAAGCCGGGACACCTTCCCGGCAATGGCCGGAACGATCTGCGCCGCCGAACATCCCGAGCCGATCACGCCGACACGCTTGCCTTCGTAGGCAACCGAGTGATCCCAGTGTCCGGAGTGGAACATCGGGCCCTTGAAGGTTTCGGCACCCTTGATCGCAGGAGTGTGCGGGTTCGCCAGCACCCCGCTGGCGTCGATCACGAAGCGGGCGCTGTATCGCTCGCCCGACTCCGTCTCCACCTGCCACCGCGCGTCGCGCTCGTCGAAAGCGAGCCGCGTCACGGTCTGGTTCATACGTGCGTGCATCCGCAAGCCGAACCTGTCGATGATGTGGTTCGTGTAGGCGAGCAATTCGCTTTGCGGGGCAAAGGATTTCCTGAATGGATAGGGTATGAACGAGATGCAGTAGAGGCTGGTTGGAATGTCCACCTCTGCGCCGGGATATGAGTTGGCCTGCCAGGTTCCGCCCAGCTCAGAGCTTCGTTCCAGCAGGACAAAATCCTTGCAGTGGTTCTTCTGCAACCGGATGGCCGCCAACAGCCCCGAGAACCCGGTCCCGATGATCACGGTTTCAACCTGGCGGGGCTGCATCGGGCTTGCGGTGTTTGCCGATATCGCCGTTGTTGCGGATTGCTCTGATTCGCTCATTGTCGGGTTCTCTCAACCAGCCGGTTGCCAATGTTCGTTTCGGGACTGCGCGACGGCGTCCTTGCCGGTGCAGCACAGGTAGCGCGTCGGGTCACTCGGTAGGACCCTTTTCAGGGTTGCTACCGGCGGCTTGATTAGCCGCGTCGGCGGGCGACCCCGCCACGACCTTGCGGCCCGTGAACATCGCGGAAACGAGCGTGCCGCCTTCGCGCAGTTCGGTCACAACGACCGCCACGATGTGCAGGACGATCATCCCGCCTAAGGCGAAGAATCCGTACAGGTGCAAGGTCGCTACCGGCTCGCGCATCGCGCGCATGTCCGCGTAGGAACTCTTGTCGTAGAGCTCCGGCGAGTACGGCACCAGCGTCGCCGGATCGACCCCGGGCGCGGCGATCCACTGCGCGATCCAGTGTCCGAACGGCGGAAAGTAGATGTCGGTCCCCGCCAGCACCAGGCCGGTGAGTGCCTGCGCAGTGATCAGCAGTAGCAGCACTGCGACGGCGATACGTCCCAGCGGGTTGTGTCCGAGGTAGTGCTGCGGACGCCCTGCCGCGAACGCCGCCGTGTAACTGCGAACGCGCGCGATATAGCCCCTCCCGCCCGGAAGAATCTGGCGCCAGCGCGAGTAGTGACTGCCAACGAATGCCCACACGATGCGCAGGCCAATGGCGAGCGCAAAGACGTAACCCACCCAGACATGCAGCGTCTTCAGCAGGACCTTGCCCTCGTTCGGAATCTTGAACGCGCCTGCGTTGAGAATCACCAGGCCCAGCGCCGCCAGCACGATCACGCACAGCACGGTGATCCAGTGGAACCACCGCGTTTGCGCATCCCACACCTTGTACGACTTGAGTTCGGTCATCGAAGGGCCTCGTTAAAAATCCAGTCGCAGTCTCTATCACAGGTCATGAATCACCTTGGGTGGAAACGCGGCGCGCAGGGCGTTGAGCACGGCCAGCACGTCGATGACTTCCTGCGCGATGGCGCCGTTGACGGGACTCAAATGCCCGGTGACGGCGAAGCCCATGCCGATCACGCTCAGCGCCATTCCACCCACCGCACTTTGCAGCGCGATCACGCGCATGCGGTGACTGATGTGCATGAACTCATCGACCTTCTTCAGCGAGTTGTCCATCACCACCACACCGGCAGCTTCTGCGGTCACATCGCTGTTCTGGCCGATGGCCATGCCGACGGTCGCGGCCATCATCGCCGGGGCGTCGTTGATGCCGTCGCCGACGTACAGCGTTTTCGCCTTGAGCGTTTCCGCACGCACGATGGCCAGCTTTTCTTCGGGCGTTTTCTGCGCGTGTACTTCGGTGATACCGACCAGCCCGGCCAGGTAGCGCACCTCGGATTCGCGATCACCCGAGATGATCATCAGCCGGGTGAACTGGTGCTTCGGTCCCAGGTGACTGACGAAGGAATGACTCTCCACGCGCGGCGCATCGCGGAAGCGCAGCATCGCGGCGTAGCGCTGGTCGATCACCACCACGCATTCGAGCCCGCCCGCTATCTCCGGAATCTGTTCGGCGCCGGTCACGCTCTGCGCCATCAGCTTGCCGCGACTGGTGACCTGCACCTCGCGACCCGACACGAGGCCGCGCAGGCCCTGTCCCGGTGGCTCGCTCACCGCGGTGGCCTCGGCCAGCGAGAGTCCGTCTTCCTTCGCCGCCGCAAGAATGGCTCGCGCGAGCGGATGCTTGGAATAGCGTTCCAAGCCGGCCACCAAGCCCAGCACCTCAGTACGCTCGAATCCGGGCGCAAGCAGAATCTCGGTAAGCGTCGGCGCGCCGTAGGTCAGCGTTCCGGTCTTGTCGAAGATCGCGGTGCGGCACTCGGCGATCTGCTCCAGCACCACCGGGCTCTTGACGATGATCGCGCGCCGCGCGCACAGCGAGATCGAGCCGATGATGGCAATCGGGATCGCGATTAGCAGCGGACAGGGCGTGGCGATGACCAGCACCGCGAGAAAGCGGATCGGCTCGCCGCTGATCGCCCAGGCCAGCACCGCGATCAGCAGCGCCACCGGCGTGTAGATCGCACCCAGGCGATCCCCCAGACGGCGCAAGCTGGGTCGCGTGGATTCGGAGTCGCGCATGACGCCCATGATTCGCGCGTATCGCGAGTCCGCGGCGCGGCGCGTGGTGCGCAGGGTCAGCACCGACTCGCCGTTGATGGCGCCCGAGATCACGGTGGAACCCGCAGTCTTTGTGATCTGGAACGGTTCGCCGGTCAGGTAGGACTCGTCCATCGTGCCGTGACCTTCGAGCACCACGCCATCGGCCGGGCAGATCTCGTGAGGGTGCAGCACCAGCGTGTCGCCGACCGCAATTTCGTCGAGCGCCACATCGACGACCACGCCCTCGCACCTGCGGTGCGCAATCGAGGGCATGCGCTGGGCAAGCGCCGCCAGCACCGAGGACGCACTGCGCACGGCAAAACTCTCCAGGGCTACACCGCCCGCGAGCATCAGCACGATGATCGAGCCGGCCAGATATTCGCCGAGCAGCATCGACGTCACGATGGACAGACCGCCCAACACATCCGCACCGAACTCGCGCTTCAGCAGCCTTCGGACAATGCCGACTAGCAGCGGCAGTCCGCCAAGCACGAGCGTCGCGAGAAGCGGAAGCTGATGGACCCGCGCCTCCGCGTGCAGGCCGAAGCGCAGCAGCAGGTGAAGTGCGATGGCGGTGATCGATAGCAGCGCGATGACGCTGATCCGCCGCTCCCACAGCGCGGACGGTAAATACCAGCGCCGCACACGACACGGAGCGACCGCAAGGGATGGGGACGCAGTCATTTCGTCTGGCACCGCAAATCAGGCCTTCGCCGTCGGCTCATGCTCAGCCGGTGGCCTGCGCCGCCGCCATGATCCAGATCACTTCGGTCTGCACCTCGCCCGCCATCACCACTGGATGCGGGAGACTGAACATCAGCACCGGCCTCGATCCGGGTGCTGGGTCGGCCGAACGATTCACTGAGATGTCGCCGCGCTGATTCCTTGAGTCAACGCTGCGGTGGACTTGCCTTGGCAGCCCGGCGTCGAGCACGGCATCTTGTAATAGATTGCGTTGAGGTAGGCCGCGACGTCGCCGATTTCCGACGGACTCCACTGCTGCCCGGTGTTGTCCTGTCAGCGTTGGACCTGCGCCAGCACGTCGCTCCAAGAACCCACGATGGAATTGTCGCGCCAGTGCGCCTGCGTCGTATGACAGCTGACGCATTGGGCTTCGTACAGCAACTGGCCACGCTGAGGGTCCAGCACCGCAAGCGCTGGCTGAGGATCAATGGGGCTTGCTGGCGCGAGACCGCCTCCACCGAGACAACCCGCCAGGGACGACGCGAGGATGACCGCGGCAAGAATTGGCCGTGATCCCCAGCCGGATGCTGTATCCGAGGGCTTGCCCCGGGGAGTACTTGAGGGCCCTCCTGTAGTGAACATGGAATTGATCAACCGTGGGTTGTGAGCCCGGAACGCTAGGCCCGCATCGTGAACCGCTCTGTGCGGCAGCGCACCTAGGTTGAATTCTCGCAAGCAGGCGCGATGACTGCGGACGAGCTTGCCGTCGCATGAACGCCTGTTAACGCTGCGAACATGTAGCCGACAGGTGCGACCGCACACACTGCGCCACCGCAGTCCCCTGGTCCGAGGTGTTCGTGGAAGCGTTTCTGGTTTCAACCGGTCTGGTCGCCCTGGCCGAGATCGGCGACAAGACCCAGTTGCTCGCCTTCATCCTTGCCGCACGCTTTCGCCAGCCGGGCGCGATCATTCTCGGCATCCTGGTCGCGACGGTGCTCAACCACGCCGGTGCCGGCGCGCTCGGCGCCTGGATCACCACGTTCTTCTCACGCGAGACCCTGGCCTGGGGCCTGGGCCTGTCCTTCCTCGCGATGGCGGTGTGGACGCTGATTCCGGATAAGTTCGACGAGTCCGAGGCGCCGGTCACGCGGCGAGGCGCGTTCATCGCCACGGTCGTCGCGTTCTTTCTGGCCGAGATGGGCGACAAGACCCAGGTCGCCACCATCGCGCTGGCCGCGCAGTACGCGAATTTCTGCGCGGTGGTGGCCGGCACCACCCTGGGCATGATGATCGCGAACGTGCCCGCAGTGCTGCTCGGTGAAAAGCTGGTCCAGCGCCTGCCAGTGAAGCTGGTGCACCGGATCGCGGCGGCGATCTTCGGGTTACTGGGCATCACCGTGCTGCTGGGTGCGGCGGGGCTGTTTTCCAGATGATGCAGGTCAGCGGATATCAGCGCAGGGTGTATCGCGGCGTCAGCAATCTCCGCCTAAGTAGGTAAACGGCGCGCTTCCCGCGGCGCTGGAAGCCGTTGAATGAAGGCGACGAAGAAGATGGCCAAACTTCCGCTCGCGGTGGGCTCTGGTGCTCCACACGAGAGGCTTCGACATGACCACTGTTTCCATACCCACATTGCTGGCCTGCATCTGAGCCACGGTGTGGATGAACAAGCCCCGCACCGTATCGCGCGTGCCCGAACCGCCCCGCGCTGCCCCTGCGTACCGGCAAACGCTGCAATTCTTGCCAACAGTTCTTGCGCACTTTCCCGTTTCGACTGCGCCCGCAAACTCATCATCACAGGGGGGAGAGAAAGTAAGTTCATATAAATCATAAACATAAACATTCTGGACCCCGCGCCAATGGCTGGCATCGCAGTTGCCCCTTCGAATCAGGGATCGCATTTCGCGACCTGCCTGAATGGAGTGCACATGTTTTTCGCCGACTGTTCGCCAGCCCCGGTTTCGGGATCTGAGCCCTGCGAATCGCCAGTACCAGGGACGCGAAGTTCCGTGGCTTTCCTCGCCCGGCAAGGCATCGTCGAGGCCGAAGGGCCGGATCGTCCCGCGCTCGAACAATTCATTGCCGATCGCTACCGGCAGGTCCACGGCGCGCACCTCCAGCATTTCATGCCGCGCCTGTTCGGGTTCTATGAGCACGACGAGCTGATCGCTGCGTTCGGGCTGCGATCGGCGGGCCAGGGCGCGCTTTTTCTCGAACGTTATCTCGATGAGTCGGTCGAGGCCTGCGTGCATCGCCACTCGGGTCAACTCACTCAGCGTGCGCGAATCGCCGAGGTCGGCAATCTCGCGGGTTCCACGCCGGGTGCGCTGCGCAGCCTGATTCCTTCGCTGACCCACCTGCTGTGCGCGGAAGGTTTTGCATGGCTGAGCTTCACCGGCTCGGCGCGCCTGTGTAACGGCTTCACCCGCCTGGGTCTGCCCTTGTCGGTGGTCGCGCCCGCCACACCGGATCGCCTGCCGGAGAACGAGCGCCGCGCCTGGGGGCATTACTACGAACACGCGCCCTCGGTGATGCTCGGCGATGTCGAACGCGGCGCGCGCAGCCTGCGCGAGAGCGAAGCCGATCCGCGAGCTTTGCAGAAGCGTCTGGCGCCGGTCGCCCGCATCGGAGCGCCGTGATGAGCCAGGTTCTCGTCGCGCTGTCGCGCCATGCACGCGAGCAGCCGCATGCCATAGCCATCCAGAACCGGTCGGTGCGCTTGAGTTATGCGCAGGTGCACATGGTCGTACACCGTTTGGCCGACGAGCTGGCCGGCACCGGCGCACGCACCCTCGGCCTGATCGCCGACAACGGCCCGGCCTGGGCGCTGGTGGACCTGGCTTGCATGGCAGCCGGCCTGCGGCTGGTGCCGCTGCCGCCGTTCTTTTCCGAGAGTCAACGCAGGCACGCGATGCGTGATGGCGGCGTCGATGCGCTGATGTACGAGGGTCGCGCTAGCGGCGACGCCGTGGCGCTGAGTTTTCCGGAAGGTCTGCCCGACATCTCGCTGAGGCTCATCGGTGATCCCGGTGTCGCCGTTCTCCCACCGGGCACGCAGAAAATCACCTACACCTCGGGCACGACTGGCGAGCCGCGCGGCGTTTGCCTGAGCGTCGGCAGTATGGAGAGAGTGGCGCAAGCACTAGCCGATGCCAGCGGCGCCACTCCGGGCGATGTCCACCTGAGCGCGCTGCCGTTGTCCACGCTGCTCGAAAACATTGGCGGCATCTACGCGCCCTTGCTTGCTGGTGCCGCGACCTGTCTGTTTAGTCTGGAAGATGTGGGCGTCGGCGGCGCAACGCGTATCGACGCGGTGAAGATGCTGGCGGCGCTGCGCGAGACACGCGCGACCAGCGTCATCCTGGTGCCGCAGATGCTGCAAGCACTGATCGTGCAGATCGAACGCGGTGCGGTGCGACCCGATCGCCTGCGTTTCGTCGCCGTAGGCGGTGCGCCGGTTTCGCCGCTGCTGCTGGATCGGGCGCGTGCGCTGGGCTTGCCGGTGTTCGAAGGCTACGGCCTCTCCGAGTGTGCGTCGGTGGTTGCGCTGAATACGCCCGCGGCTTCGCGAACGGGCTCCGTGGGCCGCCCGCTGCCTCATCTCAAGTTGGGCCTCGCGCCTGATGGCGAGGTGCTGGTACACGGCGAGAAATTTCTGGGCTATGTCGGCGACGTACCGACCACAGCCGACCAGCCGCTCGCGACCGGCGATCTAGGCTTTGTCGACGACGACGGCTTTCTGCACCTGACCGGCCGCAAGAAAAACATGTTCGTCACCGCCTTTGGCCGCAACGTCGCGCCGGAGTGGGTCGAGCGCGAGCTGTGTGAAGAACCGGTGATCGCTCAGGTCGCGGTATTCGGCGAAGCGCAGCCGTGGAACGCAGCCGTGATCGTGGCGCGTGGTTCCGACACGGATGTCGATGCGGCATTGGAGCGCGTCAACGCGCGGCTGCCGGATTACGCGCGTGTGCGCTCATGGACTCCAGCCCGCGAGCCGTTCAGTCCGACCAACCAGCAACTCACACCCAACGGCCGCCTGCGTCGCGAAGCGATCTTCGCGGCCTATCGCCCATCCCTTCTTTCGCTTTACGAGGAGTCATTTGCGTCATGAAGTTTCACGAGCAACTTGAATTGCAGACCGCCGAAGCCCGGCACCAACTGCTGTCGCTGCCACTGTTTGCCGATGCACTGGCCGGTCGCGTCACGGTGCCGCTGTACATCGGGTTTCTGACCCAGGCCTATCACCACGTCAAGCACACCGTGCCCTTGATGATGGCCTGCGGCGCGCGCCTGGGCTTCGACTACGAATGGCTACGCGCCAAACTCGTCAAGTACGTCGAAGAGGAGTACGGCCACCAGGAGTGGATACTCGACGACATCGCCGCCTGCGGGGGCGATGCGGATGCCGTGCGCAGCGGTCGCCCGGCCCATCCGACGGAGGTGATGGTCGCCTACGCCTACGACACGGTGAACCGCGGCAACCCCGTCGGCTTCTTCGGCATGGTGCATGTGCTGGAAGGCACCAGCACCGCGCTGGCCACCAACGCCGCGACGCGTATCGCCTCAGCGCTCCGCCTGCCCGCAAAAGCGTTCAGCTATCTGAGCAGCCACGGCTCGCTGGACCTGGAGCACGTCGCGTTCTTCCGCACGCTCGTCGACCAGTTCGAGCGCGCCGAGGATCGGTCCGCAGTCGTGCATGCCTCCCGCACTTTCAGCCGCCTTTACGGCGACATCTTTCGCCAGCTTCACCAGGAGTTTTCTACATGCACATCGAAAATCGCCGTTGCCTGCTGACCGGTGCCAGCGGCGGCATCGGGCGCGCCGTTGCGCTGGAGCTATCACGCCGCGGCATGCGGCTGGTTCTCTCAGGGCGTCGTCATGACGCGCTCGCCGATCTCTCTACCGAAATAGGACTCTCCGGTGGCCGGGCCGAAGTGGTCATCGGCGACCTCACCGCGCCTCAGGGTGCCGAGCGCATCGTCAGCCAGGCGCTGGCGCTGAGTCCGCAACTCGACATGGTCATCAACTGCGCCGGTATCTCGCATTTCGGTACCTTCGAAGAGACCTCGTCCGAGTTGCTGGAGTCGCTCTTGCGGACCAACGTGCTCGCGCCGATGCGCCTGATCCAGGCCGCACTGCCAGCCTTGCGGGGACAGGAAAAGGGATTGATCGTGAATGTCGGCTCGATTTTCGGCTCCATCGGGTTTCCATGCTTCACCGCGTACTCGACCACCAAATTCGCGCTGCGCGGTTTCTCCGAAGCGCTGCGCCGCGAACTCGCCGGCTCCAACGTGGATGTTCTTTACTTCGCGCCGCGCTACACGCGCACGGCTATCAACAGCGATCGCGTCTCGCGGATGGCCGCAGCAGTGAAGATGAAGCAGGACGAGCCGAAAGCGGTGGCGCGCTCACTGGCGCTGGCCATCGAAAACCGCAGCCGCGACCGCTATCTGGGCTGGCCGGAAAAATTCTTCGTGCGCCTGAATGCCTTGTTCCCTCGCCTGGTCGATGGCGCCCTGATCAAGCAGGCCGGACAGATGCGTCCCTATGCACTCGAGCGACTGGCCTGAGTCGCCTTCCCTTCAACCACTGGATGAAAACCATGATTCGAAAATTCCTGATGTTCCTGCTGCTCGGCAGCCTGAGCTTCGTCGCCACGGCTGGCCTGGAAGAGGACATCGCGTCCTTGCAGCACGGCTGGGCAGAGGCTTTTTACACGGTGCCCGAAGACCAGAAGGTCGGCGTCTTCGAGATGCTGGCTACCGAAGCGTCCGCCGCCGTCGAGCACAACCGAGGTCGCGCCGAGCCGTTGGTGTGGCAGGCGATCATTCTCTCCAGCTACGCGAAATTCGAAGGCGGGCTGGACGCATTGGGCATGGTCAAGCGGGCACGCGACCTGCTGCTGGAGGCGGAGAAGATCGATCCCAACACGCTGGACGGATCGGTCTACACCTCGCTCGGAAGTCTCTACGCCAAGGTGCCGCGCTGGCCCATCGCGTTCGGTGACAAGAAGAAGGCGCGCGAGTATCTGGACAAGGCACTGGCTCTCAACCCTGACGGCATCGATCCGCATTTCTTCTACGGTGAGCTGCTGATCGAAATGGACGATAGGGCCGGGGCTCGGCGGCACCTGGAGAAGGCGCTGGCAGCACCGGCGCGCCCCGGCCGTGAAGACGCTGACGCAGGACGTCGAGCAGAAGTGAAGGCCGTGCTGGGCAAACTTGGGAGCACCTGAGAGTCGTTGCGCGCGACGGCGTTCCGGTGCAGTCTGTCGCGGCGGTCGCGCGACGGCTCGCATTCTCCCTTCAGGCTTTGAGCCTCAATGAACGCTTTCGAATCGATCGAGCCCGGAATGCAGGGCACCGAGTCCGTGGTGGTCAGGCCCGAACTGACCGTGAAGCATTTCATGCCGCAGATGCCGGCGGTGTACGGCACGCCGATGATGATTTATCTCATGGAAATGGCGAGCGCCAACGCCATCCATCCGCATCTGCCCGAGGGCTGGGTGTCGGTGGGCGCGGAAGTGAACATCCGTCACATCGCGGCCTCGCCTGTCGGGCGCACGGTGACGGCAACCGGCACCGTGACCGCCATCAACGACAAGCTCGTGAGCTTTCGCGTGGAAGCACACGACGGCGTGCGCATGATCGGCGAAGGCACGCACGTGCGCGGCCTCGTCAACTTGCAGAAATTCCAGGAACGGCTGGAGCGTTCCAATTGAACCAGGCCTAAGCCGGCACCGAGTCCAGCACGCCTTGGCAATCGATGTTGCGGCTCAGGGAACCGGCGCCCACTTGACTACGCGC
Organism: Panacagrimonas sp.; assembly: GCA_052389915.1. Classification (GTDB taxonomy): domain Bacteria; phylum Pseudomonadota; class Gammaproteobacteria; order Nevskiales; family Nevskiaceae; genus Panacagrimonas. The sequence continues at coordinate 117,229 of JBQTHL010000013.1, forward strand.
GCGATCACGCCAATTCGCGGACTGTCGAGGTGATGCAGCTCCTCGCTGCGCATGCGACGTCGCTCGGTCAGCATCCAGGAGACGCCGGGTTGGCCGGGCTCGGTGAAGATCAGGTCGGTATTCAGGTGCAGGAAGCGGCTGAGATTGAGTCCGACCGTGCCGTCGATTTCCTGCATCTCGCGCGCGCCCATGGCCGCATCGTTCAGCGTGAACTTCTCACCGGCGCGCAGGCGCAGACGCGGACCGTTTTCTGACGGCGGATTGTTCTGTGTCCACGCCAGTTTGATCAGCGGCCTGAACTGAGAACTGACGCGCAGGCTGCTCCAGTGCGGCGCAAGCGCGAAGTCCGTGGCCGGCAGCAGGGTGATGCCGGCGGCGCTAAGGCGCTGCGTGTCGCCGAGTTCGATGGCGCCGGTCTGTTTCGGACTGGCCGGCGGCTGGCCTTGTTCCTCGGCGTCGCCCAGGTAGCGGAACACGATCAGGTCCACGCGCCAGGTGTCGGCACGGGCGGGCAGGGTGGCGCTCAGCGACAGCAGTGCGACAGCCCATCGCAGCGAGATTGCAAGGCTCCATGGTCGCATCGTGTTTTCTTGTCTCGTCTAGGCCTTGGGCCGAAGTGTATCCAGCAGCTTGAGCAGCCGTTCCGCACGCGTCTCCGGCGGGTCGAGCGAGGCATTGATGTGCAGGCGTTTCTGACCTTCGAGCTTGTAGACCTTGGGCTGCGCCTGGATGAGGCGAATGAGTTTCGGCAGTTCGATCTTCGGCTCAGGCCCGAAGTCGAGCACCGCGCTCTTGCTTCCTGCGCGCACCTTGGTCAGGCCCAGCGATTCGCCGGCAATACGAATCTGTGCGGCTTCCATGAGGCGCTCGGCCTGCGGCGGCAGCAGGCCGAAGCGGTCGATCATCTCGACCTTGAGTTCGTCCAGTGCCGCGGCGTTCACGGCCTCCGATGCACGCTTATAGAGCACCAGACGCATGTGCACGTCGGACACGAAGGTGTCCGGGATCAACGCGGAGACGCCCAGATCCACTTCGCAGGCAGCTTGGCCGAAGGGTCTATCGTCGAGCTTGCCGCGCTGGATCGCTTTCACCGCGCGCGCCAGCAGCTCGGCGTACATGGTGAAGCCCACTTCCTCGATCTGGCCGGACTGGTCCTCGCCCAGCAGTTCGCCTGCTCCGCGAATTTCGAGATCGTGCGTGGCCAGCGCAAAGCCCGAACCGAGATCGCCGAGCGTCTCGATGGCGTCGAGCCGCTTCTGCGCGTCCACGCTGAGCGCGCGCTTGGACGGCACGAAAAGATATGCGAAAGCGCGGTGATGCGAGCGCCCAACGCGCCCGCGCAATTGGTGCAATTGCGCTAGCCCCAGCTTGTCCGCGCGGTCGATCAGGATGGTGTTGGCGGTGGGCACGTCGATGCCCGATTCGATGATGGTGCTGCACACCAGGATGTCGAAACGCTGGTGGTAAAAATCCAGCATGACCTGTTCGAGTTCGCGCTCGCGCATCTGGCCGTGGGCAAAGCGCACGCGGCCTTCCGGAATCATTTCCTGGATGTCGCGCGTGAACTTCTCGATGTCCGCCACTTCGTTGTGCAGGAAATACACCTGCCCGCCGCGACGCAGCTCGCGCTGGCAGGCCTCGATCACCAGGCCGCGATCCCATTCGACCACGAAGGTCTTGATGGCGATGCGCGAAGCCGGCGGCGTGGCGATGATCGACATGTCGCGCAAGCCGGACAGGCTCATGTTGAGCGTGCGCGGGATGGGCGTTGCCGTGAGCGTGAGCAGATCGACTTCGGCGCGCAGATTCTTCAGGCGCTCCTTGTGGCGCACGCCGAAGCGGTGCTCCTCGTCTACGACCACGAGGCCGAGATTCTTGAACTTCACGTCGGGCTGCAACAGCCGATGCGTGCCGATGACGATGTCGAGCTTGCCTTCTTCCAATTCCTTGAGCATCGCCGTCTGCTCCTTGCCCGTGCGCATGCGCGACAAGGCGCCCACGCGGATCGGCCAGTCGGCCAGACGATCGCGGAAATTCTTTTCGTGCTGCTGCGCGAGCAGCGTGGTCGGTGCGAGCAGGCACACCTGCCGACCCGCACGCGCCACGGCGAAGCAGGCGCGCAGCGCGACCTCGGTCTTGCCGAAACCGACGTCGCCACAGACCACGCGGTCCATCGGCTTGTCGGTGGCAAGGTCGGCGAGCACGGCGTCGATGGCCTTCTGTTGATCGACCGTTGTCGTGAACGGAAAGCCTTCGCAGAAGAGCTGGTAGTCGGCCTCGACGAGGTCGAGGGCCAAGCCCTTCTTGGCCGCGCGCCGGGCCTGGATCAGCAGCAGCTCGGCGGCGACATCGTTGGCCTTCTCGCGCGCCTTGGCCTGCGCCTTGCCCCAGCGATCGGAGCCCAGGTTGTGCAGCGGCGCGGACTGTTCCTCGCTGCCGGTGTAGCGGTGGATGAGCTGTAGCGATCCGACCGGCACGTACAGCTTGTCGCCGCCGCCGTATTCGAGCACCAAGTACTCGGCTTCCAGCCCGCCGGCGTCGAGCCGCGTGAGGCCGCGGTACCGACCCACACCGTGCTGCACATGCACCACGGGCGAGCCGATATCCAGCGCAGACAGATCGCGCAGGATAGTTTCTGGGTCGCGGATCTTGGCGCGCTTGCGCGTCTCCACCGGCGCGCGCTGGCCGAAGACCTGCGGTTCGGCAATAAGCGAAATTCCCGCATCTTCGAGAATCAGTCCCTCCTGCAAGGGGCCGAGCGTGATGCCGAATTTATTCTTGTCGGTAACGAAGCCGGCCCAGTTCTCGTGGTGGCGCGGAAGAATGCCGAGTGGCTTGAGCCAGGCGAGCAGGGCTTCGCGTCGGCCAGGGGATTCGGCGATGAAGAGGACGCGGTGCGGGGTAACCGCGAGGAGCGACCGGATAGCGCCCGCGCCGCCGGCGAGCGGCGACCCCTCTCCCCAGCCCTCCCCGGCAAGGGGATGGGGGGCACTACTCCCTCCCCCCTCGCGGGGGAGAGCCGGGGAGAGGGGGAAGACGCTCTCAAACTCTCGGAGACTCACCAACGCCGCCGCCGGCTCGAAGAACAAATCCCGCGGCCGCATCAAGGGCCGCTCGATATCTCCTCGCAGCCGCTCGAACCGATCCCCGATCTGCGCCCAATCCGCGGCGAGCGCCACATCCAGATCGGCCAGCGGCAATACCCGAGTCGAAACCGGCAGGTAATCGATCAGCCTCGCGGTTTCGGCAAAGAACAGCGGCAGCCAGCCCTCGATGCCACCCGGCATGAAGCCGCGGCTGACCTCGGCATAAATGCGCGAGCGCGCCGGATCGCCGGGGAAATACTCGCGGTAGCGGCGGCGAAACGTCTCGATGCCGGGCTTGTCCGTGGGGAATTCGCGCGCCGGCAGCAGCCGCACCGATTCGACCTTGTCGGTGGAGCGCTGCGTGTCCGGATCGAACGTGCGGATCGACTCGATCTCGTCGTCGAACAGATCGAGGCGATAGGCCTCGTCCGAGCCCATCGGGAACAGGTCGATCAGCGCGCCGCGCACCGCGAACTCGCCCTGCGTCTGCACTTCGCCGACGGCGGCATAACCGGCCGCAATCAGGCGCTCGCGAAACGCGTGCGGATCGAGCCGCTGACCCAGCTTGAGCACCAGCGAGCGTGCGTCCAGAAAACTGCGCGGCGGCAGGCGCTGAATCAGCGCATCGGCCGTCACCAGCACGATGCCCTTTGCCAGGCCGGGCAGTGCGTTGAGCGCGGCCATGCGATCCGACAGCAGTTCCTGGTGCGGCGAGAACGGGTCGTAGGGCAGGGTTTCGGTATCGGGCAGGTGCAGCACCGGCACGCGACTGGAGGCGAAGAAGCGCAGCGCGGCTTCCAGCCTGTAAGCCTGCTGCTCGTTGCCGGCAATTGCGAGCACCGGTCCGACATGCGCCAGGGCGGCATCGACCGTGTGCAGGGCCAGGCTGGTTTCCGGAAAAGGATTCGAGCCCGCGGGCGGGAGGGTCGGTGAGACCGGGGTATCGAGCATCGGGTCCGCGGGAATGCGAGGGAATGAATCAGCGAGCCGATTTTACCGGGTTGGAGAGTGCGAGCGGCGTAAACCTCCTACAGGAACGAGGTTCGGCGCGATAGAGTGCGGCGCTTCGAGTCAAGCAGAGATCGCAAGATGAACGTAAGCGAAGCCGTACGAACGCGTCGTAGCGTGCGCGCCTTCCTGGATCGGCCAGTCGATGGTGCGGTGCTGCGCGAAGTGCTCGATCTGGCCGCTCGTGCCGCGTCCGGCGGAAATCTTCAGCCTTGGCGCCTGTTCGTGCTCGGCGGCGAGCCGCTGGCCGCGCTCAAGTCGCGCATGAAAACGCGTGTGTACGAGCAGCCCGCGAGCGAGCCGCTCGACTACGACATCTATCCGCCCAATCTGTGGGATCCGTACCGCACCGAACGCTACGTCGTCGGCGAAGAGATGTACGGATTGCTCGGCGTCGGGCGCGAGGACAAGATCGGCCGCATGCGCCAGTTCCAGCGCAACTACGAATTCTTCGGCGCGCCTGCCGCGCTGTTTTGCTACGTGGACCGGCGCATGGGCCGTCCGCAGTGGTCGGACCTGGGCATGTACATGCAGACCGTGATGTTGCTGCTGCGCGAGCGAGGGCTCGATAGCTGCGCTCAGGAATGCTGGTCGGTTTACCCCAGGACCGTCGCCGAGTTCCTCGATCCGCCGGGCGAGTGGATGCTGTTCTGCGGCATGGCCATCGGCCACAAAGATCCTGACGCGCCCGTCAATCGGCTGGAGACGCGGCGGCTGCCGCTGGACGAGTTCGCGAATTTTCGCGGTATCTGACTTGGAACACCGGCGTGATCCTGACACGCTCCGTTCGCGTCACGCTCAGCTTCCGATCCGCGGCATCATGGTGTTCGGCGGCCGCGGCAACGGAAGTCCACCGCGGTGGGCGCGCTGACGGCGCTTCGCCGAGCAGCCAGTCGGGACTCGAATCCCAGGCTATGTTTCCCAGCCGATCGGCGCACGCACTGCCGCTTCCTTCTCGATCAGCACCGCGTAGCGCTTTTCGATCTCGCCGCGCTTGACCTTCATGGTCGGCGTCATGATGCCGTTGTCGATGCTCCAGGCATCCTTCACCACCACGACCTTGGCGATCTGCTCGTGCGCTTCCAGGTTCTTGTTGACGATCTTCATGTCGGCAACCAGTTCCTTCTCGAGTTGCTCGCGCGGCTTGCCCCTGGCCACGCCGGCTTGCAAGGTGATCAGCATCAGCGGTTGCGTCAGACCCATGCCGACCAGGCAGAGCTGATCGATATCGGTGTTGCGCGCGAGCTGGCCTTCGATGGGCGCCGGGGACACGTACTTGCCTTTGAGCGTCTTGAAGATGTCCTTCACGCGACCGGTGATGTAGACGTAGCCCTCCTCGTCGATCCGGCCCTTGTCGCCGGTGCGCAGATAGCCGTCGTCGGTGAAGGTCTCGCGAGTCTTCTCGGGCTCCTTGTAGTAGCCGGCCATCACGCCGCGATGCTTGAACAGGATCTCGCCTTCCGCGGACAGCTTGAACCCGGAGTCCGGCAGAGGCTTGCCGACCGAACCCAACTTGTTCTGGCCGGGAATATTCGCCGTGGCGTAGATGCTGTTTTCGGTCATGCCGTAGCCCTGCAGGATGTCGAGCCTCAGATATTTTCTGAACCACTCCATCAGCGGAATCGGTAGCGGCGCGGCGCCGGAAAAGATGTAGCGCGCGTTTTGCAGACCCAGCCCCTTGAGAACCTTACGGCGGATCATTCCGCCCAGAATCGGAATGCGCGTGAGTCGCGCGAGCTTGTCCTGCGGCAGCTTCTTGAGCACGCCCGACTGGAAGCGTCCGTATACCAGCGGCACGCCGTAGAAGCGCGTGGGCGCAACTTTCGGCAGTTGTTCCGGCAGCTTGTCGAGATGCTCCAGGAAGTGCACCTCGGCGCCGAGATACATCGACAGGCCCAGCACCGCGCCGCGTTCGAACGCGTGGGCCAGCGGCAGGTAGGAGAAGAAGCGTTCCTCGCCCTGCGCCGGCATGACCTTGAGCGTCTGGCTCGCGGCGAACGCCAGGTTGTCCCAGGTAATCATCACGCCCTTGGGATTGCCCGTTGTGCCGGAGGTGTAAATCAGCGTTGCGAGATCGTCGGGCTCGGGTTGCTCGTAGCCTCGCAAGGGCGTGGCCTTGGCCACCAGCGCGTCCCATTGCTCATCGGCAGCCGGCGCCTCGGGATAGGGGAAGCCGATGGTCTTGAGGCCCTTGGGTACTGCGGCCATAAACTCTTCGCGATCCATCATCGGACCCAGGAACAGCACCTTCGCCTCGCTATGCTTGAGGATGAAGCTCACCGCCTCTGACGCCTGCTTGGGATACAGCCCGATGCTGACCAGCCCTGCGAGCCCACAAGCCGCGTCGGCCAGAAACCAGTGCGCGGTATTGCGGCCGGAGATCGCGACGCTGTCGCCTCGCTTGAGTCCCATCGCGAGCAGGGCGCCGGCCATGGCGCGTGCTTCGGCTTCCGCCTGCTTCCAGGTCCAGGTCAGCGTCTCGCCGCCCTTGGGCTGCACCAGCCAGACCTTGTCGGCGCGTTTGCCGGACCACTGCAACAGCATGTCGATAGGTGTTTTCATCTCGCTCATGGCGATGGGTTCTCCTTGTCGTTCCGGGTGTCGTCGCGGCCGAGTTTAACCGCGACCCGATGGACCTTGGCTGGCCGCGCGGACACAATCCGCTGCGGCCTCTTGCCGCACGGAGAAAAGCATTTGAAGCGGATTCTTTGGACAGTGCCGGCCATGTTGGTGGTCTATCTGCTCGTGTGGCCCGTGCCCATCCAGCCGATCGCATGGACGCCACCCGTGATGCCGTCGTCGACCGAGGGTCCGTACGCGCGCAACGACAAGCTGCGCGGTGTGCAGCGCATCGCGGATGGGGGCGTCGACGGGCCGGAGGCCATCGCCTTCGACGCGAACGGCCGTCTCTTTACCGGCCTGGGCGACGGCCGCATCGTATCCATGGGCAGCAAGGGTTCCGACTGCCGCGTGATCGGCAACACTGGTGGCCGGCCGCTGGGACTGCATGTCCAGTCCGACGGCGCGGTGCTGATTGCAGATGCGGTCAAGGGTCTGCTGCGCCTGGGTTACGACGGCCAGGTCGAACAGCTCGCGGTGCATGCAGAAGGCATCCGGATCGGATTTGCCGACGACCTCGATGTAGATGCAGACGGCCGCGTCTACTTCTCGGACGCCTCTTGGAAATTCGGCTGGGGCGAACAGATGAACGACGTGTTCGAGCACGGCGCGCGCGGGCGCCTGATTCGCTACGACGCCACCTCCGGCGACGCCACCACCTTCCTCGCGGAGCTTCACTTCGCCAACGGCGTCGCCCTCGGGCCGGAGCAGGCCTTCGTACTCATCAACGAGACCACGGAGTACAAGATCACGCGCTACTGGCTGAAGGGCGACAAGGCTGCCACGCGCGAGACCTTCATCGACAACTTGCCGGGTTTTCCCGACAACGTCACGTTCAACGGCCGCGACCGTTTCTGGGTGGCGCTGTACGCGCCGCGCAATGCGATGCTCGATGCCCTGCTGCCGCTGGCCTTCGTGCGCACCGTGGTTGCACGACTGCCGGAGTTTCTGCATCCCAAACCCAGGCGGCAGGGCTTCGTTATCGGGCTCGATCTGGACGGCAAGCTGGTGGAGCAATACCAGTACGACGGCGACGACGCCTTTGGTCCCATCACCAGCGTGCGTGAGCACGAGGGGATGCTGTACCTGGGCAGCCTGAGCGAAACCGCCGTCGGCCGGATTGCGCTCGACGAACTGCGCAAGCGCGGGCCCGGTTCGGCGCCGCCGGCGGCGATTGCGGGTTCGTGCTCGGGATAATCGTTGCGTCGGCAGTTGGTGCCGCGCGTTCACTGCGAGATTTCGCACGGCGGTTCGCGGCGCTCGCCGTTACAATGCCGGCCTTCCTCAATCTGATACGGGAGCCTGCATTCGCTCATGAGCGACACCTACGATCTCATCGTCATTGGCGGCGGCACCGGCGGGTATCCCGCTGCGATTCGCGCCGGCCAGTTGGGCCTCAAGGCCGTCTGCATCAATTCCTGGCTGAACCGCGATAACAAGCCGGCCTACGGCGGCACCTGCCTCAACGCGGGCTGCATTCCGTCCAAGGCGCTGCTGGAATCGTCCGAGATGTTTCATCGTGCAGGCCACGAGCTCGCCGCGCACGGCGTGAAGGTGAACGCGCCAACTCTCGATCTGATGGCGATGCAGGCGCGCAAGACCAAGATCTGCGCGTCGCTGACCGGCGGCATCGGCCAGTTGTTCAAGGCCAACGGCGTGACCGGTCTGGAGGGCTTCGGCCGCCTAATGGGCGAGGGCAAGGTGGAGTTCACGTCCCACGCGGGCGAGAAGAAGGTTTTGACCGGCAAGCACATCATCGTTGCCACCGGCTCGGAGCCGGTGGAACTGAAGATCGCGCCGTTCGATCACGAGCGCATCTGCGACTCCTGGGACGCGCTGGATTTCACCGAGGTGCCGGGTCGCCTCGGCATCATCGGCGCCGGTGTGATCGGCGTGGAGTTGGGCAGCGTGTGGGCGCGGCTAGGTTCCAAGGTCACGATTCTGGAAGCCCTGCCGACGTTCCTGCCGATGGTCGATCAAACCATCGCCAAGGACGCGCAGCGCCAGTTCGCCAAGCAAGGCTTGGATATCCGGCTCGGCGCCAAGGTGCTCGGAGCCAAAAATACGGACAAGGAAGTCGTCGTCGAGTACGAGGCTGAAGGCGGGAAGAAATCGGAGACCTTCGACAAGCTGATTGTCGGCGTCGGCCGCCGGCCCTTTACCAAGGGTCTCAACGCGGAAGGCGTGGGGCTGGAACTGGATGCCCGCGGCTTCGTCAAGGTGGACAAGCACTACAAGACCAACCTGGCAGGCGTTTACGCGACCGGCGATGTCATCGGTGGCCTGATGCTGGCGCACAAGGCTATCGAAGAGGGCGTTGCGCTGGTCGAGCAGTTGCACGGCGAGAAGACCGAGGTCAATTACGCCGCCGTGCCGAGCGTGATCTACACCACCCCGGAAGTTGCGTGGGTGGGTCTGTCCGAAGAACAGGCCAAGGCAGCGGGACACGAGGTGAAAGTCGGCACCAGTCCGTTTGCCGCCAACGGACGCGCCAAGGCGCTGGAAGCGGCGACCGGCACGATCAAGGTGATTTCGGACGCATCGAGCGACCGCATTCTGGGCGTGCACATGGTGGGTCCGTACGTGTCGGAAGTCCTGCAGTCCGTGGTCGTCGCGCTCGAGTTCGGCGCCACCACCGCCGACTTGCAGTTGACCATGCACGGTCATCCAACCCTGGCCGAGGCCCTGCACGAGGCTTATCTGGCAGTGGATGGTCGCGCCATTCACGCCATCAACAAGAAGAAGGCAGCCTGATGCTCGATCGATATGTTCGCGCCGTCGCCGTGAGTCTTTTCGCGACTCTGTGCGGCCCGGCGCAAGCAGAAGTTTTCGACGCCAACATCTCCGGCGATTCCGTTCGTCTCGTGGTGAACGGGCCGCTGTCGCGCCTGTTGTCCGGGGTTGACGGCGCCTACGACGTGGGCGGAATCTGGGGCGACGACGAGAACGAGGATGACTTTGCTTCGGCGCATGCGGGCTTGATGGTGACCGGTGACGCCGGCGCGTCGAAAGCCAATGTCACCGCGGGTCTCGGCGCGCGCTTGCAGTACATCGGCGGCGAAGAGGACAAGGGCGGAGCGCTCGAACTTGGCGGCAAGGTCGAGGTGCGCGTTCCGCAGTTCGACCGCCTGGGTTTCTCGGCCTACGGCTGGTACGGGCCTGACGCGGCGAGTTTCGGTGACATCGACGACGTGCTCGAATACAGCCTCGCCATCGATTACCAGATTCTGCGTGACGCGGCGATCTACGTCGGATATCGCGACCTGTCGGCCGATGTCGGTTCCAGTCGCGACCTTGAAGAAAAAGGCGTGCACGGCGGCATCCGCCTCAACTTCTGAGCAACGCACCATGGGACGTGGACCGAGCATTGCAGGCCGCAAGGACGCGGCCGATGCGCAGAAGGCCAAGGTCTTCACCAAGCTGATCCGCGAGATCACCATGGCCGCGCGCCACGGTGGTGGCGATCCGGCCGGCAATTCGCGCCTGCGCATGGCGGTGGATCGGGCGATCACTGCCAACATGACCCGCGACACGGTCGAGCGCGCGGTCAAGCGCGGCAGCGGCGAGTTGGGCAGCGACGCCATGCACGAGGTGCGCTATGAGGGCTACGCGGCCGGCGGCGTTGCGCTCATCATCGACTGCATGACCGACAACGCGACGCGCACCGTCGCCGAGGTGCGACACGCGCTGTCCAAGAACAGCGGGCACATGGGCACGAGCGGTTCGGTCGCGTTCCAGTTCGCGCAGGTCGGCCAGCTCTGGTTCGAACTGGGCAGTGACGCGAAGCTCGAAGACCGTATCCTGGAAATCGCGCTGGACGCGGGCGCCGACGACGTGCAGTCCGACGACGGCTGGTGCGAGGTGCTGACGACGCCGGCGAATTTCGAGGCGGTCAAGAAAGCCTTGGCCGACGCCGGCATCCTGGCCGAGCAGGCGAGGGTGACGATGCGCCCGGCGAACCGCGTGGCGGTGACGGGCGAGCCGGCGGCGGAAGTGCAGAAACTGCTCGACCGGCTCGACGAACTGGACGATGTGCAGGACGTGTTTCACAACGCCGACCTGCCTTGACCGCGGTTCGCATTCTCGGCATCGATCCCGGCTCGCGCTTCACGGGCTATGGTTTGATCGAGAGCGACAAGGGCCGCAGCCGCTTGATTGCCGCGGGACGGCTGGACGTAAGCAAAGGCAGCGTCGCGGAACGCTTGCTCGGCGTGCTCAACGGCCTGGCCGATGTGATCCGCGAGCACGCACCGCAGGAAGCGGCCGTCGAAGAGACTTTCGTGAACCGCGTGAATGCTGCAAGCGCACTGGTTTTGGGCCAGGCGCGCGGTGCCGCCATTTGTGCGTGTGCGCAGGCCGGACTCAAGGTCGCGGAATACGCTGCGGCGCAGGTCAAGCTGGCCATCGCCGGCAACGGACGGGCCGACAAGGAACAGGTGGCGCACATGGTTCGCGTGCTGCTCAATACTCGTGAGGCGATGGCGGCCGACGCCGCCGACGCGCTCGCTGTGGCCCTGACCCATGCGCATGTGCGTACCACGCTGCTGCGCACCGGCGATGCGCTGAAGCGGGCCTGGGGCTGAGCCGGAGAAAGCCATGATCGGACGACTCACCGGACGACTCGCCGCCAAAGCGCCGCCACTACTGCTGATCGACGTGGGCGGTGTGGGTTACGAGTGCGAAGCGCCGATGTCCACGTTCTACAAGCTGCCGCACCTAGGCGAGACCATCACGCTGCTGACGCATCTCACGATTCGCGAGGACGCGCACCTGCTGTTTGCGTTTGGAAGCGCCGCGGAACGCTCCCTGTTCCGCGATCTCATCAAGGTGTCTGGCGTGGGGCCGAAGATTGCGCTGGCGATTCTGTCCGGCGTCAGCGTCGAGGATTTCTGGAGCACGGTGCGCGAGGCGCAGATCGGCCGTTTGACCAAGGTGCCGGGCATCGGCAAGAAGACGGCCGAGCGGCTGGTGGTGGAACTGCGCGACAAGGCGGGGGCGATCGGGGAGTTTCATGGCGCGTCGGATTCGCGCTCGTCGGCGCCGGCAACTCCGATGCAGGAGGCACGCGCCGCGCTCGAATCGCTGGGTTACAAGCCGGCCGAAGCGCAGCGACTCGCGGACTCGGCAGAGGGGGAGAACCTGACCGCGGAGCAGATCATCCGCGAAGCTCTCAAGCGTGCGGTACGCTGAAGCATGTCCAGCGATATTCGTCTCGTTTCAGCCCAGGGGTCCAGCGACGAGGAGCGGGTCGAGCGTGCCATACGCCCGAGTCGGTTGGCGGATTACGTCGGCCAGCCTGCGGTGCGCGAACAGCTCGGTATCGCCATCGAGGCGGCGCGCCGAAGATCCGAGGCGCTCGACCATGTGCTGATTTTCGGCCCGCCGGGTCTGGGCAAGACCACGCTCGCTCACATTCTGGCCGCGGAGATGGGCGTCAATCTGCGCCAGACCTCGGGGCCGGTGCTGGAGCGGGCAGGGGACCTGGCCGCGCTGCTGACCAACCTGGAACCGCGCGACATCCTGTTCGTCGACGAGATTCATCGTCTGTCGCCGGTGGTCGAGGAGGTGCTCTACCCGGCGATGGAGGACTACCAGCTAGACATCATGATCGGCGAGGGTCCGGCTGCGCGTTCCATCCGGCTCGACCTGCCGCCGTTCACGCTGGTTGGTGCCACCACGCGTGCAGGTGCGCTGACCAGTCCTTTGCGCGATCGCTTCGGCATCGTGCAGCGGCTGGAGTTTTATTCGGTGGAGGATCTCACCAAGATCGTGTTGCGCTCCGCCAGCATTCTCAAGGTGCCGATAGAGCCCAACGGTGCGACGGAGATCGCGCGCCGGTCGCGCGGCACGCCGCGCATCGCCAATCGCCTCCTGCGGCGCGTGCGCGATTTCGCCGAGGTTCGCGGCGACGGCAACATCAGCGAGACGCTCGCGGGCAATGCGTTGCGCATGCTGGACGTGGATTCCAACGGTTTCGATCTCATGGATCGCAAGCTGCTGCTGACCCTGATCGAACGCTTCGACGGCGGGCCAGCCGGCATCGACAGCCTGGCCGCCGCCATCGGCGAGGCCCGCGACACCCTGGAAGACGTGATTGAGCCCTACCTCATCCAGCAGGGCTATCTCATGCGCACACCACGCGGTAGGGTCGCTGGCAAGCTCGCGTATCAACATTACGGACTCAAGCCGCCTGAGCGCCCGACCGGAGCCGACCTGTTCGCATGAGCGTTTTTACCTGGCCCGTTCGGGTTTACTGGGAAGATACCGACGCTTCCGGTGTGGTCTATCACGCCAACTATTTGCGCTGGTTTGAGCGCTCGCGCACCGAGTGGCTGCGCGCGAAGGGGTTCGACCAGGAATCGATGCGCACGCAACTGGGCATCGCGTTCACGATCGCCAGTCTGGAAATCCGTTATATCCGCCCTGCACGTCTGGACGACGAACTGCGGGCGGAAGTAGTCACGGTAGAGGCCGGACGCGCCAGCCTGCATTTTTGTCAGCGCCTGGTTCGGGCCGGCAACTCGGAAATCATGGCCGAGACCAAGGTGCGCGCAGGATGCGTCGATGCGTCCACTTTTCGTCCCCGTGCGCTGCCTGTCGGCGGATCGACGGTGGACTGGAGTGCATAGAAGGCCGATGCAAATTTTGCGCATCGCATAAAATGCGGCGCGCACGGGCCAAGGCCTAAGTCTGCGCTCCGCGTTTCGTCCCATCCGTCAACGGACCCAAACAACAAGACGACATGAATGCCGATCTCTCGATTGCCCATCTGATTGCGCAGGCCAGCATCCTGGTTCAGGTCGTTATGGCCATCCTGCTTCTCGCCTCGGTGGTTTCCTGGGCGGTGATCCTGTCCAAACGAACCCTGCTCTCGCGTACGCGCTCGGTCTCCGCCAAGTTCGAGGAGCGCTTCTGGTCCGGCGGCAATCTGGCCGACCTCTATGAGACGGTGACGCGCAACAAGGAAGGCGACGGCCTCATCCCGATCTTCTCCGCCGGCTTCGAGGAATACCGGCGCCAACAGACCGGCGGACGGGTCGATACCGACGATTCCATCGCCGCCGTGCAGCGTCAGATGCGCGTGACCCAGGTGCGCGAAGTGGAACGGCTCGAAGGTGGGCTCGCGCTTCTGGCTACGATCGGTTCGACCAGTCCTTACATCGGTCTGTTCGGCACGGTGTGGGGCATCATGAATGCTTTCATCGGCATCGGAAACATGAAGCAGGCCACGCTGGCAGTGGTCGCGCCCGGCATCGCCGAGGCCCTGATCGCGACCGCCATGGGCCTGTTTGCCGCCATTCCGGCGGTCATCGCGTACAACTTCTTCACCCGCAGCGTCGAGAGCCTGGAGACGCAGTACCACACGTTCTCCGAAGAGATGATCGGCATCATCGAGCGCGGCCTGCGCGCCGGTAGAACTTAATGGGCGCGTCCGTGGGCGGGGGCCGTAGCAACAAGCGGAAGATGAACGCCGACATCAACGTCGTGCCGTACATCGACGTCATGCTCGTGCTGCTGATCATCTTCATGGTCACGGCGCCGCTACTCACCCAGGGCGTCGATGTGCAGTTGCCCGAAACCGAAGCGGCGCCGCTGGTCATCAACGAAGACCCGCTCACATTGACGGTCAATCGGGACGGCGAGATGTCTCTGAACTTCGGCGACAAGCAGGGCACTCCGCTGGCGGACGAAGAAGTCATCCGCATCGCCGGGTCCAAGACCCGGAACAAGCCGGACACCATGGTGCTGGTGGAGGGCGACGCCAAGGCCGATTACCAGCACATGGCCAAGGCCATGACCCTGCTGCAAACCGCCGGCATCAAGAAGATTGGTTTCGTGACCGACCCGGTCAGTATTCCGGCCAAGGGCAAGCCTTAGCCCAACATGCTTTTCCGTTCCCGCCACGTACTCTCGGCAGCGGCGCTGCACGGGTTGCTGTTCGCGTTTCTGGTCTTCAGCGTCCAGTGCTCGCGCAAGCAGGAGCCACCGCCGGTGATTGAGGCGCTGGTGATTACTGGGAAGAACAAGGAGGGAAAGCTCAAGACCGAGCCACCGCCGCCTCCCGTGGAAGAACCTACACCCGAGCCGCCCACGCCGGAACCGCCGCCGCCGGAGCCGCCGCCGCCGGAACCGCCTAAACCCGAACCGCCAAAGCCGGAACCGCCCAAACCGGATCCGGAGGTGGAGAAGCGCAAGGAAGAAGCCGAGCGCGTCAAACGCGAGATCGAGATCAAGCGCCAGGCAGAAATCCAGCGCAAGAAGGAAGAGGACGACCGCAAGAAGAAGGAAGAGCAGGACGCCAAGCGCAAGGCCGAAGAAGAGGAGAAAAAGCGCATTCAGGAAGAAAAGCGCAAGGCCGAAGAGGAACGCAAGCGCAAGGAAGAGGAACGCAAGCGCCTTCAGGAGGAGTTCGAGCGTTCGTTGAACGAGGAAACCGAGGCGCGCGCGGAAGCGGCACGGATCGGTGAGGTGCAGCGTCGCTGGCAGGACATCCTCAATGACCATATCGGCAGCCGCTGGCTGCGGCCGCCCGGCCTGCCTCCCGGTCTGCGGTGCACCGTGCAGATCGACATTCTTCCGAACGGGGAAGTGATCTCGGTCAAGATCGTGCGAAGTTCGGGTAATCCGTCGTTCGATGCTTCGGTAGAGAATGCCGTTTACAAGGCCAGTCCGATGCCCTTGCCGGAAGATCCGAAAGCGTTCGAACGGTCCTTGCAACCGACGTTCACGCCGGAAAGCCTGAGTCAATACTGATGACCTGCAGCTGCGCTCCCGATCCACTTATGAACCTTGTCGTTAATGACTCCGTCCAAGGTCCGTATTCCAGCTTACTGGCTAGTTGAACATATGAAACATCTTATTCGTTTGCTCACGTTGACCCTGTCGCTTGCCGGCGGCGGTGCCGCCCACGCCCAGTTGGTTTTCGAAGTCACGGGCGGCGCAACCGGGGCACAGCCGATCGCTATCGTGCCGTTCGCCGCCAACGATGGGCTGATGGACATCGCCCAGGTGATCGAAGGCGACCTCGTGCGCAGCGGCCTGTTCTACGCGCTGGCGCGCACCGATATGCTGGAGAGGCCGTCGGAGCCCAAGCAGATCGACTACCGCAACTGGCGCGCGGTGGACATGAACAATGTCGTCATCGGCAGCGTCACGCGTGAAGCGGGTTCCGGTCGCGTATCGGTGCGCTTCTACCTGTTCGACGTGCTGCGGGGCGAGCAGCGGCTTGGATTCGAGATGCCGGCCGCAGACCCGGCGCAGTTGCGTTACACGGCTCACCAGATTGCCGACCTGATCTTCGAGAACCTCACTGGCGTTCCAGGCATCTTCAATACCAAGATCGCCTACGTGGCGTCGAAGGGGCTCGGGCTCGACCGGACCTACGCGCTGATGATTTCCGATTGGGACGGCGAGAATCCTCGTACGGTCGCCACCTCGCGCGAACCCCTGATGTCGCCGCAATGGGCACCGGATCGTAAGCGACTGGCTTACGTGGGTTACGAACGCGGCCGCTCGTCCATCTACGTTCACGACGTGGCGAGTGGAAGGGTCAGTAAGCTGGTCTCCGAGAAAGGCATCAACGGTTCGCCCGCCTGGTCCCCCGACGGGACTCGTCTGGCCGTGACCCTGTCGTACGAAAGCAATCCCGACATCTACATCATCGATATTGCGACCGGCGTGAAGCGGCGTATCACCACTTCGGAAGGTATCGATACCGAGGCGTCATGGTCGCCGGACGGAACCAATCTGGTGTTCACGTCCGAGCGCAGCGGCCCGCCGCAGATCTATCAGGTTCCGGCGGCAGGAGGCGAACCCAAAAGGCTTACTTTCGAAGGCCGTCAGAATCTTCGCGCGAGTTATTCGCCGGACGGCAAGAATCTGGTGCTGGTTAATCTTACGGAATCCCGATATCGTATTGCGCTTCTAGAAGTGGCTACCGGGTCCATGAAGTTGCTGAGCCCGGACGGTCGGTTCGACGAAGGTCCGAGTTTTGCGCCGAACGGGGCAGTGGTGATTTACGCCACACAGGGTCCCAAGGGCGCCGAACTGGCGACGGTCAGCACCGACGGTCGGGTGCGACAAAGATTGCGTCAGACTGGCGATGTGCGCGAGCCCGCGTGGTCGCCGTTGCAACGTTGATCGGATAAATTACTATTTTCGTGGTTTGGGATTTCTTTAGGAGATTTACGATGTTCAAGCAGTTCATTCTCAGCTCGGTTGTGGTAGCAGGTCTGGTCGCCGCGGGATGCGCCAGCAAGTCCAACAAGGACGCCGGTGCTGGGGCAGGGGTGGCTAGCAGTTCGAGCGACACCAGCGGCCTGAGCACCAGCGGAGCGAGCGATGCTTCCGGAGCCGGCTCCGCCGTATCGGGAGACTTCAACAAGTTGTCGCTTGCGGAGCGCACGGTCTATTTCGAATTCGACAGCAGCGAACTCAGCGCGAGCGGACAAGCCGTTGCGTCGCGGGCTGCCAAGTACCTCGCTGTCAATCCGACCGCCAAGGTCCGGCTGGAAGGGCATGGCGACGAGCGCGGTACGCGCGAGTACAACGTCGGTCTGGGCGAGCGTCGTGCCAATTCGGTTCAAGCGGCATTGCTCAGCGGTGGCGCCAGCGCCGTGCAGTTGAGCATCGTCAGCTATGGCGAAGAGCGTGCGGTCGATCCGGGCCACGACGAAACGGCCTGGGCCAAGAACCGCCGCGTCGAAGTCACCCCGTTCTGAATGGTTCGGTACTGCTTGGACTCCGGTTCTCGGGTGACAGGGAATTCCTGAAATGACGGTGCGTCGCATCTCCAAATTCATGATCGTCGGCGCGTCCGCGCTGTGGCTGGCGGGTTGCGCCGATTTTGGAGGTCCCATCAGCGGTTCGTCCGCGACGGTGCTCTCTCCGGAAGAGCGTCGCCTGCAGGACGTGGAAACCAAGACGGCGCAATTGTCGCGCCGGCTGGATGCACTGAATTCCAGTCAATCGGACCAGGACCTGAGCCGGCTGCGGGAAGAAACCCGCCTGCTGCGCGGAGATATCGAAAAGCTTCGCTTCGATCTCGATGCACGCGAGAAGAGCGCCAAGGATCTTTATCTGGACCTCGATCGCCGCATGCAGCGGGTCGAGTCCGGCGCCACTGCCGCCACTGCGGCCGCGGGATTGGCTGGGTCCGCCACCGTCCCGACGACCTCTCCTGGAACGCTTGCGCCGGCAGCAACTCCGAAAGCGGCTGTCGCCACGCCGGAAGAAGAACGCGCTTACCTGGGCACCTTCGATCTGCTCAAGAACGGCAAGTACGATGAGGCGGTAAAAGGCTTCCGCGCCATGCTCGACCAGTGGCCGCAGGGTCGGTACGCGGACAACGGCTGGTATTGGATGGGCGAGGCGCAGTTGGTAAAGCGCGACTACCCCGGTGCGGTTGCCAGTTTCCAGTCGTTGGTCCAACGATTCCCGAGCAGTCCCAAGATGGCGGACGGTCTTTACAAGCTCAGCCTGGCCCAGATCGAAACCAATCGGCCGGCCGAAGCCAGGGCCTCGCTCCAGCGTGTGCTGAGAGAGTTCCCGAGCACCAATGCGGCCAACCTCGCCAAGCAGAAGCTCGACCAGTTGGGTGGGTGAGCCGGTCGAGATCGAGGCGGCGACGCGAAAAGCCAGCGAAGTCAGCGTCCGCGTCACCGAGATATTTCTTTCGCTTCAGGGCGAGTCCAGCCGCACTGGGCTGCCCACGGTGTTCGTCCGGCTGACCGGGTGTCCGCTTCGCTGCCAATACTGCGACACGGCTTACGCATTTCATGGCGGAAAGACTCGACTGCTCGATGACGTCGCGGCGGAAGTCGAGGCCTACGGGGTCTCCCATGTTTGCGTGACCGGCGGCGAGCCCCTGGCGCAGAAGTCCTGCCTTCCCTTGCTGACGGCGCTGTGTGATCGGGGTTACCAGCTTTCGCTGGAAACCAGTGGCGCCATCGACGTATCGGGCGTGGATCCACGGGTCAGCCGCATCGTCGACATCAAGACTCCCGGTTCCGGCGAATCCGCACGCAATCTCTGGTCGAATCTCGATCTGCTCGGACCCGATGACGAGATCAAATTCGTGATCTGCGATCGCACCGACTACGAGTGGGCCAGAAGCCTGGTTCGCGAACGCAATCTTGTCCGACGCTGCACGGTGCTTTTTTCGCCGAGCCACGAGCAAGTCCCGATAACGGATCTGGCCGACTGGATCGTCGCCGATCGACTTCCCGTTCGCTTCCAGCTCCAGCTCCACAAGCTGCTCTGGGGCAACGTGGCCGGCCGTTGAGATCGACGTGACCGTCGGCGCGAAACCCAGAGCGGTGGTGCTGTTGTCCGGCGGGCTCGATTCGGCCACCGTACTGGCGCTGGCGCTGCACCAGGGGTTCGAAGTGCACGCGTTGTCGGTTGCCTATGGTCAGCGCCACGTCGCCGAACTGAATGCTGCGACCGTGATCGCACGACACTTCGGCGCTGCCGGGCATCGTGTCATGCACATCGACCTGCACACGCTTGGCGGCTCGGCCTTGACCGATTCGACGATCCCGCTTCCCGAATCTGCGAGCAGCGGCGTGCCGGCGACCTATGTTCCGGCGCGCAACACGCTGTTCCTGTCCCTCGCGCTGGGTTGGGCGGAAGTGCTCGAAGCGCAGGACATCTTCATCGGCGTCAACGCCGTGGATTACTCGGGGTATCCGGATTGCCGTCCTGGCTTCATCGACGCTTTTCAGAGTCTCGCTCGCGTCGCCACGCGAGCCGGCGTCGAAGGGCGGCCCATCAGGATTCATGCCCCCTTGATCGAGTGGACCAAGGCACGGATCGTGGAAGAGGGTACGGCTTTGGGCGTCGATTTCTCGCAAACCGTTTCCTGTTACCAGGCGGACGAGGAAGGCCGAGCCTGTGGTCGATGCGATTCCTGCCGCCTGCGCTCGGAGGGGTTTGCGGCCGCGGGGATCGCCGATCCCACCCGATATCGGTCGTGAGCAGGTTTCGCCGGGCTCCGCGTCCAGTATCATTCGCGCCCGGCGCGTCCATCGCGTCGGGCGTCATCCACGGCAGCACGAATTCGGGTCGTTAGCTCAGTCGGTAGAGCAGTTGGCTTTTAACCAATTTGTCGCAGGTTCGATCCCTGCACGACCCACCAATTCCGCCCCCGCACCGCAAGCCGTCAAACCGCTGCGGGAGGAAAATCTGTCAGCACCCTGACGATGCTGGCGTGGCTCGCCGGCTTGACCAGGTGAGCGTCGAACCCAGCGTCTCTCGATTTGCTGCGGTCGGCTTCCTGACCCCAACCGGTCACCGCGACCAGCACCATCCGTTTCCCCCAGGGCTGCTCGCGAATCCTGCGCGCGACCTCGTAGCCGTTGAGTCCGGGCAGGCCGATGTCCAGCAGCACCACGTCGGGAAGCCAGGACGCAGCGGCGTCGACCGCCGCCACGCCATCCCAGGCGATATGAGTTTCGTGACTATCCAGTTCGAGCAGAGCGGCCATCGACGCGGCGGAGTCCTGGTTGTCGTCGACGACCAGGATCCGCCGCGGCGGCAGCATTCCCGGCTCGCCCACCCGCGGCTGTTGCGGCACCGCGTCGGGCCCCTGGCCGATGATCGGCAGATACACGAGGAACTCGCTGCCTGCGCCCAAACCAGGGCTGCTGGCGGCCACCGTACCGTCGTGCAACTCGACCAGCTTCTTCACCAACGAAAGACCGATGCCGATTCCGCTCTCGGTACGCCCGAGCGAGGTATCGGCCTGTGCGAACAGGTCGAAGATGCGGGGAAGCTGCTCGGCGGCAATGCCGATGCCGCTATCGCGTACGCGGATCGCTACGTGCTCTTTCCCGCGTTCCACCGTCAACGCGATGCGGCCGCCGGGGTCGGTGAACTTGGCCGCATTGTTCAGCAGGTTTCCCACCACCTGTGCCAGGCGCGCCGGATCCGCGTCCAGATACACCGGCTGCGAGGGCAGGGTGACGGTCAGGTCG
Organism: Panacagrimonas sp.; assembly: GCA_052389915.1. Lineage (GTDB taxonomy): Bacteria > Pseudomonadota > Gammaproteobacteria > Nevskiales > Nevskiaceae > Panacagrimonas. Next base: position 137,918 of record JBQTHL010000013.1, read on the forward strand.
TGATCCTTGCTCGCGAACTGCGGGCCGGCAGCTTCGACGGCGTGGTGAACGACCGAGGCGAGTTCGATCCTTCCCTTGCGCAACTCGATTTTACCGCGGCTGATGCGGCTCACGTCCAGCAGATCGTCCACCAGCCGTACGATCTGGCCGACCTGGCGTTCCATCATCGTGGTGGCCGTCGCGGCCGTGGTGCCGCTTCCACCGCTCGAGCGCATGACATGCAGCGCATTGCTGATGGGAGCCAGCGGGTTGCGCAGTTCGTGCGCCAGCATCGCCAGGAATTCATCCTTGCGCCGATCCGCCTCGGACAGATCGGCAGCGTTCTGGCGCAGCTCGTTCTCGAGACGATTGCGCTCGGTGACGTCGCGGAAGATCAGCACCACCCCCGCAACCTGGCCCTGCTCGTCGCGGATCGGCGCTGCGCTGTCGTCAATGGGATGCTCGCTGCCGTCCCTGGCGATGAGCACGGTATGGTTGGCAAGTCCGACGACGATGCCTTCGGACAGGGCTTTCAGAGCCGGATTGTCCACCGGCTTTCTGCTGTGCTCGTTGACGATGTGGAACACCGTCGCCAAGGCCTTTCCGGCGGCCGCATCGTTGCTCCAGCCCGTTAGACACTCTGCTACCGCGTTGAGGTAGGTCACCTTGCCCTGCGTGTCGGTGGTGATCACGGCGTCGCCGATGCTGGCAAGCGTCACCCTCAACTGCTCGCGGCTGGCCCATAGCTGGTGCTCGTTCTCGATCACGCGCCGGCCGACCGCCAAGCTGGTCGCCACCGCGATCAGCGTGCCGACGGCGAGCAGAATCAGGGTGAATCCGACGATGGTCTGCGTATCGCGCACCGCCGCATCGCGACGGTTGTTGTAGATGTCGTTGGCCTCGACCTGCATTTCCCCGTCCAGCAGTTTTTCCAATGCCGTGCGCAGCTCGTAGAGCCGCTTCGAGTGCACCAGTTTCAGTTCGCGGTTGTCCGGATCGACCAGGGCTTCGCCCAGAATCTGGACCTCCCGCCACATCGGGACGAAGTGGTCTGCCATGACTTCTCCGGCAGCGGTGGTGGCGAGGCGTTCGTACTCCAGCAGGTTTCGCTCGACTGCTGCGGCATCCTCTTCGCTCGCCTGCAGAGCGGTCGCATCTCCGGTTTGCAGGTAGGTACGCACGCCCAGCACATAGGCCAGGACATTGGTCTCCAGTTGCGCGGTCGTGGCGCTGAGGTTACGCGCGCGCGCCATTTCGCCGACCTGCGCGTCGATGGACCAGACCCGCAGCGTGATCGCCACGCTCGACAGAACGAGCAGCCCAATCAGCGTTCCAAATCCCAGCCAGAGTTTTCGCGCCGTCGTCATCGCCCGCGATTACCGATTGACGCCACCACGCCCACTCCCTGGAAAAGACCCGCCTGACAAACGCATCAGACAGTTTAGCCTGCGGCTTTATCGGAGAAGGCGAGGAGTTCTTTCAGAAAGAGGACCCCGACAATTTCAGGAACTCGATTTCCTCCCTGGTCGAAGGCCGGCCGAGAACGAGATTCCGATGCGGGAAACGTCCAAACCGCTCGACAACCTCGCGGTGCTTCGTCGCGTAGCCGACGTAGTAATCGAACAGCGCGTGCTGCGCCGGCGGCACCTGTTTCACGAGATCTGAAAACAAGGTCTCGCAGCGACGCTGGTGTTCGAGCGACTCCGAGTGTTCCAGCGGCAGGTAGAAGAAGACGCACTCGATGGGACGCAGATTCGCGTCGACGCCGCGTTCCAGTCCCTCCAGGCACAGACTGCGCGCCAGGCCGTCACAAGCAAAGGCTGCGGGTTGCCCTCGATACATCATGCGCGAGAATTGATCGAGAACTACGATCAGCGCGAGCTGCCCATCTGCTGTGCCCGCCCAGGTTTCGCGAATGCCGGCTGCGACGCTGCGATGCAGATCCCCGAAGCGCATCCCGATCTCCGAATCGATTTGCGGGTCTGCGCCCCACCAGAGCTTCTCGCGAGAGGCGGCGACTTCTGCATCGTCCCGGCTTTCGCCGAACCAGAACGACAGCACTTCGTGCACGGGATCGAAAGGCATGACGAGACAGGCTTTTGGACTTGGCCAAGCTAGCGTACTCATCACGCGCGAAACCTGCGACCGCGTCGCGCAATACCTCGGCCAAGACCCTCCCCGCGGTCGCGCGGGGAGGGGATACTCTCGGGAGTTTGCTTACACCAGGATAGGACCGGTGTACCGCTTCCACTCCTGGTCGAAGTGGAGTTGGTCGTCTGCAGTGCGCGGCTGCACCGCCATCAGGATCTTGCCGTCCTTGATGGCCGATTCGTATTCCTTGACCCGCGCCTCCGGAATGCCCCAGCCAACGAGAGCGCCTACCAGACCGCCCGCCGCCGCTCCGGCACCCGCGCCCGCAACGGCAGCAGCGAGTGGCCCGGCGATGACGAGCCCCAGCCCGGGAAGCAACAGCGTGGTGCCGATGGCCGCGACGGCAGCCGCGATGGCACCTACGGTTCCGCCGATGGCACCACCGACGCCGGCGCCTCCAGCGGCCTTGTTACCGAGCTCGGTCTTTACTTCCTTGTCGCCGAAATGGCGGGTTCGGGTGACGTCCGACATGACCAGATTGACGTCTCCGACATCGTAGCCGCGTGCTGCGACAGATCCGTACGCGCGCTCGGCGCTGTCGCGGTCATCGAAGATGCCCGTGACGAGAGGTGGTTTTTGCATGGTAATTCTCCTGATGGTCCCGGCGCCGGTACGGCCCCGGGTTCAGGTGCTGCAATCAGGGCGGGTCTCGTTCCCGTCGCAGCGCCTGGGGTATCGAGATACACAGGCTCATGAGCGGAACGACTCGATGCCGATCCGTCATGAGCCTGTGCGGATTTGCTTGCGCAAACCCGGCGTAACAAGAGCAATTACTTGCTGCGCATCTCGTCGATCTTGTCCTTCACAACACCGACGCCGGCCTTGACCATGTTCTTGCCGTCTTCGATTTTCTCCTTGATCTCGCCCTTCAGGCGGTCGGTCTTGCCTTCGGCATTCAGCACGTGGCCCTTGGCTTCCATCTCTTCGTTGCCGATGAGGCTGCCGACTTTGGCCTTGGCGCTGCCAAGGAATTCCTTGGTGCGACCCTTGGCCTTATCCGCCGAAGCGCTGTGGGCTGCGTCGTGGGTCATTTCCGCTGCTTTGTCCGTGTTCATTCGATACTCCTTGAAAGGTTGGTTTGGCCGGGCGAGTGCCGACCGTCAAGGCAACCGGTACAACTGCTACGGTTGCCTGCCCTCGCACGCCACGTTGCGGGTGGGGCAGGAACATCGGCGCAAGGTCCGCGCCCGATAGATCGAACGGACTTTATCCATATAAATAAGTCACTTGGAGAGGTTATCGCGTTCGAGACGACCGTGCGGGCAATGCAGGATGCCAACGATTCAGGACAGGTCCGTGCGTTTGGCTGGATCGGAAACTCCGGCGAGTCTGGTCGGCGCGCCGCGACCGTTTGGAGCCGATTCTTCCGGCCGCTTCTCCGCATCGTTTTCCGATCGCTCGGCCACGGACGTCGTCACATTCACCGGGCCCACCATGCGCAGCGCCTGCGTGGGAAACGAAAACAGGATTTCAGCCTCGGCGAACGCAGCGAGCATTTCCAGGTTGATCGCCTGCTGCACGTCCATGTAGCGGTTGAAATCGGCGTCGAGCATCCAGTACACGACTTCGAAGTCCAGCGACGAGGCGCCGAATTTCTGGAAGTGCGCACGCTCGAAACGCACCTTGTCCTTGGACTCGATGATGGCCTGAAGCGTCTTCGGTACGGCTGCGAGCTTGGCCGGGTCCGTGTCGTAATCCAGCCCGAAGCTGAAGATCACTCGCCGCTCGATCATCCGCTTGTAGTTGCGCGTGCGCGCCTTGAGCAGATCGCCGTTGGGAAAAATGATCTGCTCGCCGCCCAAGCTCCGCACGCGCGTGGTCTTGAGGCCGACGTACTCCACCGTGCCCATGTAATCGTCCACGATGATGAAGTCGCCGATCACGAAGGGCTTGTCGATGACGATCGACAGCGAGGCGAACAGGTCTCCGAGGATGTTCTGCACGGCCAGCGCGATGGCCACGCCCCCGATGCCCAGGCCCGCCACCAGCGCGGTGATGTTGATGCCCAGGTTGTCCAGCGCCAGCAGCACGACCAGGGTCCACAACAAGGTCTGCAGGATGAAGCCCATCGCGGCCAGGCTGGTTGCCGCGGCGGCGTTGGCAATCATGGCGCGCGAGCGCGATCGCTCCAGCCAGAACGCGATGCCGGCGGACACCCACAGTCCGAGCTGTACGAATGCCGCGATGGTGGCGGCGCCACCGATCACCAGGTCCACCCGGTCCGACAGTTCCAGCGAGCGGCTGCCGATCATCAGCGAGACGAAGAACACGAGGAACTGCTTGGTGGCCCTCAGTGCCGTTACGAACGCGTCGTCCACACCGGTCTGGGTGCGCGCCGCACGCGTCACCAATCGACTCACTGCTATGCCCTTGACTAGGGCCACCACCAGGTTGATGGCCACCGCAATCGCCAGGGCGGTCAGCCAAGCCTCCACGGTGTTATCCAGAAAAACCTTGTCCATCCAGGCTTCCATCCACGACGGCATGATCTGTTTCCTCATCTTTATGGCAGTGACAGATGGTTTAGCCCGCAAGGATGGCTCCCGCAGCTTCGCATGGCTTGTAACGCTCTCGCTCCCGGGGAAATTGCATGACGGTGTCCGGGCCGCCTGCGCTATGCAGCATGGGCCGGGCCGACGCCTGCCCGCGGTAATGCGGGGAATCAAGCGCTTAGAGCAGGGCCGGCGGTCGGAATGACTTTTGGTAAAGCCGTGTTGCGGCCTTGATCGCCCGATCAGCGCTGTTCCAGTCCACAACTCAACGGAGACAAACATGAAAAACCTGATCGCCGGATTGTTCACCGCCAGCGCCTTGCTCGGCATGACGTTCCTGTCCGGCTGCAACACGATGGAAGGCGCCGGCAAAGACGTCGAGCGCGCCGGCGAGAAAATCCAGACCGCCACCTGCACTACAGAAGAGTCGAAGACCGACCCCGCCTGCAAGAAGTAAGGCGGGCGAGGGGCCCTTCGCCCGCACCGTCGGGCGGAGGGCCGAAGGACCGGGCGGCTCGCCGCGGCGGTTGACCGTCTCGGGTTTTCCGCCAGCCGGCGGCGGGCCTTGCCAGCTAGTCGTTGCGCCCGAGGCCTGGCCGGATGCGAGCTCAGTCCGTTATTTGCATCGAGATCATCGACACTCGCTTCGCGGGACGAAGCGGCCGCGTCGCCATGACGATCCGCGGTGACGCACCGGCGACCCATCCCGGCATTTTCCGCGGATTTGCCGACCCTATGATGGCTAGATCCTTCTGTTGCCAACACGTCCCGGCTGCGGACCCCGAGGGCAGCGGCGAGAACGGCATCATCAGTTCTGAGACCGCATCACTGGTCTCGATGAAACACTCCGGTGTCACCTGGTACGGAGCGCACCTGCGAAATTTCCTAAGACCGGATACAACCCGAAGTACGCCACCAGTTGGCAGATGCAGATCGGCGCCGCTTCGTCACCGACCGGCTTGAGTTCGGCAGCCGAGACGGTGCTCGGTGTTTCCACCACCGCCTCAGCTTACAAACCGCTTGCCCAGCTCGAGTGCATTGTGGGCAGGCAACACAGATTAAGCCCGCCTCTCGTCAGCCAACTCGAAATGGGCCATCTGATCTGCAAACGCTTTCTTGAATGCCGGACGATCGGTTATTCGCGCTATGTAAGCTTCGGTAGCCGAACGATTGCCGAAAGCCCGCACCATCGGGACGCGCAGCACATCCGCCATCAGCAGATCCGCGACAGTGAACCGACCCGCCGCGAGCCAATCGCGGTTGCACAGAACGGCCTCGAGTTGATCGAGGCGCTTGCTCATCCATCCGGTAAGGTTATTGTCGGGGTTGCCGGAAATAGATAGAAACCACCAAGGTACGCTGACCATCTCTATTGAATTGAGTGCGGCGACTGCCCATTGCAGCGTATGTGCTCGTCCGCCTGAATCTCGGGGCATCAGCTTGTCGGTTTTCTCTGCAAGATGTAGAAGCCCTGCGCCACTTTCGAATATCTCGAGTGGACCGTCACTCAAAATCGGAATCTGACCAAAAGGCTGACTGGCGAGATGATTCGTCTCGCGGCCATCAAACGGGATCGTTTGAACCGCGTAAGCGAGCTCTGCTTCCTCGCATGCCCATCGCAACCGCAAGTCGCGCACAAATCCACGCGGACCTTCGGGCACCCAATCCAACGTCCAGATGGTCAATTCGCTCATTCTCTCCACCTCTCCATAAGCCGCCCACCGCCTGAATTAAGCCGAGCCGCAAAGCGGCTTCGGCTTGAATGATGGAATGGACTCCTCCTGCTGTTTTGATCGGCATCTGAGTGCCACGCTGGATGTGTTGGTCATCAGCAGCAACCACAGGAGGAGTCCGGTATGGAATCTACGCTCATCGCCGTG